>NZ_SMCL01000011.1:0-174236 GCF_004343065.1 Neorhizobium sp. S3-V5DH
TCGGCTGGAATATGCGATCCGGTCACCATCAGCGAGGCGGCGCCGAGCTTCAGCCCGTAAAGCGCAAGCGCCGGTGTCGGCAACGCGCCGCAGTCGACCGGCGACAGGCCGGCACGGGAAAGCGCGCCGATGCAGGTCGCGGCAATGCCCGGGCTCGAGGCACGAAAATCCCGCCCCACCAGCACCAGTCCCCCCGGCTTCGCAGCACCCGTTTCCAGAAGATGCCGCGCAAAAGCCTGCGCATAAACAACCGACGCCCGTCCCGCCAGATCCTCGACAAGCCCACGAAGTCCACTCGTTCCAAATTTCATGAGAACTCTTTGGAATACTGTTTTTTCCAGAACGAAGTTTTCGGCCCCAGCCGAAATCAGAGCGCGGTTGGAGCATCCGCGTTTTGATCGATAGAGCGAGGTTCGCGCCAGATCATGAACAGGACACCCCCGAGATACCCGGCCTGCATCAAAAGCAGGCAAATAATGCCATAGTATAGGGAAATCGTAATCGAGCTCGTCTGAACAAGACTTATGATCGAAAAGGCAAGTGTAGCCGCGAGCATGCGTAGATAGATGCAGGGAGCATACATGAGTTTCAGGAAACGCTTCATGGTCTATTTCCCCGTTGCCCGCACGAGCCTCCCACGGCAAAAGCCTTTTTGCAAGTGCGAATGTAGTGAAATGCGTCAATATAGTCCAAAAGGTCTATAGTGAAGTAGCCAGAATGGATGATATTTCGGCAGAAGGCGGTTCTTTGAAATGGCTGAAAAACCTAAAAATACTCGAATATTCTGGCAGTTAGCCAGAAGGGTTCGTGTCTCGTTTAACTAAAAAGGAAAAATTCGCAGCTTTAATGAAATTTTAACTTTGCAAGGCTGGGCATCAGAGTTATTGTGCAATGCAGCGCAGTATTCCCTAGCATCAACTGATGCGCGTCCCAGGAGAATATTATGTCGATTGGCGAACGGTTTGACAGTGGCGCCACCAGCGGGTTCGATTACCTCAGAATAGCGCTGGCAATTTCAGTCTTGTGCATACACAGCTTTGCGGTTTCCTATGGGAAGGCTGGAGAGGTGTTCCTTTTCGAGCCGCCATTGCGGGGGATGATCACCTTTGTCCTCCCGGCCTTCTTTGCTTTAAGCGGCTTTCTGGTCAGCGCGAGTCTGCTTCGCACTCGCAGCCTCGGCCGCTTTCTTGGACTGCGTGCGCTAAGGCTCGTTCCTGCGCTCGCCGTCGAAGTCACTCTTTGTGCGTTACTGCTTGGCCCGATTTTTACGACATTGCCGCTTCGGGTCTACTTTTCGGATCCGGAGTTCCTCTCGTATTTCTGGAATATCATGGGGCACATTCACTATCTGCTGCCCGGTGTATTTCGGGACAACCCGTTCTTTCAGGCGGTAAACGTATCGCTATGGACGATCCCATACGAACTTGAATGTTACATCGCGCTTACGGTTCTCGCCGCTACGGGAGTGGTTTTCTGGCGTCGGCTTCTCTTGGCAGCTGTAATCTTGGCCCATCTTGCCGTGTTCGGGCGCGACCTCTATCGCGGCGCTGCTGATCTTCCCTTGGATGGTGCGCTTCCGGGACGGGTCCTGCTCCTGAGCTTTCTCGCCGGCGTTGTCCTGTTCATCTACAGAGATCGCATCATCATCACCAGGCTCCGGACGGTTATAGCCGCATTACTGGCATTTGTGATGCTCAATCTTCCCTACGCGCCTTTCTTCGCAGCTTTTCCAATTGCCTACGTTACGGTGGCTGTCGGGCTGACGGGACTGCCGAGGCATCAGCTGATCCGAAGCGGCGACTACTCTTACGGCATTTATCTCTATTCCTTTCCAATTCAGCAGACGGCTTCTCATCTGTTTCCCTTATATCGCGAGTGGTATTTCAATATCGCCGTTTCGCTTCCCGTTACTCTGCTCTTCGCGGTATTTTCCTGGCATGCGGTTGAAAAACATGCCCTGAAGCTCAAAACGCTGATTACCGGCAAGCGCGAGGTACCAGCGTCCATCAAGGGAACAGCAATCCCAGTCAGGGCCGCGGGCGATGGCAGTTGAACCCATTGGAGTTTTCACCATCTTGCTGGGGTTCTACTGCGCGGCACTGGGACAGGACGCGACAATCAAGGCCTTTGTCGTCATGACACTCCTCGGGGCCGCAGCGGCCTTTGTCCTTGGTTCAGCAAGTGTCCAACCGGCGCATCTCTTCCTCTTCTTTGTTGCAGTCGCGGCATTCCGCCGTCGGCAGGGGCCAAGAGCGGTTTTTAATACGCTTTCCTTCGGTCAGCCCGGGTTCTGGCTCGCATGCCTTGTCGTCTATGGTGCGATCACGGCCTATTTCTCGCCAAGGATGTTTGCAGATGCCAGCCTCATCGTTCCTCTCGGTGTTTCCGAGCATCCACTCAGCAGTGGTGTCGTTCGGCTGGGACCTGTTTCCAGCAATCTCACCCAAACCATCTATCTGGTCGCGGACCTCGCTTGTTTTGCAATGATCGTTACCCTTGGATCGACGGCGAAGGGCTTTCAGGCGCTTGTGATTGGACTGATCGCTTATGCGTCTTTCAACGTCGCCTTCGCTATTCTGGACCTGCTGAGCAGTTCAATCGGGGTCCAGGACTGGCTCCAGTTTATCCGCAATGCCAAATACACGTTTCACGAGAACGACAAAGTCAACGGAATGAAGCGTATCGTAGGCTCTTGGCCTGAGGCTTCGGCCTTCGCAGGGACGACACTCGGCATATTCGGGTTCACAGGCACAATGTGGCTTTGTCGCCGCAGAGAAAACTGGTCAGGCGTCCTCGCGCTCGCATCCCTCTGCCTCATTATTCTGTCGACCTCCTCGACGGGTCTTGTTGCGGCACCTTTTTGCCTGCTGATCTTATACATGACTGCTGTCTTGCGCAGTGGACTAAGCACTGGCAGCAGCCACAGCACCATCATTGTTATCTTTGCCCCGCTTTTGGCCATGCTCGCCGGCCTTCTTATCCTCCTGCAAGAGAGCATCTATGCGACGGTTCACAACTACGTCGACCTTCTTGTCCTGAGCAAATCGACCTCAAGTTCGGCCGCTGCCCGCGGTGCCTGGAATAGCTACGGGCTGCAGAATTTTACAGATACCTATGGCCTTGGCGTCGGTCTTGGAACTGCCCGCACCTCCAGTTTCCCGATTGCCCTTTTGTCGAATGTCGGTGTTCCAGGTACGCTATTCTTCTGTCTTTTCGCGCTGACGTCTCTCAGGCCCGGCAACCGGCCGCCGCGCTCTTTCATATCCGACGTACAGCTATCTGCCCGCAACGGATGTTTTTGCCTGCTGGTCGGCTCCCTGGTTGCCGGCCCGACCGTCGATCTAGGGCTTCTATTTTTCATTCTCGCGGGATTGGCCGCAAGTCGCCCTGCAAGCGATAGCGGCCCGGCACCGCTTCTTTTGCTTCGCGGGGAGGGCCTCAAGGCGCGAAATTCAATCTGACTACGCGGTTGGCAGGACGTTATCGTGAGAAGGTGCAACCAGCGTGGCAAGCTGGACCTTGAAGAGCCTGCTGACGCGCATCCGCTCGATACTGAATGTTCAGATCCTGCTTACGCGAGACTATTAGCAAAGGTGCTAATCAAAATGGCGACCATCGAGTTACACTCCGGATCTACCACCTCGATACTTCCTCTGTTGCGATGCGATCTTTGTATCGTCGGCACGGGACCGGCAGGGGCCACTCTGGCTCGCGAATTGTCCGACTCCGGGATGACTATCGTGGTTCTCGAGAGTGGCGGCACGGAGCGAAACCCAAGCATCGATGCTCTCAATGAAATAGAAAATGTCGGGCGGCCTCGTGCAAAGGATCAATGGTCGGTCCGCAATCGGATCCTCGGCGGTAGCTCCCACACTTGGGGCGGGCGTTGCGTAGGCTTCGACGAAATCGACTTCGAAAGCCGGGCCTGGATCCCCCATTCCGGTTGGCCGCTCACCATGGAGGAAATCGACCCCTATCTGGATAGAAGCGCGGAACATTTAGGTTTGGCGATAGGGCGCGGCTTCAGTGACGATAGATTCTGGAGCATCGCCAATCGCGCAGCACCCGTATCGGAGGTCGACCGCTCACTCCTGCTCCCGTTCTTCTGGCAGTTCAGCCGGGACATCGCCGAATCCTACCCGTTCGAATATATGCGTTTTGGGCGGCATCTGCGTGATCAACTGGGCAACAACGTCACGCTGGTCACTGGCGCGACGGCTTTGCGGGTTCTAAGCGTCGAATCTGGAATGTCCGTTCAGGGACTTGAGTATGCAACGCTGGACGGGCGCCGCCACACACTTGCCGCTACGACGGTCGTGCTTTGCGCGGGAGGCATTGAGAATGCGAGGATTCTGCTGAATTCCGGGCCTCAGGGCCGCGCCGGTCTGGGAAATGACCATGACCAGGTCGGACGCTACCTGATGGACCATCTTCGTGGCCCCACCGGTCTTTTCGAGCTCAGGGGTTCCGCGAGCTTGCAACGGCGCTTCGGTCGCTACAACGTTCAGGGCCACTTTTTCCGGGCCGGTCTAAGGCTGAGCCCGGAAACGCAACGGCGGGAGCAGCTCTTGAATTGTGCGGGGTGGCTTGGGGAGGTGCTTTCCCCCGACGATCCGTGGGACGCGCTGCGACGGTTTTCCGCAGGAAAACCTCGCCTGCCACAGGACGCAACAAGCGTTCTGCGCAACGCCCCCCTGCTGCTGCGCGGCGCGATCGACTATTTTGGAGCCCGTAACGGGCTCCCAAGGAAACTCCAGCAACTGTCTCTCGACTGCATGTGCGAGCAGGTTCCAGATCCCGACAGCCGGATTACACTGTCTGAGCGTCGCGACCGACTGGGAATGAGACTTCCTAAGGTAGATTGGCGGAGCCATCCCTATGAGGCTCGCACCATGCACCGCATGGCGGAATTGATCGCCTCCGAATTCGAAAGGATCGGGCTTGCCAAGCCGAGGCTTGCTGAATGGGTGAAGGACAAGGCGCCAATTCCCGCTACCTTTGTCGATGTCGCCCACCCGACTGGTACAACCCGCATGTCAAACGACGCGCGACAAGGAGTCGTGGATGTCAACTGTGAGGTTCATGGGGTTTCCGGCCTGTTCGTCTCAGGAAGCTCCGTCTTTCCAACGGTCGGGCATTGCAATCCAACCCAGATGATCGTTGCGATGGCCGTCAGACTGGCGGACCATCTCAAAATGGTCAGGATCGGATCTACGCCGGTGGAGGTTCGGGCCAATGTCGGGTGAGATCATCCTGGTCACCGGCGCGACGGGACGGATTGGCCGCGTGGTCGTCGCCGATCTTGTGGAACGGGGTTATTCTGTTCGCGCGACAACCTCGAAAGCTTTAATGCCTTCCCGCCCTTTTCCCGCAAACGTAGATTGGCGCAGGATCGATTTCGCCACCGACCGTGATCTCGCCGAACTGGTGGAGGGGTGCGGAGCCGTCCTGCACCTGGCTGCCGAGCTCGGAAACATGCAGCGCATGATCGGCGTTAATGCCGAGGCGACCGAGCGACTCGCCCGGGCGGCAGAAGACGCCGGTATCCGGGTTTTCTGCTATACGAGCTCAGTCGCGGTATATGGCAGCAGTTCTACCGTGACGGTTGACGAAGATTCGCCAGTTTTGACCCCCGACCGCGATGTCGCATCGGAATATTGGGCACTCGACTATGTCCGGGCATATGGCCGAACCAAGCTTGCCGGGGAGCTGGCAATTAAGCGTGTTGCTGGAAAAGCCCGTTACGTTATCTTGCGTCCCGCCGTCGTAGTTGATCTTTCTCAGATCATCGGCGTCCGCGACTGGAACGTCATCAAACGCCTGCTTGCGTCCCATCGCCATTCTCATCATCTTTACGTAGAGGACCTGTCCGATGCTCTTATCTGGTTTATGGAGCGGGGCTTGGCAGGGGTCGGCAATCCGGGCAGTGTCGACGTTTACAATTTCGCGGAAGACGGCCGTCCAGATCCCCGCCATATCGATTTCATGAGAAAGGCATTTGCGGCAACCGGCGATCGTCGATACTGGACGGTCAATGTTCCGGGAATAGTTGACTGGCTGCACGACTTTTTACGATTCCGCACGCTGCCGCTGCGAAATCCGCTTTGGCGAATGCGCTTCTCGACCGCTCGTCTGGAGGCTACCGGCTACCGTTTTCGATCAGGCATGGACAAGGCGGAAGAACTCGCGCTTGCGATGTTGGCGAAACAATCCCATGAAAGCCGACTGTCAGAAGCAAGCGGGGAGCACGTTGCGCAAAAGTGACACCCGTCAGTCGCGGGAATATTTCGAATGCATCTTTCCTGACGGTGCCACACGATCCCTCGCAGCTCGCCTTGAATAGAGCAAATATATCAGCCAATAGGAAAGAACATACCCAGTCTGAAGTACAGCCGCGAATACAAACCCCCATCCGACGGCCTGCAAGGCAGTTGAGCCGCCTGAATAGCTCACAACGGCATAGATGAGCATGACGGTGAAGGCGATCAATGCGAAAACAAGAATAGGCACTCGCAGAGCGCAGATTGCGCCGATCAGCAAACAGGTGGCGAGTGCCCAGCCCATAAGGTTGCTTTGACCTCTTCGAGTACACGTGTCGGGTATCATTATTTATCCGGCACGGCGAGGCAAGCTTAATTTCTGCTCAGAGTGGCGGCTGAACAGGCGCTACGGGTCGTCCATTCGATGAGGGCACACCATCTCGTTGTAAATCAATTGCTGTTGAATGGACTGGGCGCGCCTTTCTTTTTATCTCCGCGTTCAACGCGCAATACGTCACCAGGCAAGACCGGGTCGTTTTCGCTGACCATTAAGCTTTGCATACTCCCGTCAACGACCCGATTGACCCTTGTGTGGAAAGTGTGGCCATCGCTTTCCTCCGCCAATGAAGCGATTGCAGCAGGTGCCCGGATCTCCAGGTTATGCAGGAGATCCTGGGCGGTCCGGATCTTCTCGGCATTCGACGCGAACCGGTCGCGTAGTTCAGCAGATTCGGTCAATGAAGCGACGCGATATCTGTTATGCACGGAGGCAATGTCTTGGTCGAGCTTTGCCAGATCCTGCTGCGTCCTGAACAGCGCAAGCGAGACATCCAGGCTGCGGCTCTCAAGTTCGGCTACGTTCTGGCTGGCGCCGAGTTGTCGCGCCGACACGGTTAGCCCTTGGGCTATCAGCTTGTTGACGGAACCTAAGTCATTTGTCGCAAGTTCGATCTGTTTCGAAAGAGAGGCCGCTTTGGCCTTCAGGGCGTCGATCTGGTTGACAGCCAGCGCTTTCGCGCGGTTCAAGGATTCCACCTCGTTGTTCAACGAGCGCTGACGCGCGTCAAACAGACCCTGTTCTTCCCGCATCATTCTGGCGGCCTGAGGCTCGGCCCCTCGGCTGGTCAACTCACTGGGAAACGCAATTGCCGTTGCGCCGCTCAAGATGGCGTCGATTCTGGCCTGGCGTGCGATCAGACCTAACCGTTCTGCTTCGAGAGCCCTGAGATCACCTCGACCGGACAGCGCATCGCGCTGTAGTCCAATCACATTGGCGTCGGCGGGGCCGATGCCGCCCGCCATGCTCAGCGCCTGTATCACGGTCAAGCCGGGAGTGAAGTTATATTTGCCGGGAGTAGCCACAAGACCCGCCACGAAGAAGGGCCGGTAGGAGGAAATTTCGACCGAGGCATTCGGGCGTTTCTGCAAGCCGACCTGGTTCTGCAGCCGCTCGCTGATTGCCTCCGACAGTTCCTCCAGCGTCTTTCCTGCTGCGGGTACCGTTCCCACAATAGGCAGCGATAAATTGCCGGCCGACGATATAACAAAATCACCGGTCAGCGGTACCCATTCAAAGGCATTGCCGGTACTGGGCCGCCACTCGAAGACGCGAATTTTCAAAGTGTCCTGCGGGCCGATCTGATAATCGTCGGCGCCATGGGCTAGGCCTGCTGTGCCGAACGCCATCAGGAGGGACAGGAGCGTCCTTGAGAGACAGGCCGGCCTTTTCATTGAAGAGGCCGTATGGGTCCGTTCACGGTCGGATGAGGCAACCAGGATGTTTGGCATTGTAAACCCGTTCTCCACGTTGATGGATGGCGCGATCATGCAGAGGCAGCCAGTCTCAGGCCGGTCGCCTGCGCGACGTAGTTGCGGAAGCGATCGACAAAGACGTCGCGCCGAAACTCCGCCGCCCTGGAAACAGCATCCGCAGGATTGAAATCCTGACCCTCCATGCGCTCCACGGCGTCGATCAGCGCCTCGCATGTCTGCGACTGAAAAAAGGTCCCAGTCATATTGTTCACGACAGTCTCGGTTGCGCCGCCGCGACCAAAAGCGATCACTGGCCGGCCGCTGGCCATTGCTTCGACTGGGACGATCCCAAAGTCCTCCTCGCCGGGAAAGATGAGCCCCCGGCAGCGCGCATAGTGGTACTTGAGAACATCAAATGGCTGTGCGCCCAGGATTGTAACAGTCGGACCGGCAAGACGTTTCAACTGGTCGAGCATCTCTCCGCCGCCGATCACCACCAGTTTGGCTTTCATCTGGTTAAATGCTTCCACCGCGAGATCCGGCCGCTTGTAACTCACGAGCTCCCCGACCATGAGGTAGTGGTCTTGGAGATCGGCCGCCGGCACGGGTTGGAAGGCTATAGTGTCTACCGGAGGATGGATGACGGCAGCGTCGCGGCGATAGTAGCTTCTGATCCGCTGGGCGACCGTGCTGGAGTTTGCGATGAAATCATCGACCCGATTGGCAGTGGCGACATCCCATGTCCGCAGATAATGGGCCATGGGCGGCATCATCAATCGCGTAAAGGCGCCGGAACTGTCATAGTATCTATTGTACATGTTCCAGATATACCGCATCGGCGAGTGGCAATAACAAAGATGTAATGCTGGCGACGTCGGTATAATTCCCTTAGCCGGCCCAGATTCGCTGCTTATCACCAGATCGTAGCTACTCAGATCGAGCTGCTCGAGAGCCATGGGCATCAGCGGCAAATAGCGTTTATACATCTTGCTGGCGTAAGGAAGCCTTCCGATGAAGGTGGTCTGGATCCGATGCCTCTTGAGCTTTTGAGAGATTGCCGAAAGATCGCAGGCATGGGTGAAAATGTCGGCTTCAGGGAAGATATCGCAGAGCGCCTCGAGAACCTTCTCGCCACCGCGCATCCCTACCAGCCAATAGTGAATGATCGCTACCCGCACGCCATGCTCCTGGAACTAGTACAATCGATCTATGGCGTGCAATGCGGGCCTTCTGCTTGTTTATAGGCTAAAGCAACAACGATTCATATATTTAGGGTTAGTAAGGCTGCCGTATGCGACATCCTTTTCCCGCGATGCACTCAAATATACTGCATCGCAATAAAATTATTGTCAAACCGTTTAATACTTGTTAACGTCTTCATGCATGCCAGCTCGCGGCATTGTCTGCACATACCCATAGTTAGTCTTATAAGGGGAATACGCAGATGACGGGGATTGATCTCGGTCGAAATATGGACAGTTTTGATAAGCCGCCTATGAGTTCAAATCGTAGGTCCTCCAAGAGCTCTGATGTATTTCGAAGAAACGCGGCGGGGGGCATATCGGCGACATTAAAATACTCGATAGACGCAACCATAGCATTGATCGGTCTACTTTTTCTTGCGCCAATGATAATTATGCTCGCTGCAACTTTGCTGATATTGCAGGGTCGACCGATCTTCATTGCCCATCGGCGGATTGGAAAGAACGGTGTGATGTTCCCATGTCTGAAGTTTCGGACAATGGTTCGGAATGCAGATGACGTCCTTGCTCGTCACCTCGCCGCCCATCCCGACCTTAAGAAAGAATGGAATGTTGCGCGCAAACTAAAAGATGATCCGCGGATTACGCCATTCGGCGCACTTCTTCGCAAGAGCAGCATCGACGAACTGCCGCAGCTTCTCAACGTCATCCGGGGGGAAATGAGCCTCGTGGGGCCTCGCCCGATCGTGGCTAGCGAAGCGGACCTCTATGGCAACCACTTTGCCGACTATATACGCGTTCGGCCCGGCCTTACCGGCCTCTGGCAAGTGAGCGGGCGGAGCGATACCAGTTACACAGAACGGGTCCTGCTCGATGTCCGCTATGTCGCGGAGCAAAGTCTTCTCGGCGATTTGCTCATCATTCTCAAGACAATTCCGGCGGTCCTGAAGTCTCGGGGCAGCTACTAGCTTTACGCGAAATTTCCTGAATCACTCTAGCAGATTTTATGTTCAGGTCCGCAGCTTGCCGGCGCGAGGCACAGCCGCGTCTATGCGAATGTCAGGCCTAAACGTCAGCAAATGCTTACAATATGCAGGTTTAACGGGAGTGATTTGTGCCGAATGTATTAGAGCTTCTTCCTTTTCGACACAAAGCCGCCTGTGCCGCAGCGACTAAAAGGGACCCTCAATGACATCGGCGGAATTTGCAATCAACGGCCGGTTCCTGACGCAAACCATGACCGGTGTTCAGCGTTATGCCCATAACCTGGTCGCGGCGATTGACCGACTGGTGACGGCTGGCGAAGTTGTCTTGCTCTGTCCAGCGGGCGCTGCAGATGCAGGGCTTCAAATGTCTCAAAAGAACGGCCTTCTCAACGGCCAAGCCTGGGAACAATTTGAGCTGCCCGTTCAGAGCCATGAGAAACGACTTCTCAACCTGTGCAATACCGCGCCTGCCCTAAAATCAGACCAGATTCTTTGCATTCACGACGCCAATATTTATGCCGCACCGGAGAGCTATAGCCGAAGTTTCCGGCTCCTTTACCGTAGCCTGCAGCCCATTCTTGTTCGTCGTTCAACGCGGATTGCGACCGTCTCACACGCTGCGGCCCGGCAACTTGTCAGGCACTTGCCGATTTCGCTCGGCGAGATTGCCGTTTTGCCGAATGGGCATGAGCACGCCCTGAAATGGGATCCAACCCGTGCGAAAATATCTTCCAGCCGGTGGGCGTCCGAGAGGCGACGCCCTTATGTGTTGGCGCTCGGATCGCGCGCTCGCCACAAGAACCTGTCCTTGTTGACAAAGATTGCTCCCCAGCTCGACGACGCCGGCATCGATCTCCTCATCGCCGGAGGGGGCGATGGCGTCTTCCAGACACAGAACCTGGAGCGGCGATCGAACATCCACGCCCTTGGGCGCGTGTCGGATGATGATCTTGCCTTTCTACTCGATGGAGCCCTTTGCCTTGCCTTCCCATCACTTGCAGAAGGCTTCGGATTGCCGATCATTGAAGCCATGGCAAGGCGATGCCCCGTTATCGCTTCCAACTGCGCGAGCATGCCGGAAGTTTGCGGAGACGCGGCGCTGCTTGCCTCCCCCTACGAGCCGGAGGAGTGGGTACATCATATCTGCGAGCTGAAGGCGTCGCGAACCCTTCGCGAGGACCTCATCGGCAAGGGACTTGAACAGGTCCAGCGATTTTCTTGGGAGCAGACTGCAAAGAGTTATCTTGAACTCTTGAGGCAGCCGCAGGTGCGTGTCTCCCGTCAGAGCTCCTCGGACGTCAAAAAAGTTCACGTGACGGCAATTTTTGCAACACGCGGACGCCCGGACGTGGTGACGCAAACCGTTCGTCATCTGCTTGCCACTCAAAAACTGAAGCCAGATACGGTCATCGTCTCTTGCGTTGACGTTACGGATGCCGGCGATCTCGCCAATGAGCGAGATGTGCAGGTTCTAGTTGGGCCAGCCGGACTGGCGGCTCAACGCAACACGGCTCTCGATCACGTTGCAGGCGGAACCGAGATCGTTGCATTCTTCGACGATGATTTCGTCGCCGGCGAGGACTGGTTGGCCTCTGCCGTACAGGTATTTCGGGATGAGAGCCATGTAGTCGGTTTTACCGGCCACGTTATCGCCGACGGGATAAAAGGACCCGGAATCACCTTTGAAGATGCCGTCCGGCTGGTTGAACAGAGCAGACCGGGATCCACTTGGGTCGAACCTTACAGTCCCTATGGCTGCAACATGGCCTTCAGGCTCGCAGCGATCGGCGAGACCAGATTCGATGAGCGTCTCGTCTTGTACGGCTGGCTGGAAGATCGTGATTTTGCCGCCACACTTGCCAAACGCGGCGGGCGTCTCGTCAAATCTGCGACCGCCTTGGGCGTCCATATGGGCGTGAAGAGTGGCAGGGTCAGCGGCGAGCGTCTTGGCTACTCGCAGGTCATCAATCCTTTGTACATGATGGGGAAAGGCACGATGCCTCTCCCGAAAGTGATGGGCCAAATCTTTCGAAACACCGTCAGCAACGTCACCCGTGCGGTATGGCCCGAACCCTTCATCGACCGGAAAGGAAGGGTCAGGGGTAATCTGCGTGCAATCGCCGACGTCCTGCGCGGACGCCTGGAGCCGGAGCGGGCAGCGGCTATCGCATCTCCGCAAACGGTCAACAACAACAGCTATCAGCGTTAGGAGCCGAAAAATATGTTCAATCGACCCCGCCCTCTGGATGTGACATCACGGTTATGGCGGGCGAACGAGGCCCCGTCGGACGAGAGCACGGACGGGCCGATTGCTTTGCTGCGCGCGCTCATCGTTTTGGCCGCGCGCTACAAATTCAGCCTTTTCGCTTGCCTTTCGATCGGATTGCTCATTGCAGGGTTCTATGCCCATTCGCTTCCGCCGATTTACAAGGCAACCACAACGCTCTTGCTGGAACCGCGCCGTTCGGCTGCATCGGCCGGTGAGTACGGCGCCCAGCAAAGTCTCGACCTCAACCGCGCCGACAGTGAACTCCAGACGATACGTTCGGAGCGGTTGCTGTCGGCAGTCTTCGACAGCCTTGATCTTCAAACCAGTCCGGAACTCGGACCGCAGGAGCCGGGATTACTACAGAGCCTTACGCAAAACATCACATCGTGGCTGAAAACGGCCGGGACAGCCGATATCGAGAAGGGAAGCCGCCAGGTCGGGGATCCGCCTGGCCCGCGTACGGTGCCCGTGAACGACGGGGAAATGGCAGCTTATCTCAACTTCACCAATCGAATTACGGCAAGGAGGGTAGGCCAATCCTTTGTCATCGAGATTGAATATTCGTCATCCGATCCAGCACTGCCGGCACGTGTCGCGAACGCCGCCGCATCCGGTTACATATTTCAAGTGATCGCGTTCAAGGAACAGATTGCTCGGGCCGGAACTGAAGCGTTGCAAGGCCGCCTCGATAGCCTGGCTCGGCAGGTGGACGCCGCCCGCGAAGCGATGCAATCCGGCTCGCTGCCAGCTATCCCCACTCCAGATGCCGACGCCCGTATCATTGGAGCAGCGCTACCGCCGCTTGGACCGTCCGCGCCCCGCAAATCGCTGATCGTTGCGCTTGGGGGAGTTTTGGGCCTGTTGGGAGGCTTTGGCGTGGTCGCAGTCAAGCTGGCACTCAACCGAACAGTGCGGGACGGCAAGGAATTGTCCAGCGAGCTAGGTCTTCCGAGCCTTGGTTCCATCCCTTACGTTGCAGGGGTCGATGGCATTCCTTGGCGCATAACCAACTCTCAGCAGCAGAAATTTGTGGCGGCGATTCACGACCTTCGGACATCTGTTGAAATTGCCTGTACCAGCCTTCGCAGCGACAAGAGCATCGCCATCGCGCTGGTAGCATGGACGCCGGATGCCGGCGTTTCGACGCTGTGCCGAGGGCTTGCCGAACTCATCAGCCGAAGCAATCGACACGTCACATTGTTCAAGCCTCTCGATGGAGAAGACAGTCGGGTTGAAGGCGCCCAGCGGATGTCGCCGAATTCGTCATTGGCGGGTGCTGCCTTTGCCGGGCTCTCCCCCGATCAGCTTGTTTTCGAGGAAGTTGCAGGAGTCTCGGTACTTTCGATTCATTCAGAGGATGTGAACGCCAATCTTTTCGCGGATTTTCGCAATCCCCGCGTTCGTCAAATCCTCGATGATGCCCGTTCCCGAGGTGATGTTATATTGGACCTCCCGTCTCTTCGCTATTCAACAGACGCCCTGGCGCTGGCTACATATGCGGATGTGGTCCTCATTGTGGCGCGTGCCGGGCAAACCACGATCGAGGACGTATCGGAATCAGTGCATTTGCTTCGAGGTGCCGGCGCAAATGTCGCTGGCACTGTGATCAACCGCGCGCGATGGCGGCTGGGTTAACCCTTGCAGAATAAGAGGTGGCGGCTGGTCGCATATGGCCAGCCGCCAATTCCATTTTGTGAGATTTTCGGGGAACCGGTCGGCCTAGCAGTTTGTCGCAGCAGCAACCTTGTTATGGGTCGACCAATTCAATTCGACCGCCCCTCAAGATCACGCGCATCCCGAGCAAAAGCAGTGTGACGCAATAGGTTGCGCAACCGGCGGCGATTGTGACGGCGAGCTCCAGCAGCCACGGATAATCGTTGTCGTCAATGGCCTCGCGCAGAAGCCAGACGCCGATGGCCATGGTCGCGACCGCAACGGCAATCTTCCATAGGTTGAACAACTGCACAAGCAAGCTCAGTCCGAGCAGGAGACGCGTCTCGTTCAAATAGAATCCCACCATCACGCATGACAGGGCTATCCGAGCGAAACCAGCCCCGACAGCGGAGCCGATATAGAAGCCGAGTGATATAAATGCGATTCGGAACGTAAGGTCGACAATGTTCAGGCGGAATATCACCTGGGGCCGGTCCAAGGCGAGACTGACCGAATAGAGGGTTTGAAAATAGGGGACGGGAAGCACGGCGAGTGCCAGTAGGCTGAGGAGGGGGGCAGCGTCGTGCCAGGCCGGTCCCAGAAGGAGATTGGTCGCAAGATCCGCGGTCAAGGCGATTCCGACGCAAGCCGGTGCAGAGATGAGCATGACGAAACGGATCGCTTTGAGAAAGGCTTGCCGAATACGTAAACGGTCGCTGTTGATCTGTGAGAAGGCCGCCATGACCGGCTGCATGGCCGGGCCGATGAGGCTTTGAGTGGGAAACACGGCGACGTCGCTTGCCACCGCGTATCGGCCAAGCGTTGTGCGATCGGCAAGTCCGCCGATCAGGAACCGGTCGAATTGCCAATTTAACGCCGAGATGAACTGGGCAGAACTGAACCAGCCGATGAACCCCGCAAAATGAGGCAGTCGCGCCAGAGAAAGAGCCGGTTTGTAGGGAGCGAGAATATAAGAGGCGATTGTCGACGCAACGGAGACCCCGACGAAATTCGCGGCGATAGCCCAATAAGCGCCTCCGGACAGAACGATCACAATGACGATAGCGCTGGCGGTGAGCTTTCCCGATAGCTCCACGATAAAAGTCTGCCGGAAGCCGAGTTCCCGAGCGAAATTGACCATAGCTGGACTTGCAACGCCTCGGGCTAAGGGACCAATGGCAAGTACGGCAATAAGGGGAAGGAGCAGATGTTCATGATTGATCAGAGAAAACGGCCAGGCTGCAGTCAGCGCCAGGATGCTGATTGAGGCTCCCCTCAGCAAGCCGATGGTAAAGCCCGTGTCCAGATCGGACTTGTCAATTGTCGGCAGCCGTATCAAAGCCTGAGTTACCGGCACCTCCAGCACCGTGTCCACGACGGCAACAAGAGATATCGCCAGGGCAGCAAGGCCAAAATCGCCGGGCGTGAGCATGCGTGCAAGAAGCAAAAGCGTGAAGAAGTCGATTATCCGCGCCAAGAAGCGTGAGAAAACGAGCCATCCTGCACCCTTGATCGCCTTTGCCGTCAGCATTTGTCACTCCGACATCCGCGGGCGGCCATATGATGGCTCGCAACACGGGTTTGCCGATGCCGAAGGCTCCCAAAAAGCCTCTGCACCGGACGCCAATACATCCTTTGCTTGATGAAATTGCCATGGGCCACCCGATCCACGCAGGCGCGCCATCAACGCCTTTCATCCGCTCCGCCGTGCAGACACCCTCCGAACGATATGGGCAAGTTCAAGTGCCGGTAAGAGCGCCGACTTCAAGCGGGGGAAGTCACGAGCGATCGCGCCTTCCCGCCAAAGCTGGGACTTGATCGCAGCGAGCTTCTGGACCGTATCGTGTGCTTCTGCGTGGTGGAGCACGTGGACATTTTCCTGACGCCCGAAATCCACTGAACGCGCGCCAACCCCCAAAGCATGCATATCGAAGGCGCCGGGATAGGTAATAGCCCGTTTTAGACGACGCCAGGCGACCTCGGAATCCTGCAATATCTGTAAGCCGCTCACCGCGTTATCGACATATTGCAGCACGCCGGCCAAGAGCGCATTGCCTTTGGCTGCGTCGAGCCGACCGTAGGCTGTCTCGCCGGCATTGCTCGTGATGTTGCCGTCGGTGGTTCGCGTGAACTGACGAACGGAGGGGATATTCGGCTCAAACAGGCTCTCGATGATTTGCCAATAACGTAGGATGACGGTCTCGACTTTAAGCGGGTTGTAGAGATTTTCCTCGACGACAAGCCCCGACACTCTGGGAAAGTGATCTTCACTGAAGCCCTTGTAGTTGGAACGTGCGAATTGAATCGTTTCGAAACGGAAGCCAGGAAGACCCGCGGCCAGCAGGCGCTGCGTGCTACCATAAAGCCCCGTATCACAAAGGATGACCCGCGACTTTCCCTTAGTCAGGATATCCAAATGGCTCATGAACAGATTGTTTTGCGATGCTATGTCTTCGACCAAAGCTTGCGCTTCCGGCCTGTCGAGTTTTTGAAAAAAACGGTTCGCCCGGAAATCCTCAAGCCATTCCGATGGAAGATCGTAACGCATAACACCGAGAGCTCTTGCCACATCAGCAAAGCTCTTCCTCTCGAATTCCCGCCCCAGTTCGTCGAGCACGGCCGGATGCCGGACCATGAGCGCCGCGCGGGCGGCGACCAGGCGGGAAACGAGCAAGTTCTCGCGCCGGATATTCAATGGAAGTTCAAGGCGGGCGAGCAACCGCTCCAACACTTGCCGTATTCCGAGCCCGCCCCGGGCACAAAAGAGGAGAACTGCGTCGCCGCGGACCTGAGCCTCGGATGCATAAAGCCAAATGCCAAGGCAGAATTGAGCAACAATGGGTCCGAAGACTTCACGACCGAAAGCGGCTCTGTCCTCAAGGTTAGGAACTCTCTCGCCTGATCGCTTTAGATGATGCTGGACTCCCCGGATCGCCTCCATTCGCGCGCCATCGGCACGGGCGGCCAGCCGTCTGATACGCCCCTTCGGGAGATGCGCGGCATGGATTCCCATCTGACGAGGAACTTCAAAGTCGGCGAGCCGATCGTCGCCGATATGCAAGACCCTGTTTGGAGCTACTCCCTCTTGGGCCAAGACCGCGGGAAACATACCGCCGTGCCGCTTTGTGGCGCCGATATCGGCACTCGAATAGATGGCGTCGATCAGTCCAGGTCCGTGAAAATGGTCTATAAGTTCCTTTAGAATACCGGTCGGCAAACCGGTATCGGAGACAGCCACGATACGAATGCCTGCGGCGCGTTGCTGCCGCAGCGCCATCGCCAGAGGCCCGTTCGCCGTCAGGCAAGTCTTTTCAATCGCAACTTCCAACGAAAGACGCTCGTCCACCGTTGAAGCAGGAAATCCGAGCAGCGTTATCTGTCGGGCGATGATGTCGACAAGTCGAACCTCGCCCAGGCCGCCACCGACGTCCAAAGCTCGATAGGCTAGTTTTTCGGCAAGCTGACGGATCCGAAAGAGATGCTCGGCGCTCACGCGTATGCCTTTCTGCCGCAACAGCCGCGCAAATCGCCGTTCGCCCTCGATAATCCGGGACCGCTGAGATCTCGGAAGCCGCAGCAACAGGGTGTCGAAGACATCGGTCGAGATCAGATCTATGTGACCTAAAGCTCGCTGAAGACAATCAAGGTTTTGTTGCAGCACGGGACAATCCTTCACCGTCGAATAATCTCGTTCCGCCCCGCTGGCGACAAGAATTATCCAGCGAAACAGCAAAATTGTATCAGTGATAGGCCCACGCCGAACCTTACCAGCAAGATATAATAAATGACAAGTGAAAATTAAGGTGAGTGCGCCGCAAAAAAGAAGTAGTTGCAGAAGTAATTCCGTGAAAACTGTCATCATATCTGCCTTAAATCCCGGCTCGACAGCTTTCGAAAAGGAGGTATACTGTTATAGAAGTGGTGGATAGCCGAGTGCGGGGGCGCTTAGATGCATGATGCAAGCCAGCGAGCCATGCCATATTCCGCAATGCAGCAATACGATGTCATCGTATTAGGAGCGGGGATTTCAGGGCTTGTTGCTGCCTCGATATTAACGAGCCAAGGGAATCGTGTCGCAGTCGTGGATAGCTACGATCGGGTCGGAGGCAACCACCTGGATTGGTCCTCGCCAGACGGCTATACATTCGACGTGGGGAGCCTGATCTTCCAGGACGACTCCCCCTTGCTGCGGCACTTCCCGGAGCTTCTTTCGCGCTACATTCCAATCAAGCCGAGTTGGGGAAGGCTCAACCCGCAAGGCAAGATTACCCATTATCCGATATCGATCCGCGATGACATTATCGGTGCCGGCCCACTCGGCGTTGCGCGAATCTTCGCTTCGGTGCTCTACGCTCGCATTTTTTGCAGGCGGATGGACAATGCCAAAGATTTCGCCCGCTTCTGGGTTGGCGCATACCTGCTCCACCGCTCTGGGTTAGAAACCTATATGCGGCGGTTCTATGGGGTCGCTGCCGACAAAATCGATCTGGAGCTTGCGCGAAAACGCATGCTCTGGATTGCAGAATACGCCTCGTTGAAAAACCTTTTGCGGCGGCTCCTCACTCGAAAGAAGCCGCGTGCGAAGAACCGTCAGATGGCTCGGCCCAGGGAAGGGTTTGCAACCCTCTATCAGCCGTCAGTAGATAAGCTCGAAAGCTCCGGTGTAAGCTTCAAGCTCTCGGCCGAGATGCACCAGATCTGCAAGACGGTGTTTGGCTTCGAACTTCACCTCGGCGATTCGAGCATTACGACAACCAGGATCGTCTCGACCGTCCCGATCGAGGTTGCAGAGAAATTGTGTGGAACGTCGACGTCCTGCGGTCTCAACACGATTACCTTGATTACGCTCTATTTTTCCTTTTCCGGTGACCGCGGCTTTCGACAATCGATTATCTACAACTTTTCTTACGAGGGAGCTTGGAAACGGCTCACGGTCTATTCCGATTTCTACGGGCGGGTGAATGACCGGGAGTATTTTGCGGTAGAGGTGATCGCTGGTGCCGTTACATCCCCAGAACAAGCGGAAACTGATTTCCGGCTGCACGCCCGTCAGAATCACCTGTTTCTAGGGGATCTGAAGCTCGAGGGCAGCCAGACATTGACGAATGCCTATCCGATCTACAGCAAGGGAGCAGCCGCCAGCGCCGCCGATGCCATTCAAAGGTTGCGGGCCTTTGGGATTGAGTCAATGGGCCGGCAGGGCGCTTTCAACTATCAGCCGACCGCGAGGGTCTCCACGATAGACGTCGAAGTCGCAATTGACGGCAACTAATAGCGCGTCTGCCTTGGCCAAGCGGCACCCGGTGCCGTCTTCGTTCAAGAAAAGTCAGGGCTGAACTCGATCGAAGGAGGTGGACGAATGCGAATTCTGCATATCCTCAATCATACCAGGCGACTTAACGGCAACGTTCATGCGGCGGTCGATCTTGCATGTGCGCAAGCAAGGCTTGGGCATCAGGTTTACCTGGCAAGCGGAGGTGGCGACTTCAACGGTCTCCTTCAGTCGCAGGGTATCGAAACCCTGACGATCGACCATGAGAGGAAGCCGGCAAAACTCCTCAAATCCCTGTTTGGCCTTTATCGGCAAGCGCGTGCTTTAGACATTGAAGTCATTCACGCTCACATGATGACGAGCGCCGTCCTTGCTTTTCCGGTTTGCAAACTCAAGGGCATACCCTTGGTGACCACGGTTCATAATGAATTCGAGAAAAGTGCAACGCTGATGGGGCTCGGGACACGGGTTATCGCCGTCAGCGATGTCGTCGGTGCTTCGATGCGGCGGCGGGGTGTGAAGGCATCTAAATTGAAGGTGGTGCTTAACGGCACTATCGGATCAAGCCGCTTTTTGGAGCGTGTCGAGGAGCCCAAAGCGCTGAGGTCGCCAAGCATCTTGTTTGTTGGCGGTCTCCACCCGCGAAAAGGTCTGCCGGACCTCATTCACGCCTTCGACGTGGTCCACGAGAAATTTCCTGCAGCTCACCTGTATATCGTTGGCAACGGCCCGTTTCGCGAAACCTATATGCAACTGGCTGCTTCTTTGAAATGTGCCGCCGCCGTCACCTTTGCAGGCTCGGTGAGCGACCCATACCCCTATATGCGGGCTGCCGATATCTTCGTGCTTCCCTCCCACGCAGACCCAGCGCCCCTCGTTCTTTCCGAAGCCCGGGAAGCCCAATGTGCGGTAATCGGGGCGGCGGTTGACGGGATACCGCAATTGCTGGAGCACGGTGAGGCGGGCATGCTCGTGCCGCCGCGAAATCCGCAAGCGCTTGCAAATGCGATCATCGAACTCCTGGACGCGCCCGAAGACATCAAGGTCTGGAAGCAAAAAAGTCAGTTCAAGATAGAGAAGCTGACGATCGAGCGCGTTGCAAGAGAGACGTTGGACGTCTATCGATCAGCGCTTCCAAGCGGCCTCGCGCGACTGGCCGGATAAACGATCATCCGTTGTTCGCCGCTTGCACATTAGATGGAAAAAGCTCGCTTCAAGCGCGATCGCAATTGCCTGGATCGCGACGGATCGATCCGTATCGCCGCCGCCTTACGCGCCAGATTGTTTGGCAAAATAAAAAGCGCGATTGCGAAAAGAGAAAGCGCCAGGCGTTTTTTACCTGAGTTTTCGCGCATGACGGCGCCTATATAGGCTCTGGTCTGAAGCATATCGGGCCGCTTGCCATCGACAACCATGCTCATCGCCTTGAGCTCCATCACGTAAGCGTAGTCATCGCGAACTTCGATCTTCTCCGCCGTTTCGCAGCGCTCCTGAACCAGCTGCGAGAGGTGGTGCAGGCGCCCCACGAAGCGGTCGATATAGCCTTTCATCCGTGTGGACGTTAGAACCGAAAACGCTGACTGGTTGGAATTGTGGATCCGGTATTTTCCCAAAACCTCATCCAACGATACGACCCGCCCCACAAATGGCGCCAGAAGATAGGGCACTCCATCGATACCCCGCTCATAGGTCATCTCGCCGAGGCCCATATAGACATCGCGCCTGTAGATATTGCCCGATGTCGGCGGCGTTTCGTAATAGCCTCTTGAACGGATCGACTGGATGAGGGGAACGGAATCTTCGGACCGCTGAAGAGAGGGGAAGGGGTTGCCGATCGATCTACCGTCCTTGTCGATGGGAGCGAGCATGAACTGTATCTTGGATACGTCGGGCCGCAGATAGCCGGCGATCTGGGTGAGGGCTCCCTCCAGAAGCAGGTCGTCGGCATCGAGGAAATATACGAAATCGCCTCTGGATAGCGAAAAACCGGTGAAAGAGGTCTTGAGCTGGCCGCGGTTTTCAGTCCGCAGCGCAACGATCTGGCCTTCGAATTGTTGGATCTCTTCCCAGGAGCCGTCGGTTGACCCGTCATCGACCACGACGATCTCAAGATTTTGATAGTCTTGGGAAATAACGCTCCTTATGCACTCCCCAATATAGGCCTCATAGTTGTAGCAAGTGATGATAACGCTGAGAAGTGGATGTTGATTTATCATCTTGCAAACCTTCTCCGTTAAGTCTATGTTGCAAAGCAGCATAGCAAGTGCATCGCAATACGTCCATAGAAACGCACAAATATTAATGACCGAAATCATCATTGCCTTGTCAGACCTGGATGGCGAGCTATGACGTTATTGGTTAAGTACTAAGATTTTTATTCTCGGATGATGTCCGTCCGATCACGGTCAGCCGTGTTCTGAGAACGCCTGTTCGTTTTCCGGACAGGTCGCCTGTTAACGTGCAATCTAACAACCCGTGGGCACCTCGGGCGGTTCAACCCTGCTGCCGACTGGGCCGGAGGATGTAAACGAATGGATATTACAGCCGGTCATCGTCAGCGGAACGATCAGGGTCGAATGGGACGCCTGAAGGTCCTTTACATACAACCGGGCACGAGTTCGTTTGCAGGGATCGAGCGAGTGATCGATTCAGTCTGTTCGCTATTGGCCGACAGGTATTCGCAGGACTTCGAGATCGACGTTCTTTACACCTCGATTCATAAGAATCGTCCTTTGGATGCTCGCGGCTACAATATCATTGACCGGGTGGTGAAATCCCGCCTTGGCCTCATCCGCGCTTTCAGGGGCGTCGTCAGAGCGAAAAGCTACGCGCTTGTGGTGGTGCCGCAGATCGAGCCTACGGTCATATGCATGGCTGCGTGCATTGGCCTTGATCGCCGCTTTGCAATTCACCTGCATGGCAACCCTCAGCGTGAACGCAGCCATGCCAAGGCAAAAATACTCTTCTTCCTGATGCGGATTTATTTCCTCAAAAGGGTATCTTACGTCTTCGGAACATCACCAAGGCAGTTGGACGCCTTCAAGCGCATGTTTCGAAGTCAGGTGCCGCAGGTCTGGGTTCCCAACCCGGTTCGGAACTTCGAGTATACCGCGAATGACGTTACGGATAGTGCCGGCCCCGTCACCTTCGTCAATGTCGGGCGCTTTGCCTTTCAAAAAGGACAAGATATCCTTCTTGCCGCCTTTGCGGAGCTGATCAAGATCCGCTCCAATGTCAGATTGAAGATCGTTGGATATGGTGCCGGCGAAACGGCCTTGCGAACCGAGATCGAGCGATTGCAATTGGCCCATGCTGTTTCCATTGAACATCATCCGGTCAATCCGCAGCCGGCGCTTGCCAGTAGCGACGTCTATGTATCGACATCGCGCTGGGAGGGCTGGTCGCTTGCCATATGCGAAGCCTTGAGATTCGGCCTGCCTGTTGTTGCAACTGACTGCGAATTTGGACCCAGCGATATCCTCGTCGATACCCGGCTTGGCCGTCTGGTGCCGACAGGCGGCGGCGAAGCACTGGTGCAGGCCATGGCATATTACTGCGACAACTTGGCCGCGGAGAGGTCGCATGCCGCCTTTCGCCGGAAGTTTATAGATCGCTACAGCCCCGAGCGGGTGGTTGACATACACGCCGAGGCTTTGCGCGCCGCAGCCAAAGAGCCCTCATAAGCAGCATTTCAACCAGGGAGATCAGCCATGTTGCCTTCATTGTCGCGGCGCAGTCTCCTGAAACATGGCGCAGCGTTTATCGGATGCGATCTGGCCTGTGCTGGGAAGCTAATCGCAGCTGAAAAAGATGACGATCCTACGCTGGGGCGCGAACTCGTCTTCGAAGACAATTTCGAGACGCTTGACTGGTCAATTTGGAACGCAGGCCCGAAGGCAACCACATCCGACACCGGCTTTTATGGGCGCTCGGCCTTCGCCAAAAAAGGCGGCGAAGAGGGTTTTGATCCCTATGCCATCGTCGACGACCCCGTCGCAGAACGCGGCAAAGCTTTAAAATTATCGGCAAAATACATCGGTCGCACGATGAACGTCCGGAAATACTACGGAAATACATTAGCAGAGTTCCAGTGGATTTCCGGCAATCTTCAGATGGCGATGAAAGACGGCACGATCCTCAAAGGATGGCGCAACGGCTATTTTGAAGCCCGCATGATATTTCCACGGCATCCCCTCAGTTGGCCCGCCTTCTGGATGTTGAACGGCAAGAGCATCTTGGCCCCCAAGACCAGCATCGAATTGGACATTGTGGAGCATAAGGGATGGGAGCCGACTGTCTACGGAACCTATATGCACGAATGGGGACAGCCGGGAGAAAACAGCAGGAGTACCGGCGTCGATACACCGGTGGACATGACAAAAGGATATTATCGCTACGGCATGCTCATCGATGACAGCCGTTGCGTTCCCTTCTTTGAACGCAAGCCGGTGATCGACAAGAAAACGGGCAGGCCTGCCGACTGGCGGTTGACCCGCTCAGGTCAACTCAACGATGAACATGACATCTTCTGGCCGCTTTTGACGCTCGCCCTGCGCACCGACGTGCCTTTCCCGCAGCCATTGAAGGATGAGGACAGGTTGACGGAAATGCGCGTCGATTACTTCAAGGTGTTTTTGTAGGATCGACATTTCCGGCTCCCTGGATCGCCTCGACGGTTACGATCGGCTGACCGATGGGCAGGTTCACTTTTTGTGAAGGACTGGCGGCCAGTCTTCTGCCACACCAAGCGATTCGTTTGGCAATGACGGAGACGGCATGACCCTGATGCAATTCCCCGCCGACCGGCGGGCGGCCGAAGTGAGACGTTGCGCGCAAGCCCTTCGGACACTCCATGGCCAAGAAGCAAACCTTTTCTGGCGATCGGAAATGACGCTTTTTTCCGCGGAACTCTCAGCGCAAGGCGCATCTGTGGAAGAAATCTCCCATCAGGCGAGCCTCTTCATGAATGCGGTGCAGCTGGAACTGCAGAAGGAATACGCTGCAGCCGCATCGGGATCATGAACGACGATTGCATCTCCCGCTTTGATCGGTCGTCTTGACCTCCCTTTACGGCGCGGGGGCTATTGTCTGTAGCCATGCCGGGCGAAAAAGCGGTCGAGTTCCCGCTGCTGGGGCGCCTGGCCGGTATAGATCGCGACGTATCCGGGGATGCGTTTCATGCGCAGGGTGATGTCCTCCCTGGATTGCATGGAGATATATCCGATCTGTACCAGATAGGTCGTTCTCGCGCGAACATCCGCGGACCCTTCGTCGCAACCGAACCGCATGAACATTCGGCTGAGCGCCTCCATTCTCACCTGGTCGGCCTGCTGCACGTCAGCCAGGATCTCGGGCGATTGAAGCGCCCAGCTGCGGACGGCAAATTCGAATTGGGAATCGAAAAGCTCCTTGTTCAGCCAGCAGTCGAAGACGTTCAGCATCGCTTCGGCGAGTGTCTCCGCATAGGCCTCGGATTGCTTCACAAGGTTGCCGGTGTTCTTCTCTCGCCAGCGCGAGATCAGCGCGGACAGCAGCTCTTCGCGATCCTTGAAGAACCAATAGAAGCTCGTCCGGGAAAGCTTGAGCCGTTTTGCAAGCGGCAGGATCTTCACCGAATCCACACCGGACTCGAGCAGAGAAACGTAGGCAGCTTCGAGCCACCCCTCGTAGGAGCCCCGCCAGCCGCTGTCACTTGTCGCTTGATCCATAAATCCTCCTAACCAATCCAAGCGAGAGCTACAAGCCGAATGTACATATCTGCCCAGGCAAAAGACACTACTGTTTTCATCGTTGACATATATGTACATTCCCACCTAACTTTGCGCGAACATCCCTAGGCCGGAGCCCGCGCATGTCGAACGATCCACTCCTTCAGCCCTATAAGCTGAAGCATCTGACCTTGCGCAACCGTATCATCGTGACATCGCACGAGCCGGCCTATCCGGAGGACGGCATGCCGAAGGAGCGATACCGGGCCTATACGGTCGAGCGGGCGAAGGGCGGCGTGGCATTGACCATGACGGCGGGTTCCGCCGCTGTGTCGAAGGATAGCCCCCCGGTCTTCAACAATCTGCTCGCCTACAAGGACGAAATCGTACCGTGGATCCGGCAGATGACCGATGCCGTGCACGAGGAGGGGGCAGCGATCATGATCCAGCTCACCCATCTCGGCCGCCGCACGCGCTGGGACAAGGGTGACTGGCTGCCGGTCGTGGCCCCCTCCCATCATCGCGAGGCTGCGCACCGCGCCTTCCCGAAGAAGCTCGAAGATTGGGATATCGAGCGCATCGTCAAGGACTTCGCTGATGCGGCCGAGCGCATGAAGGCAGGCGGGATGGACGGCGTCGAGCTGGAGGCCTATGGCCACCTGATCGATCAGTTCGTTTCCCCGCTCACAAATGAGCTTGATGCACCCTATGGCGGATCCGTTGAAAACCGCTTGCGCTTCTGTCTGGAGGTTTTCAAGGCGATCCGCGCAAGGGTAGGCGACGATTTCATTCTCGGTGTCCGATACACCGCCGACGAATGTCTTCCGGGCGGTACCGGACAAGCTGACGGCATCGAGATTTCGAAACGTCTGAAGGACAGCGGGCTGATCGATTACCTGAACGTCATCCGCGGCCATATCGATACGGATCCCGGCCTGACGGACGTTATCCCGATCCAGGGAATGGCGAACTCTCCGCACCTCGATTTCGCCGGCGAGATCCGCGCGGCCACGAACTTCCCGACCTTTCATGCCGCGAAAATCCCCGACGTCGCCACAGCGCGTCATGCCATTGCGGCGGGCAAGGTCGACATGGTTGGCATGACGCGTGCGCACATGACCGACCCGCACATCGTGCGAAAGATCATCGAGAAGCGGGAAGACGACATCCGTCCCTGCGTTGGCGCGAATTACTGTCTCGACCGCATTTACCAGGGCGGCATGGCCTTCTGCATCCATAATGCCGCGACAGGTCGCGAGGAGACCATGCCGCACACCATTCCAAAAGCCGCCCTGCGCAAGAAGGTGGTGATCGTCGGGGCAGGGCCGGCAGGCCTGGAGGCCGCACGCGTTTCGGCCGAACGTGGCCATCACGTCGTGGTTTTCGAGGCGGCGAACGATCCAGGCGGCCAGATCCGGTTGACGGCGCAGAGCGAACGTCGGCGGGAAATGATCAGCATCATCGACTGGCGGATGAGCCAATGCGAAAAGCTCGGCGTCACCTTCCATTTCAACACCTGGGCGGAAGCGGACACGGTTGCGGCGGAAAATCCCGACATTGTCATCATCGCAACCGGCGGACTGCCGCATACCGAGGTGCTTTCGAAGGGCAACGAACTCGTCGTTTCTTCCTGGGATATCATTTCGGGCGACGTGAAGCCCGGCATCAACGTGCTCGTTTTCGACGACGCGGGTGACCATGCAGGGCTGCAGGCCGCAGAATTTATCGCCAAGGCGGGCGGCAAGGTCGAGATCATGACGCCGGACCGTTCATTCGCTCCGGAGGTCATGGCGATGAACCTTGTGCCTTATATGCGGTCGCTTCAAAAGCTCGACGTGACTTTCACGGTCACCTATCGGTTGGAAGCGGCGGAGAGGCGTGGCAACCAGCTCATCGCCCACATCGGCAGTGACTACGTCGGGGTTTCCAGGCAGCGGATGGTTGATCAGATCGTCGTCAATCACGGGACCATTCCCTTGGATGATCTATACTTCGAGCTGAAGCCCGGTTCGAAAAACCTGGGCGAGGTCTCCTATGACGAGCTGCTTTCCGGCGCACCGCAAACGATCGAACGCAACGCGTCTGGCTCCTATCAGCTTTTCCGCATCGGCGATGCGGTGGCGGCCCGCAATACGCATGCTGCCATATATGATGCGCTGCGGCTGGCAAAGGACATCTGAGAGTAGCCGGAGCGAGTGAAGATCTGAAAGCGACTCCCGATTAGCATCAGTATCTTGAACGCGTCCCAGGCCGGTGGAATTGTCAGGCTTCGGGAATGGCTGCTTAACGAAGATGCACCACGATCGGAATGCCGTCGATCGTTTCCACCCGCATCCCGAATCCAAAGATGGTATGCAGCGTTTCCGGGGTGAGCAGTCCTGAGGGCGGGCCATCGGCAATGATGCGGCCGGATTTCATCGCCACGATGCGGTCCGCATAGACCCCCGCCTGGTTGATATCGTGCAGCACGATGACGACGGTTTTGCCCTTGCCATCGGCGATCTTGCGCAGCGACCGCATCAGCTCACGGGCAAAATACATGTCGAGATTGTTAAGCGGTTCATCGAGGAGCAGATAGTCGGTACCTTGCGCGAAAGCCATGGCGACGAGGGCCCGTTGACGTTGCCCGCCGGACAGGGTCTCGATGAACCGGCCGGCAAGATCGGTCAGGTCGAATTGCTGCAGCGACTGGTCGATGATCCTCTGGTCCTCCTCCGTCAACCGGCCGCGTCCATGCGGGAAACGGCCGAAACCGACGAGTTCGCGGACACGCAGCCGGCTTGTCACGATCGAGTCCTGACGCAGGATCGCGATGATCTTCGCGAGATCCCGGTTCGGTGTCATGTCGACCGGAAAGCCTTCGACGCTGATCTTTCCTGTCTGCAGCGGTTGAAGCCGCGCGATCAGCGAGAGGAGCGAGGACTTGCCAGCCCCATTTGGACCGATCAGCGCGGTGATGCCGCCTTTCGGGATCTCGAGCGAGATATCGTGCAGGATCCTCGTCGAACCGTGTTTCAGCGAGACTTTTTCCACCCGGATCATCTGCGGCTCCCGAGGAAGAGGAGAATGAGGAAGGCAAGGCCGCCGGCGAATTCGATGACGACACCGAGCGTGGAACTGTTGTCGAGCCCATGCTGGAAGAATGTCTGGCCGCCGACGAGGATGATCACGGCGGTGAAGGCCGCTGCAGGCATCAGCATGCTATGGCGCCGGCTATCGACAACCCGCTCCGCGATGGCGACGACCAGGAGACCAAAGAAGGCGATCGGCCCGACCAGTGCGGTTGATACGGCTACCAGCGACGAGACGAGCAGTAGAAGGCCGGCGACCGTTCTCGCCCAGGCGACCCCAAGTCCGGTCGCGCTGTCGGCGCCGAGCGCCACGATGTCCAGGAGATGCCGCGCCCGCCAGGCGATCACCGCGGCCACGGCGGTCAGAATTGTTGCAAAGATCAGCACGTCGGTGCGGACATCGTTGAAGTTGGCGAAGCTCGCGCTCTGTGCCACGGCGAAGTCATTGGGATCGACAAGGCGGGCCAAGAGTGATTGCAGGCTGCGGAAAAGGATGCCGAAGATGACGCCCGCAAGCAGCATCAGCCCCATATCCGTGCGGCGCCTCAGCATCGGCAGCAGGAGAGCGGTCGCCAGGCCCATGAGCAGCATCACTTCGCCGGCGAATTTCAGCTGGGGATCGAGCGCCGAGTAGCCGAGCCCGCCCAGCAGAAACACGAGCAGCATTTGCCCGAACAGATAGAGCGCGTCGAGCCCCATGATCGAGGGCGTCAGGATGTGGTTGTTGGTCACCGTCTGGAAGATCACCGTCGACAGGGCGATGGACAGGCTGACCTGCAGCAGGGCCGCGAGTTTCGTTGCGCGCAGTAAGAGCACGAAGCCGATATTGCCGCGCAGTCCGATTGTCATATAGGCGACGATGCAGACAATCGCGGCCGCGCCGAGACAAAGGAGCCGACGGTCAGGCATGGGCCGGCCGTCGAAAGAGAAGCCAGAGAAAGACGCCGCCGCCGACGCAGCCCACGACCGTACCGACGGGTATTTCGTAGGGATAGCGGATCAGCCGGCCGAGGATGTCGCAGCCAAGCACCAGGATCGCACCGCTCATGGCGACGACGGGCAGCGTACCGCGCAGGTTGTCGCCCATCAGCCGGGATACGATATTTGGTACGACGAGGCCGACGAAGGGGATCATTCCGACGATCACGGTGCTAAGGGCCGAGAGGACGGAGACAATCACGAGACCGAGTTGCAGCATGCGGGAATAATCGATGCCAAGCCCGATACTGGCGTCGCGGCCCATCGCCATGATCGTCAATCGGTCGGCGATCATCCATGCGACCACCAGCATGGCCGCGGCGGCCCACAATAGTTCATACCGCCCGCGTAGCACCCCGGAGAAATCTCCGTTGGTCCAGACTGAGAGATACTGGAGCAGGTCGGCCTGCCAGGCGACGAAGGTAACCGCTGCCCCGATGACGCCGCCATAGACGATGCCGAACAGGGGAACCAGAAAGGGTTGGGTCGGCGGCAGCCGATGCGCCGTCATCAGGAAGATCGACGTACCGAGAAGCGCGGTCGTGGTCGCGACGATGCTTTTTATGAAGAGGTTTGCCGAAGGCCACAGCAGCGTGACGAGAAGCACGCCAAGTTCGGCGCTCTGTGCAGTACCGGCTGTCGAGGGCTCGACGTAACTGTTGCGGGCGAGCGTCTGCATGATGAGGCCGCCGATCGCCAGACCCGATCCGGCAAGCAGAGCCGCCAGCGTTCGCGGCAGGCGGCTGATTAGCAGCAGTTCCAGCGCCCCGGCGTCGGAAAACACTCGCCGAAAGGGCATGTCGATGACGCCGACGAACAGGCTCAACATGACGAGAACCGCAAGTACGAAACCCGCGGCCAATCCGATAGGTGACGGGTTCTGGCGAGCGGCTGTATTCATCTGGCGGCGGCAAAGGCCTCGGCGATGGCTGCCAGCACGCGCTGCATCGACTGGATCCCGCCGGCGGCGATGTAGAATTCCGCGGCCGGCAGATAAACGACCTGTCCCTTCTTCCACGCGGTCGTCTGGGCGACCAGTTCGTTGTCAAGCGTCGCTTTGGCGCCCTGTTCGCCGGAACCTATCGCCGAGGCGCGATCCAGAACCAGCAGCCAATCGGGATTGGCCTTGCTGATGAACTCGAAGGATATCGCTTCGCCATGGTCCGCCGCCCTTACGTCGGGAACGGCCGGCGGCAGGCCGAGCGCGGCATGCACCCAGCCGAAGCGCGAGCCGGGACCATAGGCCGTCACCTTCGGTCCATTGGTCATGATGATGAGCGCCTTGCCCTTGCCGGCGACGGCTGCCTTTGCGGCCTTGATCTGTTCGTCCAGCTCGCCTGCAGCCCTTTCGGCTTCCACTTGCTTGCCGAAAAGAGCGCCATACGCGGCCAGCCGCTCCTTGGCCTCGGCCACCAGATCGTCGCCATCCATCGTCATGTCGATGGTCTGCGCCACCCTGGCAGCAGCATCCGCTTTTGTAGAGGATCGTCCACCGACGATGATGAGGTCGGGCGAAAGCACGCTCAGCGCCTCGAGATCCGGCTCGAAGAGGTCGCCGACGACTTCCGCATCCTGCTTGAGAGTCTTCAACGGCGAAAGATAGAGATTTTCCGGCACGCCGGCCGGCTTGATGCCGATCCGGTCAAGCGTGTCGATGGCGGCGATATCGAAGACCGCGATCCTTTCCGGTGTCCTCGCGATGGTAACAGGACCTTTGGCAGTGTTGATATCGGCCGCATGCGCCGACAGCGCAGAAAAAGCAAAAGCGGCCGCCGCCGCGATCATCCCGAGATTCATCGCCTCACCATGTCCCCGTCGTTCCTGGCGTCTCAGCCGTTATCCTGAACCTGCCATTGCAACGCTTCCAGGTTTTCCCGGAATGCAAAGCGAACCAGATGCCTCTCGATCACCGATTCCGTTTCCGAGAGCTGCTCGTCGTCCGCCGCGATCGCCACGATCTTCAGCCTCTCGGGATCGGCGTCCAACACAGCGGTTCCGCAGGAAAAGCGGCATTCGCCACGGGTTTCGAAATAGGTGGTCTCGATCTTGTGGGCGAAATGTTTGCAGAGCTGGACGAGATATTTCGCGCCGTGTTCGGTCTGCCATTCTGCGATTGCCTGCACCAACGGTCGCTCCTTAATATGACTATTATCTTCCACTTATCGCGAAGCGCGTATGGCGGCAACCGGAAAGGCCGCCGCTACACGCCGACGTGAACAGCGATCACCCGCCTAGAATGTAGCCTTCGCGGTCAGCAGGAAGCTGCGGCCTGGTTCATAGAGCGGATTAACGGTCCCAAACTCCTGGCCATAGGTGGCCCGATTGGCATAGGTCTCGTCGAAGATGTTCTTCATCTCGGCCCGGAAGCTGAAGTTCGGCAGCGTTTCCGGCTTCCATTCGGCGAACAGATTGACGACCTCATAGGCTTTGTAATCCGGCATACCCGCCGCAACGTGGTCGTATTTCGGGGCAAGCTCGATATCGCCGCCGATGGTCAGGCCCCAGTCGGCGAATGTATGTGCAGCCGTGACGGTGATGATGTCGCCGACGGGAGTTGCCAGATAGTTGCCCGCATCGGTATCGGCCGGGGCGCCGTCGATATCGACGTCGATATGGGCATATTTGACCTTCACGTAGCTGCTGGTCCACTCGTAGCCGAGGCCGATCTCGAAGCCCCTGGACTCCACGTCGCGGCTGATGACGGCTCCACCGGCGGCCGGGCTGTAGCTGGCGTCGCGGGCGTTGAAAATGTCGGTCCGGAAAATGCTGCCCTCGGCCGTGAAACCTTCGTAGTTGGCTTCGAGGCCGAACATGTAGTTGTTGGCGGTGACGACGTCCGGTCCATCCGACCCATAGTCCCACGCGGGATTGATGATGAAGTTCTCAGCGAGCGGAATGCCTGCCCAGACATGCGAGAAACCGGCTTTGGCGGTCAGGAAATCGGTCAGGTCGTACTCGCCGGAAATGTTGGCGCTCAGCCCGCCATTGTCGAACTCGGAGCCGTCGACGCCGGTGAACCACTGGTGATCTGCCCGTGCTCCGAAGGAAAGCCGCGTCCGCTCCCAAGGCTCCAATCGCGCCTGGGCGAAGATGCCGACATTGGTGGCCTTCTCTCGGCCCGAATCGGAGAAGCGGAGCACTGCACTCTCCGCATCGAGCTTGGCGCGATCGCTGTAGAAGTCGACACCCGCCACGATATTGCCCATGTCGAAGGAAAACTTGTTCTGGAATTTTCCGTTGAAGCTCGATGTCTCGCCGATCGACGGATAGGTTATCGGAATCGATGGGGCAGGGCAGCCTCGAGGGCATGAGTAACCAAGCGTATCCACCTCGGTCTTGCTGTAGGCGAGCATGAACGTCGGATCCCACCAACCTTCCGGGGATGTGTCAGTGTAGGTAAGGACCGTATTCTGGCGGTCTATCCGGATATCGCGAACACGCGGTTCCCAGGCCGGACGGCTCGGAATGGAACCGACGTTCGGCCGGAATGGGCGAGCGGCATCGTCAACGATCCGGTCGTGGCTGATTTCGAAGCGGTGCCCGTCATCGGTTTCATAGGCAATCTTGCCCAGGCCGCTTAAAAGGTCTGTTTTTGTGCCGCGGACCTCTTCGCCGTTTCCACCGACGAACTCGTCACCCTTACCGAAGGTGAAATAGCCCAGGAACTCAAAGCCTTCGTGTTTGCCATAGGCGGAAAGGCCCGTCGTGACGGTGTCGCTGTTGAAATTGTAGGTGGAGGTGACGAAGCCGCCGATCGATTGGTCAGGCGCCAAAAGGTCGATCGCATCCTTGGTCTCGTAGTTGATTGAGCCGGCAAGCGCGCCGGGGCCGGCATCGGCCGGCGCGATGCCGGCATCGACGTCGACCGCCTTGAGGATCGAGGGGTCGATCAGGTTGGTGGCATTGTGGTGGAAGACCTTGTTGTTCTGGCGCGCGCCGTCGATGCTGACCGCGAGATTGGTTTCCTCAACACCATGGACATAGACCTTCTGGGACATGGGCAGCGAACTGCCCACCTGCACGCCGGGCTCTTCACGGAAAACATCGGCAATGTCGATCGGATTGATCCGTTCCAGCTGCTCCGGACCGATGACCGTTTCGCCCACGTTACCTTCCGCACCCGTCTGTCCTTGCAGAACGATTGGTCGGAGCGTGGTTGCGCCTTCGACCGGGAGGTCGCCGCCAGAAGACGCCTGAGCGCCGATCACGGCAGTCCCGTTGGCGATCCGATAGTTGACCCCGGTACCGGCCAGCATGCGAGCGAGCGCCTGATCCGGAGTGAGGTTGCCGCTGACCGCCTTGGCATTGATGCCGCGCGAGGTCGAGGCGGCGAGCGTAACCTGCAGCCCTGATTGACGGCCGAAAGCATTGACAGCCGAGGCCAGCGGCTGAGCCGGGATATCGAAACTGCGCGTCGCTGTCTGTGCCAGGACAGGGCTGACGATGATCGAGCTTGCGGCAATCGCTGCGGCGGTGACCGTTGCCAACAAGCGCACTGCGAACGCCCTGTTCCTGCCCCTGGTCTCCGCTCCACACAAAACCCTACTTGCCGGAAAGCCCATCCGCCCCGTCTCCTGTTATAAACTATTCGCCAAGCCCCCCGGCCAGCGTTTCAGGGTAGAGACGACTGCAGACGGCGGTTTTTTCACCGCTTGCGAAAATTTTTATGAAAGTTTAACAGCCTAGAAGAGGGCAAGCACGCGCAGGTAGGGCGAAATACGGTGCATCTTGCCGCCGAACGGCTGGACGAGCGCTTCGAGCGCCCGGTCCGGGTCCGAGAGATCGTAGAGTCCTGTCACGCGGCGATCGGCGAGCTCTGCGCTTGGAATGCTGATCCACGCCGAATGGTACCGCTGCAATTCCTCGACCACCGACGCGATGCTCACGTCGTTAACGAACAGGCGGCCGTTTCGCCAGGCCGCCATGTCCTCGGGTGCAATCCGGCTGCGCGATATCCGGCCTTCTCGATGACCGACGGTGACGGAATCGCCGGGCGACAGCTCGAACGGATGTGCGGCTCCTTTGACCGTGAGACCGACCACGCCTCGCATAAGCTCGACGGTCGTATCTCCCGGTTTCATGTTAACGTCGAATGCCGTGCCCAGCACCGTGACCTTGACGCCTGCGGCATCGACTGTGAAAGGCCGCGCCGGATCGTGCTTGACGTCGAAAAAGGCCTCGCCTGCGAGCAACGTCACGCTACGTGTGCCTTTGGTGAAGGCCGTATCGATCGCACTCCTCGGGCCGAGTTGGACCACCGTGCCGTCCTCCAGCGTGATCTTGCGCAGCTCGGCTGTGCCTGTCGTGAAATCCGCCCGGTAGTGAAGGAGAAGCGGGGGGCCGGCGAAAGCCAGCACAAGACAGGCCGCCAGTGCGAGCGCCGCTGTGGTCCCCCAAGCACTTCGCCGGCGGGGGAGAGGCACTGTCGTTCGGCTCGTCTCGTGCGAGCGCCTTTCGTCGGCAGGCTTGGTCGCGCCCATCAGCGACCAGGTCTTGCACGCTTTCATCCAGGCATTGCGATGCGCCGGAGACCGGTGGAGCCAGGCAGCGAAATCGCGCTGGTCAGCGGGTGAACGAGACGGCTCGCGCAAGCGCAGGAACCAGTCCATGGCTTCTTCCAGAATGCTCTCGTCTGTCTCGTCGTGCCGCGTCAAGTCGTACCTGCTTCGGATATCTCGCTGCTTGTACCCGAAATTTCTTTCCTTTCGTAGGAACGATCGATCGGTCCGGATTTTTCGCGCAATGTGGGTTTCAGATAGTTTTTCTGTCGAGCGCCGTGGCGATCTTCATCATGGCTGTGCGCACATGCCGGTGTGCGGTCGCCACCGAGATACCGAGATGTTGTGCTATACTATCAAGCGTATGCCCGCCGAAGCGATACATCTCCACCGCAGTGCGAATCTCGCTCGGCAGCGAGTTGAGCACCTCGGCGGCAATGCGAACTTCGTCGCAGAACATGACCGTCTGTTCCGGTGTTTCGACAGGCTGCGGCACTGTCCAGAACGGCGCCTCGTTGGCTTGCCCCCGATATTCGATCTTGCGGCGTTTCAAGACGTCGAAGGAAAGATTGCGAACGATTCGATAGAGATAGGCAATCGTCTGCCGCGCCGTTTCACCCGTCATCTTACCGGGCGCCAATCGCAGATAAGCCTCCTGGACAATATCCTCTGCTGCCTCGCGTGAGCCGAGAATGCGCGCTGCATAGTCGACCAGCGCGGGGCGATGGGTTAGGTAAAGACTATGTCGATCGTCAATTTTCAGCGTCATTGATCGGCTTGTCAGGTGCCCCGTAGAAGACCGGACGCAGCTTCGGATGTATCTGAGCCTGCGCCGCGAGCACGCTTTATCGCGCTCGCGGGTCCATCTAGCATCAAAAACATGATAACAATAGTCATATTATGCAGCGTCGCTGAGATCGCCAAAGCGGCGCGCTTCTGGGTAGCACGAGGGGGATCAGAGATTCGGGAGGCTTGCCTCAAGACGATGGTGGTTTGAGGCGCTCTTGGGTTGCCTGCTTGCCAATTGCCGTACCTTCGTCAAGTCGTTGCGCAGCATTTCCAGGCAGTCGTCTCCAAACCATTCCAACGAGGCTTCGGCACCTGTATCCCCGATAAGATCGGAGAGAAAACGAGAATAGTCGAGAGCGCCTTCGAACAGAGATGTCATCCCGCGGCGGTCGCCGCCTGGCGCGTAGACGTTGGCAGGCTCGAAAACGCCGAGATCCTTGCGATGACGGACGTTTTTCAGGTGATAGTGGCGTATCGCGGCGCCCATCCGCTGGCGTATGGCAACCGGATCGTCTCCGCCCTCCCAGACATGCAGCGCGTCAAAGTTGATGGCAAAGAACGGATGGTCCACCTCGTAGATCAGTTGCAGCGTCGAGGCAGAGGTATCCGCAAGCGTATTCGGGTGGGTTTCCGCAAGCAGATAAATCCCGTAATTTGCCGTGACGTCGCAAACGTCGCGCAGCCGGTCCGCAATCAGGCTTCGTTCTTCGGCGCAAGCCATTTTGCTTGCCGTGCTGCCCGCAAAGGTCCTTATCTTCGAAGTTCCCCAATTTCGGGCCAATTGGCAAAGTTCGTTCGTCTTTTGCCGCACCGAGCGCGCATCCGCATCGAGCGGCAGGTAGTCGCTGATCATCGGCACGGATAGGCCATAGTCCTCAAGCCAAGCGCCATTCCGCTCGGGATGAGCGGCAAGATTGCGGGCATGCACGCCCCAAAGTTCGATGCCCTGGAAGCCGGCTGATCGCGCCCAGGCAGCCATTTCACCGAGCGACATCAGGTGATGGCGGAAGCTGATGCTGCAGATGGACAGTTTCATGCCATTGCCCTCTTCAGGTCCGGGGCAGTGTCTGCTTCCTGCTGACCGCACCACATTGCAAAGACCTCCCCCAGACAATCTTTCAGCTTGCGTTCCAGCCGGTCAGCCTCGGCAATCCGCTCGAAGACAGCGTCGGACTGGGCTCGGTCCTCCGTCTGAGCAAGCTTCATGCAGGCATAGTGCAGGTTCTTCAGAGCCTGGACGAGCGCCTCGATCTCCTCGCACCAGGTCTCGAACTCGGCGGCTGGAAGCTTCAGGGCGCGCCAGAAAAAGGCGAAGCCGTGCTCATAGGCATATTTGCGGATGGTGATCACCGGCAATTCCCGAACCGCCAAGGCCAGTTCGGCGAGCCTTAGTCCGTCGCGGCCCTCAAGATGCGCCGTGACGATGGCGCGAACCGCATCTGCGAGCGGGTTGCGGTGGGCGACGAAACAAGCCTCGAAATAGGCCTTCAAGTCGTCTGGCTCCGGCTGCCGAGCGAGCGCGTTGTCGAAAACGTACCCGCCGCCTACGGTCGGCTGCTGGATCGCGTGGATCACCTTCTCCCGTTCGATCTCTCCTTCCCAACGATAGTCCGGATCGTGCACGAACCATTTTCCCGGATCCGTGGTCTTCTGCAGCATCAGGTAGTGAGGGAAGGGGTTCTGGTTGAACTTGTTCTCGCGCTCGGGAAGGTGGAACATATCCAGCATCACCATGACCGAGCCGGTGTCAGGGCGGGTTTCGACGAGTTCGATGAGAGTCGCGAGATTTTCGAGCTTGGATACCCTCGGATCGTACCATTCACGGATCGGGACCCGGTAAAGTCGGGAGAACCAGTCGCGGAAGAAATCCTGGGTGATTTCCGGCGAATGGTAGAGAAGCTCGAACCGATCGCTGATCGTGAACTTTGCGTCCCAGACGCCAAAGTAAAAAGGCCTGTGATCGAGGCCGTTGCGCTTCAGCCCGTCGCAGACGCAACTGACGAAGCAATGAACCTTGATGTCATAATAGGCCTCGCCATGGACGCCTTCATCCGTGGATCCACCGGTCATCGGAAATGACGGAATGGCGGTTTTTGGCGTATAGAGCGCGACAAGATCGGCCACCGTGGCGAGTTCCTGTCGGGCGATTGCCTCTTCCGGCATGGCAAGCCCGTATTCCAGCTCGAGATTGAGGAATATCTGCAGGATGAGCACGGAATCGAGATAGAGATCCTCGTTGAGGCGGGCTTCCGGGGCAAAGCCCTGCATATGCGGATGAGCCATCTGCTCGGAAAGCACCGTACGGACGGCTTCCAGAATTTCGTCGCGATTCATGAGACAACTCCTGCTCCGAGAACTGCGAACTCGCCCGCAGCATGGCGGGCCGCGACGTCGCGGCGACTGATCTTGCCGTTGGCTTGGCGGGGAATCTCGCCGACCTGGACCATCTCCATGGGCAACTGGTGGCTTGCGAGATGGCGGCTGCACCATTCGCGGATGTCCCGCGACGACACGGGCCGGCTGGCGCTGTAGAGGAGGGCGACCCGCTCGCCGGCGAAACGGTCGGTCTTGCGGAAGGCAACGGCGTCCGTGACATCAGGCATCGCCATCACCGCGTCCTCCACGTCACCGGGATAGACGTTAAGGCCAGACACGTTGATCATGTCGTCCATGCGCGACATGAAAACCAGCATGCCGTCTTTGCGCCGATAACCGAGGTCGCGGGTGTGGATCGCCGCGCCGCCGTCGCTTTGAACAACGATCTCTCCGGCGTCTTCGGCGCTTGTCCCCGTCGAGATTTCAAGGTGCGGCAGGACGAAGCCCATGTCCGCGGCGGCGCGCATGTCCGGATTGATCGCGATGCAGCCGGATTCCGAGCAGCCGTATTGCTGGAAGAGATGCTCGCTCCTCGCGCGGATCTGCGTGAACCATGGGTCGGGCAGCAGCGTACCGGATGTCATGGCGGCATAAAGCCTTTCCCCCTCCGGTAGAAGCCGGGAGAGCGTATGAAGGATCGCGGGCGACGAATAGAGCAGCGGCCGATCGATCTCACGCAACACCTTGAGGAGATGTTTCGGGTTTCCCGTCTCCACCACGACGGGAACCTGCCCGCGTTTGAGGGCAACAAGGATACCGCAGATCAGGCCATAGGAATGGGTCGTCGGGCAGGCGATCACCGGCGTCATGCCTTCCGGCTCGCGGAAGGTTGAAACATAGCTCTTAACCTCCCGGTCGATATCGTTCCAGCTTCTGGCGATGCATTTCGCAGCCCCTGTCGTGCCGGAGCTCATATGCAGCAGCCGGCCAGGTCCTAGCGCTTCTTCCTGCGCCTCCAGCACTTCCGCCGTCAGGCTGTTATAGAAAAGCCGATCGCAATTTGCGGTCATCGCGAGCTTGCGCGCGGCCGGATAAGGCGTGCCGGGATGGATCGGCAGCACACTGGCTTCCGCCTTGCGGATGGCGAAGAAAAAGGAGAGCCATTCGGCCGTGTTGCCGAAGCAGACGGCATAGCGACCGGCTTTTCCCCCATTAAGGCCGACCTGCCTGCCGATCCGATCTCCTGCTTCCTCGAAATAGGTACGGTCGTAGAGCCGTCCATCGATCTGGATCATGGCTTTCTCCTTCGTTCGGTTATTCCCGCGGCCCAGGGCATTCGGAATTTCGTGGTGATATTCCGGCTTTTGCGCCAGAAGCTTTCGGGTAACCAGGGATTCGGTTCGGATGAACGGGCGGTCATGTCCGAGTTCAGCCAGGCGGTTCTGGACCGGCCAATCCTCCGCGTAAGCTGCCAGCAGCTTTTCGACCCTTTCCCAGAAGCGAAACTCCGGCAGGCCGTAGCAGACGTCGAGGAGATGCGAGATTTCGCTGAGGTTGAACACGAAAAGCGTATCCATGACGAGTTCTCGCAGCGAATCGAGATTGTCCGTCCAGTAATATTGGTCCGGTTCGGCGTCCCGATAGACCGGGTTCAATGAGAGGAAATCCGGCGCCTTGTCCGGCTCCCGCAGGAAGCTTGAGGAAAATTCGACGCTTTCATGAAAATCACGCAGGATGAGCCGCACCGGCCAACCGTCGCGATGCACCAGCAGCATGTTCTGGCCATGCGCCTCCACCGCTATGCCGTGCACGACGAGCAGATGCCATACGGGCAGGATGGCAACCTCCTGGAGCCTGTTCATCCAAGGCATCAGGCCGAAACGCGTGATCCACTCGTCAGCGAACGGCCTGCCGTCGCCTTCGATCATCATCAAGGCGTTGAAGGGGACGACGGCTTCACCAGGCTGCAAGGTCGCTTCAGCATTCTGCCGCCAGATTGCGCCGATCTGGCCGGCGAACGGCCCGCGGGCATCGGCAATGAGGCCGGCATATTCCTGCAGGATGGTAAGCGGGTATCGTTCCTGAAACGCCGGGTCACCGGCGATGATCTCGGCGATCCAACTTGACAGCACCGGCGCCGTGCAGACCGAATGCGGTTCGAGCGTGCGGCGCGAGGAGGTGTTGACGATGTTCAGCGGCAGCTTGACGCTCGCCGCCCCCGGTCGGTCGAGATTGATGAGTGAGCGAACCGATTGAGTTGCCGTATACCGATCGCCGATTGCACCGAGATAATGGGCCTCGCCAGCGGCGATCCAACCCGCAGCGATGGCTTCACCGAGATCCTTCCATTGCCATGGATGCAACGGCACGAGGCCGAAATCTTCGGCCGGCAAAGGTAACGCCCGCCGTTTTGCCTCGACATCCGCCCATGTCTCCTCGCCGAGCTCCCGGAGCCAGAAGTCCTCTTCACGTTCCGGAAGCGCAAGGCGGAGATGTTTTCGGGCAATCAGCAGCCAGACAAGTTGAAACGGTTGCCCCGCTTCCGGACTGTAGGCCGCGTGGTCCGCGAGCGAAAACCCCAGCCGCGCACGGAAGCACGGGTGGTAGGGATGCCCTTCGTCCAACGCGCCTTCCAGCGCCGCAAAGGACATCCCGCGCCGATCCTTCGGAGGAATATGGTCATGGTTCCAATCGGAAAAGATGACCGTCTGTTCCAGTTCCCTGAACAGTCTGCCGCGCGTGACGCCTGTCCCGGGCAGATCCGGAACGATTGCGGAAAGCGGGGCGGGTTCCCAATGATTGCCGGAGCCCAGCATCTCGACGGAACCCGGCGCGATTCGAATACGTCCGAACGCCCCGATCTCGCCGCGGCAGCGGAACCTCTTCCCGCCAAGCGACCAATCGAATTGCATTTCACCATTGCTGATGCTGGTGCGCGCTTCCACAAGGCCTTCAAAGAGCAGCGCAGCGACGAGCTGGCGGATGACCCGGTCGCGGGCCCGGCCCGGTTCTTCAAGAGGCAATGGCATGGTCAACCCTCGATGCGGCGAGCGCGGCTGGAACCCTCAGCGGGTTCGGGATGGGGCGATAGAGAGAGGTGCTGCCGCTGGATTGCAGTTCGTCCACGTCGAACAGCCTGGTCGTCAGATTGGCCTTGGAGGTGATGGTCGGAAGATCGAGGACATGCCTTGCAAACTCCCTGCCGACACCGCGCATGGTTCGTGCGCACTCTTCGAGATGCGCGCGCAGCGCGCAAAGAAGCGTGCCCTCGTCGCAGAGACCGTCATGCCCCATGCGGCTGATGACGGAAAACACCTGGTTGACGATCAGGTAATAGGCGAAGCGGTCGCGGATTTCACCATCGGCGAAATAGAGAGAGGCGATCGTCTCCGTTTCCGGGACAAGGCCTGCAAGCTGGCCGCGATGACGCTCGGAGAGATAGAAGCCCTGATTGTCGCGGTAATAGCTGACCGAAGGGTAGCCTGACGAAATATCCAGAAGGCTGTTCTGCTGGTGGGCTTCGAGCGCCACACCGTGATCGTCATAGAGCCGGATCAGCGGCTCGACGGCGCAGGCGAGGTAGCGATTGAACCATGCGAGCGCAATGTCGGAGACCCCGCTCGCCCCTCTGACCGCCAGTTCGCGGATGATCCGCTCCAATCGCGAAAGCCTGCCGGGGAGGGGATCGGCGGTCAGCGCGGCTACGGTGACGACGCCCAGTCCCTTCTTGCCCCGGAACGGGTTCTCGCGAAGGATGACCTCAAAGCCACTTTCCTCGCGATCCGGCAGGTCGAGCGTGATATAGGCGGAATCGTGGATGACGCGGAAGTCGGTGACCCGTTCTACTAGGCGGATGCGCTGCATGAGCCGCGCCATGGCGACACCGGCATCGAGCTCCTGGCGACGATTGATGCGGACGGAATTGGTAATCCGCACGGGAAGCGAGAATTTTACCATCCAGTCGGCGCCGTCGCTGTAGACAGTCCGTACCGAGGAAGTCGCCGTGAAAGGGAGCCCCAGAGGACCTATGGACCGCAGCTTGCCGCTCTGTTCCAGCGCCTGGATATCGGGTTGGAGGAGCAGCGCTTCCGCCTGAAGCGGATGCATGGGGATGAGGCATTCATCAGCGCCAATATGAAGGCTTTCGCTTGACGGCCCGAGCAGGCCTCGCACTATTGCGTCGGTCTGAAGCACACCTGCGGAAGCCTGGCGCACAAGATCTGCCTTGGCGGCGAAATAGTGGAGCCGAAAGTGCCCGCGCAGTTCCGGCGCATAACTCTCCTGCTGCCAATAAGTCATGCCCTGCCGGCTCTTTGGCGTCGGGTGCTGCCAGTGGCCGAACACCAGCGACTGTTCGGCGTTTATGAAATGATCCTCTTCTCGATATCCCCGTTCTGCTCTCTCGATATAATTGTGCATCTGCTGATAGCTGTCCAAAACCCGCGCCAGCAGCTCCACTTCGAACGTACGCAGCTCATCGCGCTCACCCCCGTCCATTCGGCGGTAGGCTTCGTGAATGAGAGCCGTGAGAGCTGGCAGAGGTTCGATCTGACGCCAGGAGGTTTCGGAAATCGCCCGCGACCAAAGCCTGCCGAAATATTGCGGCCCGCAGATCGACGCCGACACGATCTCCGCGCGCAATAGCATGTGCTGACGCGGCAGCGACCATTCCACACCGTCGACCGTTCCGGTGGCCGTGCGATGCACGACGGGCGTGCCGGGGTTCACTTCGCGAAGATAGCAGTTCGCGAAACTTTGGAATGTCGCCGTTTCCGCCGCTTGCCTTGACGATTGCATGCTTCTCCATCCCCATCGCGCATATAGCGATCACGCAATGGTGCTCCGTTTTGGCCTTGCCCGTTGACAGCCGGCGGCTGCGGGCTTTCAGCGCGGCTTGTGCCGACAGTGATCCGGTTGCCGGGTTTTGGCCCTGTTGGCTTCCGGTCGAAGAATGGAGACTTCGAACTGCTTCTGATTTCGTGCGGATGAGGCCGGGCCGGAGAAGGAGCGCGGCAGAATTGGTCTTCCCTGCAATGCATGAAGATGAGATTTCATGGCACGAACTCGTTCTCGATCATCCCGGTTCCGGCGCATGCGCGGCATGCGTTCCAGACCCAAAGACGATCGGCCAACGGTTTTTTTTCATCGGTTTTGCTTTTTTTCGCGGTGCGCGGAAAAAGAGGCTATGGTCACATGAGACTTCTGGTTTTGCGGCTGTCGCGCTCTTCGCGTTTCTCAATCACCTCCCCATACACCCATCAGCATCTTGAGAAATCGCTCTGCCGCCGGCGACAAGGTGCCGCCGCGGCGGCGAACCACGCCGATCGTGCGGGATATCTCGGGATTGCGGATGGGCCGGGTGATCAGGAACGGATGATCGTCTCGCGGGGTTGCCATTTGTGGCAGCACCGAAATCCCGAGGCCCGCCTCCACCAATCCGAGGGAGGTGGACAAATGGGTCACCTCGTAGAACCAGCGAAGCTTGATGTTTGATTTTGCCAGTGCCGCGTCGAGCAGCGTTCTGTTGCCGCTCGATCGATGAACCGTGATCAGATGATAGGGTTCCAGGTCCGCCCACCCGACCGTAGGCTTGGCCGCGAGGGGATGATCCCTGCGCGCTGCCAGCACGAAAGGGTCTTCCACAAGCCGCTCGAAGGTCAGATCGGGATCCGACGTGCCCATGAGGTTAATGCCGAACTCCACTTCCCCGCGTGCCACGGCTTGAAGACCGTCGGTCGCCGGCAGATCGAGGATTCGAAAGCGAATGTTCGGATACTCTTCGTTGAACTGTCGGATGACGGTCGGCAGGAAGTAGAATGCCGCCGTGGGAAGGCATGCGATCGTCACCAGTCCGCCTCGATTGGGTCCGACGTCACGGACCGCAAACAGAGAACCGTCGAACTCCTCCAGCATGCGCCGGACGAGCGGCACGAGCTCCGTACCGAGGGCCGTCGCGGACACATGCCTGGTTGTCCGTTCCAGGAGAGGTGCTCCGATAACCTGCTCCAGTTTTTGAATGCGGCGGCTCAGCGCCGGCTGTGACAGATGCAGAGCGTCGGCCGCGCGATGAAAGCTCTCCAACTCCACGACGCTCAGGAAGGCTCGAAGATCAAGTATCTCGCAATTAATGCTCATCCTGCATCAATCCTCCGATTCTTCGCATTTCACAAATAAACGCATATTCCGATAATTGGATCAAACAGCGTCGATTGATACGGCGATGACATAATTCCAATGGAAGCACAAGCGATGAACGATCTGCTCGCGATCCCTTGCGTACTGATGAGAGGCGGCACCTCAAAGGGGCCATTCTTCCTGGCCCGCGATCTTCCCTCCGATACTCGTGAGCGCGACCGAATCCTGCTCTCCGTGATGGGTTCGGGTCATCCGCTGCAGATCGATGGCATTGGCGGCGGTAACCCCGTCACGAGCAAGGTGGCGATCGTCGGGCCATCGAGTATTCCAAGCGCCGATGTCGACTATCTCTTTGCGCAGGTGCGTGTCGATCAACAGATCGTCGACACCTCGCCGAATTGCGGCAATATGCTGGCTGCGGTCGGCCCGTTCGCCATCGAAGCCGGACTTGTCCCCGTTCGTGGAGAAACGACGCTCGTCCGGATCCATAACGTCAACACCGGCAAGCTGATCGACGCCGAAGTTCCTACTCCAAACGGCAGCGTCTCCTATCTCGGTGATGCTGCGATCGACGGCGTGCCCGGTCGTGCTGCGCCGATCGCATTGACGTTCATGGACGCGGCCGGGGCTCGCACCGGACAGCTCTTTCCCACCGGCAGGCCAGTGGACCTGATCGACGGTGTGGCTGTCACCTGCATCGACTGCGCAATGCCGATTATGTTGATCGAAGCAGTCTCCGTCGGCGCGACCGGCTTCGAGACAGCGGCTGAACTCAATGCTGACAGGGAATTGCTGGCACGGCTGGAAATGCTGCGCATAGCAGCCGGCGAACGGATGGGCCTTGGCGACGTGCGCAATCAGGTGACGCCGAAGCCCGTCCTCATATCGAGGCCGAACTCCGGAGGAAAAATCAACGTGCGCTATTTCATGCCGCATCAATGTCACCCGTCGCTCGCGACCACAGGGGCGGTGGGAATCGCGACCGCGTGCATCAAAGAGGGCACCGTTGCCTCGCTCCTCGTCGGCACGCAGAAGCCGCCGCTGGTGCTCTCGATCGAGCACCCGAGCGGCCACCTGGACGTCAAGCTTTATGAACGAGACGGCAAAGTCGTTGCCGGGATTCTTCGAACAGCCAGGCGGCTGTTTGACGGACAAGTCTTCGCAAAACCTGTCACGCAACTGGGTTGTGCGGCATAATAACCGTGGCCGCCAGGAGGGCGCCACCAACAGGAGGAGAATATCATGCGCAAATTCATGCTCGCCCTCGCGGCAACTGTCGCTTTTGCCGGTTCCGCATTGGCAGATCCGGTCCGCATCAGTGTCGGCTCTTACAACCTCAACAATCTGCCTTTTCCGGTCGCCCAGGGGCTCGGCCTTTACGAAAAGGAAGGCCTGGAGGTGACCGTCGAGAACTTCGCATCGGGCGGATCGAAGACGCTTCAGGCGCTTGTGGCCGGCTCGACGGATATCGCAGTCGGCTTTTACGACCATACCATCCAGATGCAGTCCCAGAACAAGGCAGTTGTCGCTTTCGTCCAACTGGCCCGCAACTCCGGGCTCGTGCTGGCGGGCGGCAAGGACAGCAAGTTTGATCCGGCAAAACCGGAAACAATCAAGGGAGCGAAAATCGGCATCACCTCGCCAGGCTCGTCTTCAGACTTCTTCGTTCGGTATTACCTGCAGCGCAACGGCTTGTCCGCAAATGACGTGTCGCTGATCGGTGTCGGCTCCGGCTCCGCGGCGGTGGCGGCGCTGGAACAAGGCAAGGTCGACCTGCTCGTCAATTACGATCCGGCAGCAACCTTCATCGAAGCCAAAGGCGTCGGCAAGATCCTGATCGACGGGCGCAGCGACGAAGGTGCCAAGGCGATCTATGGCGGGATTTATCCGACTTCCGTCCTCTATGCCACACAGAGCTATATCGAAGACAATCCGGAAACCGTCCAGAAGGTCACGAATGCGACGGTCAAGGCGCTCGAGTGGATGAATAGCCACTCTGCCGAAGAGATCGTCGATAAGCTGCCGAAGGAGTTCATCTCCGGCGATCGTGATACCTACATCAAGGCGGTCGAGAATGCGAAGGCGATCTTTTCGAAGGATGGCCGCATGGACGAGGAAGACATCAAGACTCCGCTCGCCGTCCTGAAGAGCTTCAACGAAAAAGTCGCCGCGGCCGAAATCGACCTTACGAAAACCTACACGAACGAGTTCGTCGGCAAGGTCCCGAACGTCGCCGCCAACTGACAGGAGGAGAAGATGGCATTGGCCGTACTAAAACCCACCCCCCCGACGGAAAGTCCGCATCAGGCAAAGCCGATGGTCTCAATCGACGCGGTCACCATGTCCTTCGGCTCCTATGTGGCCGTGCAGGATGTGAATCTGAGCGTTGCCGATGGCGAGTTTCTCGCCATCGTGGGACCGACCGGCTGTGGCAAAAGCACGATTCTCAACGCAATCGCCGGGCTGCTGAAACCCTCCAGCGGTACCGTCGCGATCGACGGTCAGCCGGTACGCGGGGTTCAGAACGATATCGGCTATCTGTTCCAGCAGGATGCCCTGCTTCCCTGGAAGACCGCGCTGGAGAATGTCGAACTCGGTCCGATGTTCAAAGGTGTGGGCACTGCGGAGCGACGCGAGCAGTCGATGAAATGGTTGGCGAAAGTCGGACTGAAGGGCTTCGAGCACCGCTATCCGCATCAGTTGTCAGGCGGGCAGCGCAAGCGCGTACAGATGGCGCAGGCGCTGATCACCGGCCCGAAGGTCATCCTGATGGACGAGCCCTTCTCGGCGCTCGACATCCATACCCGGCACCTGATGCAGAACGAACTCCTGCGTCTCTGGCAGGAAGAGCGCCGCGCCGTGGTGATGATCACGCACGACCTTGAGGAGGCAATCGCGCTCGGAGATCGGGTCGTGGTGCTTGCCGCCGGGCCACGCTCGCGGGTGATCGACAGCTTCCCCGTCGATCTCGAACGTCCGCGCGATGTCGCTGAAATCAAGCTCGATCCGCGCTTCATGGATCTTTACCGCAACATCTGGTCGTCGCTGCGCGGCGAAGTGGAGAAAAGCTATGAACGCCATGACTGAACGTCTCATTCAGGTCGCGCTGCTGATAACAATTCTTGGCGGCTGGCAACTCGGTGTCACCATCGGGGTCATCGATGTCTTCTTCTTCCCGGCTCCGGTCGACATCTTCAATCAGGTGGTATCCTGGATAATGGACGCCAGCTTCTATAGCCATGTGGCCATCACCTTGACGGAAACCGTGCTCGGTTACCTGGTCGGAACGGCACTTGGCGTGGCGGCAGGCGTCTGGCTCGGTCTCAGCCGTTCGGCGGCGCGCATTCTGGACCCTTTCATCAAGGGCCTGAACGCGATCCCGCGCGTCGTGCTCGCGCCGATCTTCGTCCTCTGGCTCGGCCTCGGTCTCTGGTCCAAGGTGGCGCTCGCCGTGACGCTGGTGTTCTTCGTCACCTTCTTCAACGCCATGCAGGGCGTCCGTGAAGTGAACCCGGTGGTGCTGTCGAACGCCCGCATTCTGGGAGCCAAGCGGTCGGATCTGCTTCGTCACGTTTATTTCCCCGCGGCGGCAAGCTGGATCCTGTCTTCGCTGCGCACTTCGGTCGGCTTTGCCGTCGTCGGGGCGATCATCGGGGAATATCTCGGCTCCTCCGCCGGGCTTGGCTATCTAATCGCTCAGGCGGAAGGCAATTTCGATGCGGTCGGCGTCTTTGCCGGCATCCTGATCCTCGCGATCTTTGTGCTGATTATCGACAGCATGCTGGACATCGCCGAAAAGCATCTCATCAAGTGGCGGCCAAGCGCCTCCGAACGGCCTGCGTGACGATAGCGAGAACCGACGAACCACTTCACATGCACTCTCCCTGTTACAAGGGAGAGTGCATGTATCATTTGGCGGTCACTGGGAGGTATCGACTTTCCAGCCTTGCTATGGCCTGGTTCCATTCCCGGAGGACTTTGGCAGGGCGGGAGAGTCGCCAATCGATTCCGGTTCAGGCAACCCGAGCCTTCTGGGTGGAGCGCGCCCAATCCGGTAGCCAGGTGTCATGAGCATCCAGCAGGTCGTCGACGAGGGACCAGATCTGGTCGAGATCCAATTCGGCTGCGGTGTGAGGATCCATCATCGCGGCGTGGTAGATGTGTTCGCGATTTTCGGTCATCAGCGCCTGCACCGTCAGTTCCTGCACGTTGATGTTGGTTCGCATCAGCGCGGTGAGCTGCGGCGGCAAATCTCCGATAAAGGTGGGCTGTATTCCGGAAGCGTCCACCAAACAGGGCACCTCCGCCGCGCAATTTTCCGGCAGCGAGGTGATGCAGCCGTTGTTCCGCAGATTGCCGTAGATCACCGAGGGTTCGCCCGTCCAGACCGAGTTGATGATGGATGAGGCATATTCCTTCGATGACTCCACCTCGATCTTGTCGGCGCTGCGATAGGCATCCGCCTGCCCCTTCCAGCGCTCGATCTGCTCGATGCAGCGCTTGGGGTATTCATCAAGAGGGATCCCGAACTTTTCGATCAGATCCTCGCGGCCCTCCTTGATGAAATAGGGCGTGTATTCGGCGAAATGCTCCGAACTCTCGGTAACGAAATAGCCAAGCCGCTTCAGCATCTCATAGCGCACCTTGTTCGGGCAGCGCGGGTTCCAGCCAGGTTTCGGCGCTCGGCCTTCGCGATAGGCACGATGAAGATCCGGGTAGAGATTCCTGTAGGAGCCGTCCTTCTGGCGGTGCTCGAAGGTCAGGAAAAAGGCCATGTGGTTGATGCCGGCCGAACGGTAGCGGATCTCCTCGTAGGGAATATCGAGGTCGTGCGCCAGTTCCATCGCGGTTCCCTGAACCGAGTGGCAGAGGCCGACCTGTTTTATGTCGGGATATTTCTCCGCGATCGCCCAGGTATTGATCGCCATCGGGTTCACATATTGCAGCATGATCGCATTCGGGCAGACAGCACGCATGTCCTCGCAGATCTTCCACAGATGAGGCACGGTGCGAAGCCCGCGCATGATGCCGCCGACCCCGAGCGTATCGGCAATCGTCTGCCGCAGGCCGTATTTTTTCGGCACCTCGAAATCCGTGACGGTGCAGGGCTCATAGCCGCCGATCTGGAAGGCGACAACCACGAAATCCGCGTTCGCCAGCGCCTTTTTCTGATCGGAATAGGTCTCTGCCTTTGCCTGGACGCCAAGCGTCGAGATCAATTTGTTGACGACGACGGCGCTTTCCTCCAGCCGTTGCGGGTTGATGTCCATCAGCGCGATGGTTGCGCCCGACAGCGCGGGACGCTGAAGAACGTCACCGACGATATTTTTCATGAAGACGGTGGATCCGGCTCCGATGAAGGCGATCTTGGGATGAGCTGCCATGTAAACCTCCGGCATTCGGCAGTTAGGCGACATCGAAAGCGGCTTTGACCAGCCGTTCGGTGTATGCGGTCTTGGGATGGGTGAGAACCTCGTCGACGGGACCTTCTTCCACGATCTTGCCGTGCTGCATGACGATCACCCGGTGGCAGAGGGCGCGCACGACCTTCAGATCGTGTGAGATGAAGAGATAGCTCAAGCCGCGCTCGTCCTGCAGCTTGCGCAGAAGCTCGATGATCTGCGCTTGAACGGAGAGATCGAGCGCCGAGGTCGGCTCGTCGAGCAGGATGAATTCGGGCTCCAGTGCGATGGCGCGGGCAATCGCGATACGCTGGCGCTGGCCGCCTGAAAATTCGTGCGGGAAGCGCGAAAGGATATTGCCCGGCATGCCGGCTGCGGAAAGCGCGGCCCGCACGCGCTCGAGGCGCTCGGCCTTGGTGACGCCAAGACCGTTGACGACCAGGCCCTCCTCGATGATCTGGCCAATCGTCATGCGTGGATTGAGCGAGGCAAAGGGGTCCTGAAAGACGATCTGCATGCGCGAGCGCAACGGGCGCATGCCGGCCCGCGAGAGCTGGTGGATCGGCTGCCCGTCGAAGGTGATCTCGCCTGCTTGCGGCGTGTTGAGCCGCACCAGTGCCTGTCCGAAAGTGGTCTTGCCTGAACCGGATTCTCCGACGAGGCCGAGCGTTTCGTGCCGGCACAGCACCAGGTTCAGGCTGTGGACGGCCACCAGCTCACGCAGGTCGGGCTTCAAAAAGCCGCCGTGACGCAGCATGAAGGACACCCGCACGCCCTTCGCGTTCAAAATCACGTCAGAGCCTTCCGGAAGCGGATTGGCGCGGCCTCGGGGCTCGGAGGCAAGCAGATGTTTCGTATAGGGATGTTGCGGATTGGCGAAGAGCTGTTCCTTGGTATTGTGCTCGCGGATCTCGCCATGCTGCATCACATAGATGTAGTCGGCAAACTTGCGCACCACCGTCAGGTCATGGGTGATGAGGATCACCGCCATCCGCAACTTTTCCTGAAGATCGCGAATAAGATTGAGGATCTGCGCCTGCACCGTCACGTCGAGCGCGGTCGTCGGTTCGTCCGCAATCAGCACGTCCGGTTCATTGGCAAGCGCCATGGCGATCATCACGCGCTGGCGTTGGCCGCCGGAAAGCTGATGCGGATATTGTTTCAGCCGCGCCTCGGGATCGGGAATCTGGACCTGCTTCAAAAGCTCCAGCGCACGTGCTTCGGCCTGCCTGCGGCTCGTCTTCCGGTGGACGCGGATCGCCTCGACAAGCTGGCTCCCGATCGAATAGATCGGGTTGAGCGAGCTCATCGGCTCCTGGAAGATCATCGAGATGCGGTTACCGCGCAGTTTGCGGCGGGCTCGTTCCGGAAGCTTCAAGATATTGCTGCCGTCGTAGTCGATGCTCGATTTCGGCAAAACAACGGCCCGTTTGGATAACAGTCCCATCACGGTGCGCGCCGTCACCGATTTTCCCGAACCGGATTCGCCGACGATGGCAATCGTCTCTCCGCGATAGAGCTGGAAGGAAATGTCCTTCACCGCCTGGACATTGCCGTGCTCGACCTTGAAGCTCACCCCGATATTGCGGGCATCCATGATCGGTCTGTCGATGCGCTGATCGTGATCGTGCCGGAGCGGCGGGGCGAGGGAATTCACAAGCGAAAGAGCCATTGTCATCACCTCAATAAGGATCGACTGCGTCGCGCAGTCCGTCGCCCAGCGCGTTGAATGCGAAGACGGTTACTAGCACGAAGAAAACAGGCGCCAGGATCCACGGATAGGTTCCGATGACGGAATAGTTTGCCGTATCCTGCAGCATCAGGCCCCAGGAAATCAGCGGCGGCTTCACCGCAAAGCCGAGGAAACCCAGGAAGGATTCCAGCAGGACCACGCTCGGGATGTGCAGGGTGACCGCGACGATCACGTGGCTCATCACGTTCGGCAGGATGTGCTGGAAGATGATCCGCCGGTCGGTTGCGCCGACGGCGATCGCCGCCCGCACATAGTCCACGCGCGCCAGCGCCATCGTCTTGCCGCGCACCTCGCGCGACATTTGCGCCCAGCCCAATGCCGACATCACCATGATCACGAAGCCCAGAAAGACGTTGGTGGGGGCGGTGATCGGAATGAGCGAAGTCAGGGCCAGATAGAGGGGCAGTTGCGGGAAGGCGAGTACCAGCTCGACAAACCGCTGCACCCAGACGTCGAAGGTCCCGCCGAAATAGCCGGATACCAGGCCTACCGTGGTGCCGATAACGGTCACGATGCCAACGACGACGAGCGCGATCATCAAGGAAATGCGCGAGCCGACGATTGCCCGCGATAACACGTCGCGGCCGAACTTGTCGGTGCCGAGGAAATGCACCGGTTGCCCGTCGACCGTGCCGAAGAAATGCCGGTCGAGAGGTATGAGGCCGAACAGCCTGTATTCGGCGCCCTTTACGAAGAAGCCGAGCAGGCGCGGATTGTCGTAATCCGGCCCGAGGACCGGTTGGAAAGTAACCGGATCCAGCTCGTCGGATTCAGCCAGCGCGTAGACGCGCGGCGGAAAGGCGAGGTTACCGTCCTTGTCATGGAAACTGATCATCTGCGGCGGCGCAAAGCCCACATGGGTGGCTTTGGGGTCCATCGGCGCAAAGAAATCCGCAAAGACGGCCATCACGATCAGCAGGGCCACAAGGACGAGACCCATCAAGCCTGTCCAGGAGCGCCTCAGCCGGCGCCAGACAAGGGCCATGTAGCTTTCGTTGCCGTCCGGCCCGTGCTTCACTGTTTCCTCTTGCGTCGATGTCGGTGCGGTATCGAAAGCGAGCATATCAGGCCCCCGCGAACTGGCGGACACGCGGGTCCAGCATGACGAGCAGCAGGTCGGCGATGATATTGCCGACGATGAGCGTCGCCGACAGCACCATCATGAACGTCGCCGTGACGTAGACATCTCCGATCGCCATCGAGCCGACTATGGCGGGACCGACGGTCGGCAGGGCGAAGATGATGGCCGTCTCGATCTCGCCGGTGAGCATGTAGGGGAGGGCGACTCCCTGATACATGACGAGCGGATGCAGTGCGTTCGGGACGGCATGCTTCATGATGACCGCACCGCCGGACAAGCCCTTCGCGCGCGCCGTTTCCACGTATTGAGCATTCAGCGTGTCGAGCAGGTTGCCCCGCATGACCCGCATATTGTAGGCCAGCCCGCCGAAGGTGGCGATCGCCACGACCGGCCAGACATGGCTGACGAGATCGACGAATTTCGCCCAGGACCACGGCGCTCCGCCATACTGGGGTGAAAAGAAGCTGCCTATCTCCGAGACTTCGAACTGGAAGACGAGCAGGTAAACGATGATCAGCGCCATCAGGAAGCGCGGCACCGTCATGCCGAGGAAGGAAATGCCCGAAAGCAGATTGTCGATCCAGCTATACTGTCGCGTCGCCGCCCAGATCCCAAAGCCGATACCGAGCAGCGAGGCGAGGAGGTGGCAGACAAGCGCCAGCGCCAGCGTGCGTGGCAGACGTTCTCCGACAACATCCGCGACGGGCCTGTTGTAATACATGCTATGCCCGAAATCACCTTCGGTGACGATGCCCTTGATCCAGTTAAGGTACTGCATGATCAGTGGTTTATCGAGGCCGTGCTCGGCACGATATGCCTGAGCCTGGGCCTCCGCCTGGGCAAAGGAGGCGCCGCTCTGATTGATGAGCTGCGAACGGATATAGTCGGCATAGTCACCGGGTGGCGCCTGGATGATCGCGAAGGTCACCACGCTCAGGATGACGAGGACGGGGATCGCCGAGCCTATACGCACGAGCAGGAATCGTAGCATCGGACGGTTCGCTTCTCCTGATGGCCGCAGCCGGCCTGTTGTCGGGATCTTTCCGGCCGCGCGTCACGACGCGCGGCCGGTTGCTTCACTGGGAGGGGGACTCGGTTAATTCATCGGGCCTTTGTCGCCGGGTTTTCCAGGCAACTGCTCGGGGAAAAGCTCGTATTTGCCCTGTTTGTCCGCCGCGACCCAGAGCCGTTCGCGGATGACGGAATCTTCGGCCCAGTTGAACATGAAGATCGGCGTGCCCTGCGGGACATTCGAGAAGCGCTTGTTGATGATCAGCGCGCCCGGATATTCGGTAAGGCCGATGGTATCGACATGCTCCGTCGCCGTTTTCTGATATTGCTTCATCAGGTTGACGCGCTCATCGCTGTTCTGGCTGGTCTGGAATTTGCTGACGATTTCGATGAGCTGCTTCTCGTAAGGCATGAGATCGAGCGTGCCGTCCTTGCCTGCACGGTGATGCCAGCTCGTGCGCGGGCCAACAGGGGCAAGCTGCTCGGTATTCTGCACGACCGAAGCGAGTTCCGGCGTGCTTCTCTGGATTGCCCAGTCGAAGCGTCCGCTATAATGGGCATCGTCGCGCTTGGGTCCGTCGAGCGCGTTGAGGATGACCTTGATGCCCAGCCTTTCCATCTGGCCGACGACACCTTCCGCCAGACTCTTGTCGGTCGCGTAGCCGTTGTTGACCAGAAGAACGATCTCGACATTCCTGCCACCGGCCGTGCCGGCCGGGAAATTCACGACGCCGTCGCCATTTGTATCCTTGAGCCCGACCTTGGCAAGCAGGGCCTTGGCGCCCTCAAGATCGTAGGGATAATAGACAGTCGAGTTGCGGTCGTAAAAACTCGTGCCGGAAGAAATGCCGCCCGCATAGATGGCGGTAAACGGACCCTTGACGAGGGAATCGCCGATCGCCTTGCGGTCGACCGCCATGGTGATCGCCTTGCGGAAGTCCTCGTTGCGATTGAGCTCGCGAATTGCCTGGCCGCGCTCGTCGGGATCCCCCCAACCGTTGCCCGAGAGGTTCATGCGCATGTTATAGCCGATCAGCCGGGGTCCGAAGGCAAGGCGTGCAGGTGCAGTCTTTTCGGCAGCGCGCTTCAGCGAAGCGACGAAGTTCTCGGGCTGTTCAAGATTTGAAATATCGGCGGAGCCGGCGACTGCCTGCACATCCCGATCCGCCCATGTCGAAAGCTTGTAGTGTAGCTCATTGAGATAGGGCAGCTGGTTTCCCTTCTCGTCGACCTTCCAGTAGTAGGGGTTGCGCCGCATCACGATGATGTCGTCCGGCCGGTATTCGACCGGCACCCAGCCGCCCATCACCGGCATGTTCAGGAATTCTGGCGGGAAGGCGTTCTTGAACTGGTCGTATGTGTTTTTCGAATATTTCGGATGCTGCGGTTTGAGAAGATGCGACGGCCCGGGGCAGAAGTTGGGATAGGCCATGGTGTAAAGATATTGCTTCGGGAAGGCCTCCTTGAAGGTCCACTCCACGGTATATGCGTCAATTTTCTTGAGGGTCGTTCCCTCGCCGAAGGCCTCCGGGGATGCGCCGCCGCCGAGCGGCGAGACGTTCGGGTCGATGACCTCGTCTTCCCAATAGAACATGATGTCGTCTGCGTCGAAGGGATCGCCGTCGGACCATTTGGCGCCCTCCACGAGATGCATGGTGAGCTTGTGGCCGTCGGAGGACCATTCCCAGCCTTTGGCGAGATTGGGCAGCGGCTCGGTATCCTTCGCCTCGACCTGGAACAAGGGCGCCGTGCGCGTCAGGCATTCCGAGAGACCGATGTCGATGCCGCCCCAGCCCTGGGTCTGACCGGCGCCGTAGTTCCAGCCTTCCGGCCGTCCGCCGATGACATGGCGCAATGTGTCGCCATAGATACCCGCGCCGTCCGGCATGTTCTCCGTCTTGAAGACCAGCGGCTCCTTCGGCAGACGATCCTTGACCGGAGGCAGCTTCCCGGCGGAGACGAACTTCTTCGTTAGCCAATCCGGTTCGTGATATTCGGACAGCGCCTTGAACTCCACGATGGAGTCGCGCGATACATATTTGATCTTGCCTTCCGCCGGAAATTGCGGCGGAACCGGCGGCGTTGTCGGTTCGGATGCATGGGCGCTCATCGCCCCGACCGAGACACCGAGTGCCAGTCCGGCAAGCATGCCGGCAGTTTTGAAATTGCTCATCGCCTCTCCCTCCTGTTCAGAGCGCCGCAGCGTCTCCGTTTCTCCTCGAACGATCGCAAAGCCAATTCCGGGCGACAACCTTCCTCCCGAAGATCCGGTCCTAGCCGGCTTTGCCGAAGCATTTTCACACAGCCTGTTTCAGCGTCTCCTTTTCCGCGCGCAGTTCATCGATGGAGCGCACGTTGCGGCGTGCCGCACCCGCCCAATCGCGCGTCCTCACCGTGCTGCGGGCGAGCCGCTCCTTTGCCGCCGGGACGGCATCGGCATATTGCGGCAGCCAGCGGGCCTGCGTCACGACCATCTCATCGACCATCTGCCAGACTTCCTCTGGCGTGCAGACCGCACCGACCAGCGGATCATGCAGGACAGCGAGTTTCAGGAGATCGATATCGCCGCTGATGGCCGCATGAACTGACATGCGCTGGACGTTGATGGACGAAATGCAGGTCGCCGCAGAGGCTTCCGGCAGGGTGATGCCGGCAACCATGTTGATGCCGAAGCGATCGACAAAGCCCGGCGACTCGATGATCGCGTCAGCGGGCAGGTTGGTGATCACACCACTGTTCTTGACGTTGAAGTGACCGCGATAGACCCGGCCCGTTTCCAAAGCCTCGAGAATGTGGCTGGCATGCTCATTCGAACGTTTGGCCGGATCGAGCGGTTTTTCGGCGGAAGCGAGAAACTGCGGGAATTCGGTCTCGAACCAGTTTCGGGTTTCGGTCGAGTGGCGCAGATAGCCCCCCGTCTCGCCATGGATCCAGTCGGACATGTCGATCCACCTGGCAATCTCGTCCGGGCGTTTGCGGTACCAGGGCAGGTATTCCGAGAGGTGGCCGTTGCTTTCGGTGGAATAGACCCCGAAGCGCTTCAGTACGTCTATGCGCAGCTTCTCCTGCTGGGAAAAGACCGGATGTGCCTCGAAGGCAGCGACCAGCTCATCCTTGCCTATTCTACGGCCGTTGAGGCGCAGATCGACAAACCATGTCTGATGGTTGATGCCGGAGCAGATGTAGTCGAGCTCGCTCAGAGATTTGGCTCCAAGCACCTCGGCAATCTGCTCGGCGCCATGCTGCACGCCGTGGCATAGACCGATCGTCTCGACCTTCCCATATTCGATGGCAGCCCAGGTGTTCATCGCCATGGGGTTCGCATAGTTCAGGAACTTGGCATCAGGGGCGGCGACTTCCCGGATATCGTTGCAGAAGTCGAGAATGACCGGAATATTGCGCTGGCCATAGAGGATGCCTCCCGCGCAGATCGTATCGCCGACGCACTGGTCGACGCCGTATTTGAGAGGGATGCGGATATCTTCCGCGTAGGCTTCCAGGCCTCCGACGCGCACGCAGCTGATGACGTAGCGGGCACCCTCCAGCGCGCGGCGGCGATCAGTTGTCGCGGTAACCCTCGTTGGCAGCCGATTGGACTCGACGATCCGGTCGAGGATCGCCTTGATCATCTCCAGATTATGTTCGCTGATATCGGTCAGGGCGAATTCCACGTCCTGGAATTCCGGCACGCAGAGAATGTCGGTGAACAGCTTCTTGGTGAAGCCGACACTGCCTGCTCCGATGATAGCGATTTTGAAACTCATGTCCTTCACCCTGGTCCGAGAAATGCTAGATTGGAGTGGCGCAGAGGTGGATAGACGGCACGCTCACGCACGCGGCCCGGAAATGCCTCGTTTTGAGCATTTGGTCCTCCCGGCTTGACGTCCGGCCGCGGTCCCCTTCCTCCGATGCGGTGGATTATGCGCAATTCGGTAGGGGTCGCCAGAGAAGTATTATGCTTTTGAGGGTAAATTTGTGCTGCAGGATTTGATCGCCCACGGACAGTCGATGAGAACGGTTTCCTTCCCGCGGGGCCGCCAGCGGCTGCACGCCATGCCGACCAGCGCCGGTTATGAAGTGCGCCAGAACGAGGTCTATGACTGGGACGGCAGAAAGCGTGGCCAGATCCCTTTCACGGTCCTGCAACACACGATCAGCGGCTCCGGCCGGCTGCGCTATCAGAACCGGAACTATCGGCTGCAAGCCGGCGACACCTTCCTCCTGCTCGTGCCGCACAACCATCGCTACTGGCTCGAGAAGAACGAGCGCTGGGAATATTTCTGGATCTCGATGCATGGCGAAGAGACGCTGCGGATCCACAAGATGGTCCTGGCACTCGCCGGCCCCGTGCTCAAGCTGCAGCCCTCGACGATCGATCACCTAGCCGACTGCAGCTTGCGGCTGGTCAAGGGCGCCACCACGCCAGGCGTGGCGTCCGCCATTGCCTATGAAGCGGCAATGGCGCTTTACGACGATGTCTTCGGCTCACCGGCCTTTGCCGCGGAGCAAAGTGCGATGCAGCCCGTCATCGACCATATCAATGCCAATCTGGATAAGCCGCTTCCTGTCGGCGAACTGGCTGAAATCGTCGGGCTCAGCCGCGCGCATTTTTCTCGAAGCTTTGCCGAGAGCGAAGGGGTTCCACCCGCAGAATACGTGCTGCAGCAACGGCTGCAGCGTGCGGCGAAACTTCTGACCAAAGGCGACTTCCTGCCCGTCAAGGAAGTGTCGATCATGTGCGGTTTCGACGACCCGAATTATTTCGCCAAGGTATTTCGCCGCGTCTACGGAATTACCCCCACCGAGTTTCGGACCACCGGCATGTATGCCAGCATCGGCAAGATGAGATAGGGTTGGTCTCTGCCCGAGACGGCATTTCCGCTTAGGACATTGCGTGGGCGGCAAAGCGGCTATCCCGCCGGAAATCGGAGGGCGACATGCCCGAAATATGCCGGAAGGACTTGTTGAACGCGCTGATCGAACCGAAGCCGCTGTCCATGGCGACCTGCAGCACATTGGCTCCGTCCTGCATCAGAAGCGCCTGGGCACGGGAGAGCCGCAGGAGGTTGACGTATTTGCTGAGCGTCATTCCGGTTGACCGCCGGAAAATATTCATAGCGTATTTCGGATGGAGATCGGCGGCGCGGGCGATGTCGATCGTGTCGATATCCTGCATGAAATTGGTGGCGATGAAGTCGCACATGCGGGCGACGCTTTTGGCCGACTGCGCATAGGGCTGGTCAGGGCCGGCGGTGTCAGCGCCAGAGGGAACCTCGGGTATCATACAATAGGAATCGAGAACGATGCGCTCGATCCGAAGCAGCAATTCGTCCACGGCATGCTGGCGTTTGAGGGAATTGCCCGACGTCACATATTCGAACCAGCGCGCGAAGTTCTCCTTGTCCGCCGCATCTGTGGCCGATGTCAGCAAAGTGGCCCCATGCATGAGCTTGCTTGAGAGGTCGCCCGGCAGCCGCAGGCGAAAGAAATGCACCAGCGGGAGATGCGCGCCGGCATAAAGAGAATCGTCCGAGGATTCGTCCATCCGGTGCGGTTGGCCACCCCAGAAGAGGCACATCTGGCCGGCGCTGAGCCGGATATCATGCTCGCCCATACGATAGCGAACCGTGCCGCGGATCACATAATTCACCTCCACCTGCGCGTGCCAGTGCGCCATCAGCATGATCGGCGGGTGGTTGAAAAACATCTGCAAGGCAGTCGGCAGGCCTTCTATGCTGCTTGCGCCTGGGTGGTAGATCGCTTTGCTGACTACCTTACTTTCCGCCAAATCCATGTTCCCTTTTTCGGAGACAGATGTTTCGCAGGCGATAATTTAGGCACGTTCCGAAGGGACAGCAATTGGAAAAGGGAGGTTTTCAATGCGCTTCAAACTCGCGGGCCCGACGGCCGCGGTCGTACTGCTAGCATCGAGCACGGCATTCGCAGAGTCCGTCCAAATCACCATCTGGAGCTGGAACGTCGCGGCCTCGTCTCTCAAAGCGACGCTCGAAGGGTTCAACAAGAAATATCCCGACATCAAGGTGACGGTGGAGGATCTCGGCAACGACCAGGTCTACGATAAGACGCTCGCAGCCTGCGCGGCGGGAGGCGAAGGCCTGCCGGATATCGTCTCGGTTGAAAACTTCGAAGCGGAAGTCTTCTGGAACCGCTTCCCCGATTGTTTCGCCGACCTCAGTGAGGTTGGCTATACGCCGGAAATCCAGGCACTCTTCCCCGAATTCAAGCGAACCGAGCTTGAACTGAACGGCGTTCCTTACGCCGTGCCGTGGGATTCCGGACCGGTTGCCCTCTTCTATCGCCGCGATTTTTATGAAAAGGCCGGCGTCGATCCCGCGACGATCAAGACCTGGGACGACTTCATTGTCGCAGGGAAGAAGGTCATGGCTGCCAATCCGGGAACCGTGATGGCACAAGCCGATTTCAACGGCGACAGCGAATGGTTCCGGATGATTTCCAACGAGCAGGGTTGCGGCTATTTCTCGACCGACGGCGAGACGATCACCATCAACCAGCCCGCTTGCGTCGCGACACTTGAGAAGATCAAGGAGATGAAGGATGCCGGCCTGATCACGGCCGCGATCTGGGATGAGAAAATCCAATCCAATACCGCGGGCAAGGCCGCGAGCCAGATGTATGGCGCGTGGTTCGAAGGGTCTATCCGCTCCAACTCTCCCGATCTGGCGGGCAAATGGGGCGTCTACCGGATGCCGAGCCTGACGGCCGACGGCCCTCGGGCAGCCAACCTCGGAGGTTCGTCCCTGGCGCTCAGCGCCGCTTCCGAGAACAAAGAAGCCGCCTGGAAGTTCATCGAATATGCCCTGACCACCAACGAGGGCCAGGTCACGATGCTGAAAGCATTCGGGCTGGTTCCGTCGCTTCTGTCGGCGGTGCAGGATCCGTTTGTGAAGGAGCCGCAATCCTATTGGGGCGGCCAGGCTGTTTGGTCGGATATCCTCGTCACTCTGCCGCAAATCGTTCCAAGCCGGGGCACGGCCTTCCAGAGCGATGCGGATGCGATCTACCAGGCGACACAGACGAAGTACTTCGCCGGCGGTTACCCGGACGCGAAGGCTGCTCTTGATGACGCGGCGAAGCAGATTGCGACAGCCACCGGACTGCCCGTTGCGCAATGAGAATTATCGGGCGGCGTCAAGCCGCCCGATATTCCCGCTTGGCAATTCCTGACAGGAGAACGAGATGCTTTCGAGGAATAGGGCGGCCTATGCCTTCCTTGCCCCCTACCTTTTGATCTTCGTCACCTTTTGGCTCTGGCCGATCATAAACTCGCTGCTGATCTCGTTCCAGAACACGCGCGTCAATCCGTGGCGGTTCAGCCTGTCTGCAAACTGGGGGCGGCTGTTCGGCGATCCGGCCTTCTACAACGCGCTCTACAATACGCTGATCATCCTGGTGATCCAGGTGCCGGTGATGATCGCGCTCGCGACCGTCATGGCGGTCCTTCTCAATTCTCCGCTTCTGAAGGCACGGCCGCTCTACAGGTTCGCCTTCTTCGCTCCTGTCGTGGTCGGCGAGGTGGCCTATGCCGCAGTCTTCAGATTAATGTTCAGCGCCGATTTCGGCATCATCAACAAGCTGATCACCTCGGTCGGATTGTCGCCCGTCTCCTGGTTCGACAATGCCAACGCGGCCATGGCGCTGGTGATCATCGCGATCACCTGGAGATGGGCGGGGTACAACGCCATCATCCTCCTCGCCGGCCTACAATCCATTCCCGACGATGTCTACGAAGCAGCGACGCTCGATCGAGTGAGCAAGTTCCAGCAATTCGTCCACATCACCCTGCCGCTCTTGAAGCCGATCATCAGCTTCTGCGTCGTGCTCTCGGTCATCGGCACGATGCAGCTGTTCACCGAACCCTTCCTGATCACCAACCGGGGAGGACCGGGCGGAGGAACCGAGACACTCGGGCTGCTGCTTTACCGCCAAGGCTTCACCTCGCTGAACTTCGGTTACGCCTCGGCAATCGCCTATACGATCGCCGGTCTGGCGGTGGCGATTTCTCTGCTCAACCTCATGCTCGGAGGCGAGAAGAAAAAATGAGATCGAAATCCCGCTCGCTCACGGTGCAAAGGATCGCGCTGCACATGGTCTTGACCCCGCTTGCGATTATCTGGCTCTTTCCGCTCTGGATGATGGTCGTGTTCTCGACCATGCCAGACCACGGCATCTTCAGCCCCGAAATCGTGCTCTGGCCCTCGGCGGAATTCGCGGCCAACTTCCGCAATCTGCAGGCGGATACGAATTTCATCCGCGCGATGTTCATCTCGATCACAGTCGCAATTATCTACACGGCCTTGTCGGTCATGTTGACCTCCATGGCCGGCTGGGCGCTGGCGCGTTACCGGTTCGCCGGCCGCACCATGGTGGTCGCGATCATTCTCGGAACGATCACGCTGCCCTTCGCGGTAGTCGTCATTCCGCAGTTCATCATGGTCGCGCGTGAGTTCAAGCTCGCCAATACATGGATCGCGCTGATCGTCCCGCCGCTGTTCAATTCGCTCGGCGTCCTGTTCATGCGCCAGGCTTTTTCGATGATGCCGGGCGAACTCTTTGATGCGGCGAGGGTGGAAGGCGTGCGGGAGTGGCGGATCTTTCTGCACATCGCCCTGCCACTGGCGCGCCCGACGATGGCAGCGCTTGCGATCATCCTGTTCCTGTCCTCCTGGAACAACTACCTCTGGCCGCTGCTGATCAATTCGCGGCCGAACATGATGACGGCGCCGGTGGCGCTCGGAACCCTGATCGGCCTCACCAGGGTCTCCTGGGGCGGCATCATGGTAGGGGCGGTGCTGCTAACGGCCCCGGTGCTGGTCGTCTTCGTTTTCCTGCAGCGCCACTTCATCGCCGGGATTTCGGCCGGTGCGGTCAAATAGTCGGGAAGGGATCATGGCGAAAATCAAACTCGAAAATGTCGTTAAGAGTTTCGGGGCCTATCAGGTGGTCCACGGAGCAAACCTGGAGATCGAGGACGGCGAGTTCGCCGTTTTCGTCGGACCATCCGGATGCGGAAAATCGACCCTGCTGCGCATGATCGCCGGCCTTGAGGATATTTCCGCCGGCACGATCAGCATCGGCGGAAAAGTGGTCAACGACACCGAGCCTTCCGATCGCGGCATCGCAATGGTCTTTCAATCCTATGCGCTCTATCCCCATATGACCGTCCGGCGGAACCTTTCCTTCGGGTTGGAAAGGAACGGCAACCCCAAAGCCGATACCGCCCGCCGGGTCTCGCTCGCTGCAAACATATTGCAGATCAACGAACTGATGGACCGGCGTCCTGCCCAGCTTTCGGGTGGCCAGCGCCAACGCGTCGCCATCGGACGAGCGATCGTTCGCGAGCCGCAGGTATTCCTTTTCGACGAGCCGCTTTCGAACCTCGATGCAGAGCTCCGCGTCCAGATGCGGGTCGAGATTTCCAAGCTGCACAAGCAGCTGGGAACCACGATGATCTATGTGACGCACGATCAGACCGAGGCCATGACGCTCGCAGACAAGATCGTCGTGCTGCGGGCAGGGCATATCGAGCAGGTGGGTGCGCCGCTGGATCTTTATGACGATCCGGCCAACCAGTTCGTCGCCGGCTTCGTCGGCTCGCCGAAGATGAACTTCCTGAAGGCGGATGTGGTGGAGAAGACGCCGGACGGAGCGGTCGTTGCACTCTCGTCCGACCGGAATATCCGGTTCACGTTCCCGCTTTCGAGTGAGATCGACGCCGGCACACCTGTCACGCTTGGCATTCGACCTGAGCATTTTACCCAGGCCGGGGAAGGCGATGCGGACCTGACGGTGACCGTCGAGGTGGCGGAGCATCTCGGCAATACCAGCTACGTCCACGCACGCCTTTCCGGTGAGACAGTCGTCATCGAGCAGCCCGAGAGCCGTCACAGGGGCGACGACCAGTACCTGACTGTGGGCGTGCCGGCTCGACGCGTCTTTCTTTTCGATCAAGCAGGCAATCGCCTTCGCTAAGCGATTTCAAAGAGTATCAGAGGAACAACCATGACTGCAGAAAACCATGTCCGCTGGGGTATTATCGGCCCGGGCACCATCGCACGGGCCTTCGCCGAGGGCATTGCCCATTCGCAGACCGGCCGGCTCGCCGCCATTGCCACCCGCAATCCGGACAAGCCCGGTCTTTCGGAAGCCTTTCCGGGAGCGAAGGTCGTCGCGGGCTACGACGCACTGCTCAAGGATCCCGAGATTGACGCAGTCTATATCGCAGTCCCCCATGTCGGACATGCAGAATGGGCGATCAAGGCGATCCGCGCCGGCAAACATGTGCTGGTCGAAAAGCCGATGGCGCTTTCCGCGTTCGACGCCGACGTGATCTTCCACGAAGCGAAAAAGGCCGGGGTCTTTGCGGGTGAAGGCTACATGTATCGCCTGCACCCTCAGACGGCGAAACTGGTGGAGCTGGTCAAGAGCGGCGTCATCGGAGACGTCAGGATCATCCGCTCGAGCTTCGGCTTCAACATGGGAAGCTTCAAGCCGGAGCACCGGCTCTTTAATGGCGACATGGCGGGCGGCGGCATTCTGGACGTCGGAGGCTATCCCGTATCCATGGCCCGGCTGATTGCGGGAGCTGTGGAGGGCAGGGATTTCATGGAGCCCAAGACCGTGGCCGGCGCGGCCCATCTTGGCCAATCCGGTGTCGACGAATGGGCTTCTGCCGTCCTCAAGTTCGAAAACGGCATCGTCGCGGAAGTTTCCTGCTCGATCATGGCGCAGCAGGACAATACGCTTCGCATCATCGGCTCCAAGGGGCGGATCGAGGTTAAGGACTTCTGGTTCGCCTCGGGCCGCCAGGGCGGCGCCGGACGGATCGAGATCATCAAAGGCGACGAGCGCGAAACCATCGAACTTCAAGAGAAACGGTACCTCTATTCCTTCGAGGTCGATGCGGTCGGCGAGGCGATCCGCGGGGGGCGTGGTGAATTTTCCTGGCCGGGGATGACCGCTGCGGACTCGCTCGGCAATCTGCGCGTTCTTGACCAATGGCGCGCCTCGGTCGGCCTGGAATACGCCGTGGAAACGGCCGCCAGGCGTTCCACCAACATAACCGGCGGAAAGGTGCGTCTTGGCAGCGGCATTCCGAAGCGGCAGATTCCGGGCGTTGCGAAGGAGGCCTCAGCGATCAGCCTCGGCTTCGAGTTCTTCCCGAATTTCGCCGCGGCGTCATTGACCATGGACGCTTTTTACGAGGCGGGAGGCAATGTATTCGATACCGCCTATGTCTATGGCGCCGGCAAGACGGAGAAAATTTTTGGCGACTGGCACACGAGCCGGCAGGTGCCGCGCGAAGAATTTGTCCTGATTGGCAAGGGCGCGCATTCGCCGCTTTGTTATCCCGACGTCATCGCCAGGCAACTGGATCAATCGCTTGACAGGCTCAAGACCGATTATGTCGACGTCTATTTCATGCACCGGGACAATCCTGACATACCGGTCGGCGAATTCGTCGACGCAATGGATGCGGAAGTTAGGCGCGGCAGGATCCGCGGCATTTTCGGCGGCTCGAACTGGAGCCGCGAGCGGATGGACGCAGCGATCACCTATGCCCGGAAGAATGGGAAGACGGTGCCAGGGGCGCTCTCCAACAATTTTTCCCTCGCCGAGATGCTCGACCCGATCTGGGCAGGATGTGTTGCCGCATCTGACGATGATTGGAAGGCATGGCTGACGGAAAAGCAGATGCCGAATTTCGCCTGGTCGAGCCAGGGACGCGGGTTCTTCACGGACCGGGCCGGACGCGACAAGCAAGACGACGAGGAACTGGTGCGCGTCTGGTATTCGGAGCGGAACTTCGAGCGCCGCGACCGGGCAATCGAACTTGCCGGAAAACTCGGTCGCCACCCGATCCACGTGGCATTGGCCTATGTCATCGCGCAGCCATTCCCCGTCATACCGCTGATAGGACCGCGAACCGTGGGCGAGCTTGAGGACAGTCTCTCGGCGCTCGATATCCGGCTCTCGCCGGAGCAGATCCGATGGCTGGAGAACGGTTCGTAAGCGCGCGACAATATCCCCGAGGTGGGGGATGTTTTCGACGGACAGCGAAGAAATTGCCGTCCCGTTTCAGCGACCAACTGCGAAAAACATCCCCCTTCCATCCCCGCATTCGGGCGCGGTTATATTGATCGCGTCATCGAGCAGGGAGCCGGGTCGCGAACCGGTCTCCGCAAACGGGGAGCATCCGGCGCTCGATGGCGGTCGTTTAAGGCAGGGCAACGCCGTCAGGGCGCCAACCGCCGGGACGAAATGGTTTCGGAATTTGGACCCTCCGCAGCCATATTCCCCGGAAAAGCCGAAGCGATCGGGCAGGCAGAAAACCTGACACCCATCTAACACACCGACTGCCTGCCCATCCCTTTTGACACCGTGACGACCATGTTCGCCGCGGGCATTCGGCATGCCCGATAGTTTTCCCTTGGGATCGGAAAACAGGTCTAACCGGTTTTCTGGTGCTTCCTCTTGTTTGAACCGATCCGGTAAGCAGATTAGGCGCTTCAAGATCGGCGTCCATGGCCCGCTGACCGTCGAGGAAGCCAGGAAGGAGGCGAAGGTCGTCTTGGGCGATGTCGCCCGTGGCGACGATCCTCAATTAGATCGTGCCACCCGCCGCAAATCTCTAACGGTCAAGGAACTATGCGGAGCCTATCTCGACGCGGCCGACAAGGGCCTTGTTTTCGGCAGGCGGGGCAAACCTAAAAAGGCATCCACCCTTTATGTCGATCGCGGCCGGATCAATCGGCATATCATCCCGTTGATCGGTACTAAGCTGGTAAGGGACCTGACTACCGCCGACACGGTGAAAATGATGCGGGATATTACCATCGGCAAGACGGCGATAAACGAGAAGACCGACAAGGTGAGGGGAAGGGCGATTGTCCTAGGCGGCCCTGGTACGGCTTCGCAGGCTGTGACACTCCTAAGCGCTGTGCTGACCTACGCCGTTTCAGAAGGAATTATCGCGCATAATCCGGCACGCGGCATCAAGAGGCCGCCAGTTGGAAAGAGAACGCGGCGCCTCGATGCAAAAGAGTACCGTGCCCTCGGAAAGGCGTAACCGGTGTTCCACCCCCACGTTGTGCTCGCCGCTCTGATCTGTGATCGCCTATCCATGGACGAGCAATGGGAGTTTCTCCATGGAGAGTACATTGGAGGTTCTCACGACCAGGAAGTCTGGACGTGAGGTCCATCGGCATTGGCCGGACGAGATGAAGGCGCAGATCGTTTCGGAGAGCCTTCGGCCAGGGGCGATGGTTAACGAGGTCGCAGAGCGCCACGGATTGAAGCCGAACCACCTTTCCACCTGGCGCACAATGGCGCGGCAGGGCAAGCTGGTTCTGCCTGCACCCGAGAATGCGGTGGAGTTCGCAGCGCTGATTGTCGAGCCACCTATTTCGGAATCTCCGTTCAAAAAGACAAGCCGTCCCGAGATCATCGTCGGTGCGGTCACGATACGTCTTGAAGAAGGCGCGTCTGCCGCCAGGATCGCCGCTGTCGCGCGTGCCTGCGCGGTTCCGGCATGATCTTTCCATCGAAACAATATGATCTAGGGCCTTACGCTTTTAGGGCTGCCGCGATCCGGTCACCGTGATTGTTTATATTAAGTATGCGTGGAATGTCTATTATCGTAAGCGGTAGAAGCTCGATGAACTGTATTAGGGGAGTTCCGAAAGCCAACCAGTGCCCGAGCTGGGAAAGAGGCCGAGGTGACGGATATTCGCATTGTATCCCCTTCGCATCCTACAACTTATAATCGCACCTTATCCATTCGTTAACCATGCAACATCTAGGTTGCATCCATGCAGGCTGTAGCTTCCTGCGCGAGGCATGATGCCAAGCTTAAGTGCCCTCTTGAAAACTCCAAAACATCGTTTGGTAAAGGTCATTTTTCATGACATCGATCAGCTCGATTGGGAATGCAGCGGCATTGACCATCCTGAAAAGCATGGCGCAACCGAATACGACGGAAACATCATCGCCCGTCGCCCAGCCGCCCGCAGTCTCTGACGGATCGGCAACTTCTCTAGCAGCTCTCGATGCCATCACCAGGATTATTTTAAACAGGGGTGAGAACTTCAAAGGTACTGATCAGGACGACCACATCCAAAGTGGCGGGAAGGCCACGATCGATGCCGGTGATGGCAACAATACCATCTGGGGTGGCTCAGATAGCCTGATTCAGAGCGGTAAGGGTAACGACCAGATCCTGGTGAATTCCTCCAACGGAGTCCGCTCCGGTGCGGGGAACGATGTGGTCTGGGCGAATTCCAGCAACGACATCGATACTGGGGATGGCGACGACAGCGTTTTCAGCAATTCGGAAAACACGATCAGAAGCGGCGCCGGTAACGATGTGATCTCCTCGAATACCGGAAATTCAATCAATGCCGGTGACGGCGATAACAAGATCTCCGCCAATTTCGATAACACGATCGTGGCAGGGGCGGGGAATGATTTGATCCAGGCCTTCGGGCAGAACACCATTGACGCGGGCGATGGCGACAACATGATTTTCGGGGGCTTTGAAAACAACATCAAGTCGGGAAGTGGCAAAGACTGGATTCAGAGCGGACACTCTATGATCGAATCCGGCGCCGGGGATGATCGTATCGAAGCTGAAAGCAGCTTGATCGACGCTGGGGATGGCAATGATTTTATTGATGCCCGGCGTGACGGTAACCAGATTCATGCCGGCCGCGGCGACGACAAGATCAGCATCAACGGCAGCGCGACGATGCGTTACGGGGTCGGTGATGGCGCGGACAGCATCAAGATCCGCGGCTCGGCATTATTGGCTTTCGAGCCTGGGATCACGTCCGACAAAACCAAAGTCGAGTTTGATGGCACGACGGCGACGATCAGCTTTGCCGGTAGCGAAAGTGACCGCATTACCGTTAATCTCTCCAAGGGCGAACTCAGCCTTTCCTTTGCGGATGGGACCACCATCGATCTCGTCCCGGCTGATGTAAACCCCGCTGCACGGGCTTATGGCGAACACTGAGAGAACCCCGTTTCCTCCGGGAAGCGGGGCTCTTCACCCTTGCTTATGAGTAGGCACCGAAGAAGATATCAGATGTGGCGATCGATGCGGATGAAATACCGGTAAAGGTGATATCCACGGAGCCCACGGTGATGTGGGCATTTCCGTTGACGTCATCCGAGAATGTCAGATCACTAAGATCGTCAGCAATAGCCAGACTGAAACGCAGATCCTCACCGATTTCATAGTCTTCAATGACGCTTTGATCCGTGGTGGATGTGAATTGGAAGGTATCGAGCTCAGTGCTCACGCCGCCCCATATGTGGTTGATGCCGGCACCCCCATCGAGTAGGTCAGAACTCACGCCGCCGAAGAGTTCGTCGTTGCCAAGCCCGCCGCGCAATTCGTCTGCGCCGACATCACCGTCGAGCCGATCATTGCCGGCTTCACCCCAAAGCCTGTCGTTGCCCCACTGACCATAAAGGAAATCGTCGCCATTTCCGCCGTACAGGTTGTCATGACCGATCGGGTTCCTTTGGGCCGGATTGGGGTTATTCGAGGTGGTGTCACCATAAAGGTTGTCGTTGCCGCCGTTTCCGTAGAGCGTATCGTTACCGGCATCTCCTTCCACGTACTCACCGAGGCTGCCCCCGAAGAAGGTATCGCTGAACCCGCTCCCGTAGACCTTGGTGTTCAAGCTCATGTATGTCACGCTCGAGAAATTCACGCTGCTTTGAAAATAGACCGGACGCACAGACAGCGAGTCGTGGAACTCAATTCTCTCCACGCTGTCCAGCCCGTTTGTGTCAATATACGCCGCAGTCCAGGAAAAGCCGGACTTCGGGGCAATATAAATTCGGTCCGTGCCAAAGCCACCGCTGAACGTATCCCAGCCGTTGCGGATGCCGCCTGAGGTGCCAGCCTCACTTCCACCAAGCTGGAATGTGTCGTTTTCGCTGGTACCTACGAACGCGTCGGGAGCGTAGTCGCCATTGCTGCCATACTGCCAGTAAGGGGTAATGAATGTTGGCATTTCTTTCTCCTCAAATGTGCTTGGTGGATATCTATCCGGCTAGTCATTGAGCGGTCGATTGCAAACCGACGTGTTGACTGCACCAGAAGCGCGGTCAGCCCTTCGCAGAGACGGTGAGCCGCACTGAAGATGTCGAGCTTGTGGTTTGAAATCGCTTGGGCGGGACGTGATCCAAATGCTGTGAGATGACTTGATATAAGAATTACAAACGCCATTCGCTTAGCGAGTGATGGATGACCATCGCGGGAAAAGATGAGGGTTGCAACCCCGATAATTGGGGGTTCCATGCAAGTATTTGATACCGATCTGTTATTTTGAAAATTTGCCCGGATCAAATCTGGGAAGCTACCGCGCTTCCTGCTTGATCGCCCGATAGCGCTTCGCATTCCAGCCGGACGGAGATTTCACGAACTCCATCTCGCCTTCTTCGTAGGCTCTGGCCTTGACCATTTGGATATCAAAAGACCCCTTCGGGGCCGCCTTGTCAAACGAGGCGGTGTGGCTGACGATGCAGGTGGTGCGGTTGCCGTCGCCGCTCTCAGACGTCGGAGCTAGTGAATTGGAAGCCTACTTCACGGTCAGCGGAGAAGACCACTTATTGAGAGTATTCTTTCATCACGTCGACATCTTCCACGTCATCGATGACGTCCATCTGCCGCTGGAGGAGCACGGGCAAAAGACGGTTGGACATGTGCCCAACTACTTCGCTTATCGGGTGGAGGGGAGCCCATTCCGGGCAGCGCAGCGCGAGGTTCTCGCAGTCGTGCGGCCAGGATCGACACATTATCGATTTGTCACCGGAGGAAACTGCCTCGACGTCATTTCGCCAGACGAACCTTCCTTCTCCTGGGTTTCTTAGACGTATGGTTGAGGCGTGAGGCGTGTCTAGCCCGCCCTGGGACCGATCCCTGCCTGGGGCTGCAACGGGGCTTCGACATACCGGTGAGCAAATCACTTCAATAAGCGGTTCTTCCTCGCATAGGTTTCGCGCGCCAGAATGTATTCTTTGCTCCAAACGTCGATGGAATCGGAGCCGGTGTCCAGCATGATCTGGAGCCTTGGATCGCGGTCGACTTGATCCATCCGATCATTTTGATTGCGAGGAAATTGCTCCCCGAATCCCCCGATGATCTGCCCGATGGTAGCTGCGTATTTGGGCAAGCGCATTTCCTGCAGCGCATCACGAACAGTCGGAGCCAGAGCACCGGAGGAATTATCGAAGAACTGCTGGAGGCCGCCGTTTGCAACCTCGCCGTCGAAGATGACGGTGGCGTAGAGATATACATGAGGCTGGCCGAGGCGAAGAACCGTCTGCGGGATGAGCTGATCTTCTATGGAAATCCCATGCTCGGCCTGTTCTATGGCTTGCCGTAAAAGCCAATCATCGAGTGAACCAAGATCATCGTAGGTCGTTGTCATCGCGCTTCCAGAAAACGGGTTCCCATCGTTAACCTCTATTTGAAATGTCCGTCCACACCTGACCCCAAGCTGCCCCCACATGCATCTGAAGCGCGGGACTAGACCTGTTCCAAATCTCCGGTAGCCTCAAGATACCAAACGAAGCACATTGCGTCGCGTGGATCGCCGCCGCCGGCTCTGTAAGAATCCAGGTGTTGGCCGAAGCTGGACTGGCCTTCAGCAAGGAAATCGCAATCCTTCTGCAGCGCTCGAAACTGCGACAGAGCGACGACTGCTGTTTTCTCGACCCGTTCACGCCATGCGAGGTCAGATGAAATGAATGGGAAGGTATCGACCCCTATCCAATAAAGCTCACAGGTAGCCTCGGGGAATCGGAACTGCAATTGCCCACCAATGCTCACCAGGCCAGCGAGCCGCGCTGCTTCGATAACGGCAGGGATGTCACAAACCGGCCATGCCCACTCATTTCCGCGCAGGCGACCATTTTCCCGTAGTTTTTCGGGCAGTGATATCTCAGGCGATCTCGTCATCAAGCTGGCATCACATATTGGCGGAAAGGGTGTAAAGGGCAGCAGCCACCGCCTCTGTATCTTGAATGCTTCAGCCCCGAAACACTCACGCTCAGCTTTCGGAGCTGTTGATTACTGGGAGAGGCATCCGCTATTCTGCTCACTAAGGAACCCGAATGATCGACCTGGAGTTGTCCGATAATTTTTACGTCGAATGGTCGGCCAACGAGGACTTCAGTTCGGGCCGCATCTACCATATCAAGACAAACAAGCATGGGGGCTCTTTGTCGAAGGGGGTTCCCCGATTCTTCGTCACCCAAGCGAGAATTCCACCCGAAGGATACTTTCCCCACGGAGGGCTGGATTGCTTCGTGAGTGATAGTGACCTCGTTCCCAAACCAGAGGAACTGGCGCGAGATATTTTTCGAGCGTTGACAGCTCGGGGTTTGATAGAAGAGCCCACGTGGTTGGGTTGGCGTGTTGCCGAGGAGCGCGGCGGTTCCGCCTGTGGCGAGGTTTACGACTGGGACCGATGACTGCAAATGGCTCATAGGACATCCGCCTTGCCGAGCCTTCTTTTGTCATGCACATTGCTTTGATATGAGCGCTCATTCACCAGAACTGCAATGTATCTCGCGCCGAGCTAGGCGTGAGTTTTCTGTCGCCTTGATGTCAGACACCAAATGGCGCAAGGTGCTCAAAGCATGGGCCAAAGTCTCAACCGCAGAAATCCAGATGCTTGTGAAGTTTCTGGATGTTCCAGAAGTCCGCGTGATGCGGCTTCCGGGCCAGGATGCGCTTCGGTGTCCGACGGCCTATATAGACAGTTGCGAATACGGTCCGGTGGAGCTACGCGCCATCGAATGGCTTGAAATACCGGCTGTCGCCTCTTGGCCAAAACCAAACAAGCTTGCCGCACGACAGGTTGTCCAAGAGCTGGATGCGTTCCGTAGGGCTATAGCTTTACTAGGCCAATTCCCTCTCATCGAAACCGAGCTGGGAATAAAGGTCGAAGGGTACAGACGGTAGTCCGATCTCCTAGTCCGAAGAAGGAGGAAATTTAAACCCTCCCCATTCAATTCTCTCCTGCCAGGTTGGAAGTCCAGCGGATCGAATACGCTCGACCTGTCTACGCTGCCGGGAAATTCGCTGGGCACCTTCTCCTTTTATTTTCATGCTACGCAGTTGCTCGCGAGCCGACAAAAGTGCGTCACGCCAAACTTGCTCTGACTGCCATTTGCTACTCATCGCTCTACACCTTTTGCTTTAGCTGCACAGTAACAAGAAGACCGCAATGCCAGGTAGTGGCGAAATTCGGCAGAAGTCTCTCGTCCACACCAAAGCTGGTCATGAACGCGGCAACCATACCACCTGTTTAGCTTCTGCAAGCGCTCTGCCTGCTGCCGGTTTTGGGACACCGAGCTAAGCTGATCCCACCTTGTTTTCAATCCATCGGGCTAAGATAACCGAGTGTCGAAATGCCGACACTTCGGATGTAGAAGCGCTCAATGTAATCGAACACGTCGGCCTTTTTTATTGTCTCGGGCCCTGTAGACCTTGCATGCCGTCCTTTCTGTTTTGAGCGATGGGACGAGCTTTCCATCGCGGCATTGTCCACATCGGCGCAAAGTTTCCGCCTGCTTTGGATTTAAGTAGCTGGCTCGTTCCGGGTCTAAAGCCCAATTCACGCCTCTTGCTCCCGATCTAGCCTTTGCTTACGCTCCAACGATCAGGGAGCAAGCCGTGGATCAAGATCAAGTTGAGGTATGTCTACGCCACAATGTCGAATTTAGCGTTGCTGAACCGTCTTCGAAACTGGGCATCTCTGAAGGCGCACTGCAGGGCGAGCAGCCGCTAAACGGCCTGAGGCATCCGCCGGAGAATGGCACCTGCGGCTGGTACATTTGGGGCGGGCGAGATTTTCCTCCTGAGGACGCGGATTTCTTCAAGCCGATGCATGTGTCTCATTTGTCAATGAGTTGCCCGGCTGTTGTACCTTATCTAGGGCTTCCTCCTGGATGGCGGTTTTTAATCGCACCAGATTATGAAGACGTGTGGTTCGACGCCAGCTTGCTGGACATATAGAGACAAGACCGCTTGCCGGTTCGAAACTTGAGGTGAAGCTTGCTTGGGCCGCTTTTGATTTTTGCCTTACTTTCCACAGACCTAAACTCGGATTGCTTCTCCCTCTCGAAAGATTTGCTTCCGTTTGGCGTGCCATCCGAGTTCGCTGACGGTCGGTCGCCGGTTCTTACCTCGAAAGAGCTGCTGGCCTGCTTCAATAGATACGCTGCGGTGGAAAGGCAGCGCCTGCATCTGGGTGTGAAACGTGCGACCTTGGCTGTCGAAGAATCATCCGGTGTCATCAACAAGCAGCAGCGTGAAAAAAGCGCCCCGAAAGATGATTTGGACAGGCAGTTGGACGAGATTGAAAGGTCGGTTGCCGAACAAAATAATTTGATGAAGAACACTCGCGAGTTCTTGCTGCTCAGGACCAAGTTTTTCAAGGAATATTTTGCCTTTGCCGAGGAGTGTGGTTCAAAAACCTACCGCTCTTCCGACGTGCGGGCGATTTTTCCGAATGGTGTCCCGGAGTAATTAAAAGACTGGTTGGCTGCGGAGGCGAACGGTGACTGGAAATCCTATATCCACCTCCATGCGATCCGTCAGTCCACCGGCTTGAACGCTATGAACGTGTCGTCGACTTGTAGTGTGGGTGGATGCCGCGGCGGTTCCTTCGGGAATGAGATAAGCCGGCTTAAGCGAGACACACGCAAGCCATTGCATTCCGCCGCATTCTCCATCGCAAAGGTCGGTCGAATCCGCATTGCGCTCGCAAAAAGTACCATCGCATACCCCTAGCACCGCCGCGGATCCGATTATTTGATGCGCGGCCGATCCCCTGTGTCGGGTTGGAGACGCGCCGCCAGTTGGTATCCCTCCAGCAACCGGTGCGATTGGCGCGCCCTTCAAGTCAGAGGCTGACATCGCTGAGTACCACCCCGGTTACGGTGCGGGGCTAGCCAAGTTGGCGTGGCGAATCTATTCATTCTAGAGACGACTTGTCGGCTCCTGTTGTCGACGTTCACCAGCAAGTCCGATTTCGCTAACGCTGAGCGGCCGGCTGGCAATGTTTGGTATCGGAGGACGGATGAATAAGGTTGGGTTGCGGGAAAAAAATAAGAAAGACAAACTTCTACGCATCAAAGAAGCTGCCTTCAGTCTTTTCCTTTCAAAAGGTTTCGATGACACCACGACGCGCGAGATTGCCAGCCTGGCAGGGGTAGGCATGGGGACCGTGTTTGTTTATGCGGAAACGAAACGCGACCTTTTGTTTTTGATCGTCAATGATGGGCTGGAAGCCTGTATTTCAGAGTCTCGCGCAACGATCAGCCCCGATTACTCCCTGCTGCATAATCTGCTGATTATCCTTCGCCGTCACTACCGGTACTTCGCCGAAAATCCGGTGATCTCGCGGGCCGCACTGCGAGAAATGTATTTTTATCAGTCCGGCAAGCAGGCGGAACGCTTCAACCGAACGAGGCACGCCCTTCGCCACCTGCTGATCGACCTGATCACGGAAGCGCTGGATAAGGGCATCATTAAGTCAACCGAAGCACCGGAACTCATCGCGCAGGCGGTATTTGCAATTTATCAAGTGGACCTGCGGATCTGGTTGTCTGAGGACGATCCGGATCTCGATAAGGGCACAGACAGGCTGAGGCGGCAGATCGAACTCGTGTTGAAAGGCCTCTCTCCACACGCCTCCGCGCTTGAGCTTTCGGCCTAGCGTCCGATTCTTGTCTCAATCTGAAAAAAAGTGAGCATGATCAAATTGACATGATAACTGCCTTGTGTAATTTTTGATCATGCTCAATTTTCCGAGGAAAGGTCGGTGATTGAGGCGGCCGCTAGGCAAGAAGCGGCCGGCGCGGGAACACTGGAGGCGTGTTCCATCGGGAGGATATGAATGAGTGCATTGAACACATCCGCGCGTGAGCGCGGCGTGGCGATTGCTATTGCGCCCAATGGTGGCCGCCGGTTGAAGGCCGATCACCCGGCTTTGCCGCTCTCGCCCGCGGAACTGGCAGGCTGCGCGGCTGATTGCCTCGAAGCGGGCGCCAGCATGATCCATGTGCATGTGCGCGACGGGGACGGGCGCCATTGCCTTGATGTCGAACGCTATCGTGCAGCCATCGGGGCAATTCGAGCGCTGGTATCGGATCGGCTGATCGTTCAGGTGACGACAGAGGCGCTTGGTCTTTTTATGCCGCCCGAGCAAATCGACCTGATCCGGATGCTGCAGCCAGAAGCCTGTTCGATGGCGCTGCGCGAAATCGTGCCGGACGCGTCTTATGAGGGTGATTTTGCAGCGGTGCTCGAATGGATGCGGCGCGTGCGCATCACGCCCCAGATCATTCTTTACGATCACGGCGATGTCGAGCGCCTGCAGGATATGCGTCGGCGCGGGCTTATTCCGTCAGAGGATATCCCGGTGCTTTTCGTGCTGGGGCGATACACGACGCATCAGCAATCCAGCTCGGCGGATCTTCAGGAGTTCCTGAAGGTGGCGCCTTTCTTCGCCCATTGGAGCATGTGCGCTTTCGGAAAGGACGAGGCGGCCTGCGCCGTCGCCGCGGCCCTTATGGGTGGCCATGTGCGCCTTGGCTTCGAAAACAACCTTCTTTTGCCGGACGGCACGGTGGCGGCGAACAATGCCGCACTGATAGCGCCGGTACGGGAAAGCCTGCGCCTGCTGGGGCGAAAGATTGAAACAGCGGAAACGCAGCGCGCGGCGCTGGAGGCGGTCTGGTGATCGACACGACCGGACACAATGATGGAGAATGCTGATGTCGGCACCTGCTGGCGAATTGACAGGACCAAGATCTCTGGAGGACGCAAAGGTCTGGATGCGTGATCGTGTTGCCAGGCGGGTCCATCCGCTTGGGTTGACCGATCCGCAGGCCACGATGGAAGCCATCGATCGGCTGGAAGGGTTGGATGGCGCGCTCTGGGCTAAGGCCTGGATTGCGACAGGCAACATGTACATGGCAAAGGCCGACGCCGCGACCGCCTCTGGTGATGGGGTCGCGGCGCGCAACGCTTATTATCAGGCTTACGGCTTCTATTTCCTCGGCCGCTTTCCCTGCCCGAACCATCCGGACAAGGAGGAAAGCTATCGGCTTGAGTTGGAGGCCTATGCCAGGTTCGGCGCACTTGCCGATCCGCCGATCACGCCGGTCAGCCTTCCCTTCGATGCGCCGGATGCGCTTTCCAACGAGATCCGCTTCTACCTCCGCAAGCCGAAGGGGGTCGAAAAGCCGCCGGTGGTCATTATGTGGGGCGGTGTTGATGCCTGGAAGGAGGAGATGACCGAGCTTTCCAACCAGCTCGTCTCCTGCGGCATAGCAACCATTGCCATGGACAATGTCGGCACGGGGCAATCGCCGATCAAGGCGCATCGCGATGGTGAGATTCAATTCGTGCCGGTTATCGATTGGGTCATGCAGGCGGCAGATCTCGATGGAAGCCGTATTGCGCTGATCGGGCGTTCCTTCGGCGGTCATTGGGCCACCAAGCTTGCCCATCTGATGTCGGAAAAGCTGCGCTGCGCGGTCAATTGGGGCGGCGGCGTGCATTACATGTTCCAGCCGGAATGGATCGAGGCCTCCCGCTACCCGGATAGCTACCTGATGGAACTGGTCGAAACCCGTAGCCGCATGCTGGGGGCACAGAACGACGCCGAATATGTGGAAGGCTTCCGGGTTCTTTCGCTGCTGGATCAGGGCCTTCTTTCGCAACCCTGCGCACCGCTTCTGTTGGTGAATGGCAGGGAAGACAAGCAGTGCCCGATTGCCGACATCCACCTGCTTCTGGAGCACGGCAGCCCGAAATCCGTTCGCCTGTTTCCGGGCGGTCACATGGGCTTTGGCCCGCACACGGTACCCACGATTGTTTCGTGGGTCGGCAACTACCTGAAATGATGGGAGGGAGACTGCCATGAGCAATTGGCGGCTGATGATGCCAACCACGGAGGCCTATCTGCTGGATAAGGTTCTCTACGAACTCCACCACAAGCCCGATGATCTGGCCGCGTATAATGCGGATGCTCAAGCTTATCTGGCGCGCTTCAAGCTGACTCCTGAAATGGCGGCGATGATCACCGGCAATGACGTGGCCGGTCTCTATGAGGCCGGTGTCAACCCCTACCTGCTGCGCGCCCACTGCATCGGCGTGCGCATTCCAGAAGATGTATCGCTTGCCGCCCTGCGCAGCCTGATGAAAGAAGGAGACGACAAATGGCTGAACTGACCGGAATCTACGCGGCAAGCCACACGCCCGTCATGCTGAATTTTCCGGATCGTATTCCGGCGGATCTGCGCAACGAGATCTTCGGGGCCTATGAAGCCATGGGCCGCGATTTCGAAGCCGGAAAACCGAATGCGCTGGTGGTTTTGTCGAACGACCATCTGCACAACTTTTTCCTCAATAACTTCCCGGCTTTGTGCATCGGCGTGGGTGAAAGCTACGAAAGTCCCATCGAACATTGGTTGAAAGCAAAGCGGCGGGTTTTTGCGGGAAATCAAGCCTTCGGTGCCTATCTGCTGCAGGAAGCCTTGCAGGCAGATTTCGATCCTTCCTTCTCCATGGAAATGGTGCTGGATCATGGCTCGTTGACGCCTCTTGAGCTGGCAGGACTTGACCCGGATCTGCCCATCGTTCCGATCCTGTTCAATTGCGTGCAGCCGCCTATGCCCACCATGCGCCGCTGCTACCAGTTCGGCAAGTTCCTCGGCGATGCCGTCCGCCGTTACGATGGTGTAGAGCGCGTGGCTATTCTGGCAACCGGCGGCATCAGCCACGATATTGCTACCCCGCGCATGGGCATGGTCAACCGGGAATTCGACGAGAATCTGCTCCAGCTTTTCGAAGCGGGCGATCCTGATGCCGTGGTCAAATATGCCACCGAACAGGTACACACTGCGGGCAACGGTGCGGAAGAAATCCGCATGTGGATGGCAGCCATGGGTGCCGCAGGCGGCCTGCCGTTCCGTCGCGCCTATTATCGCGCCGTCAATGATTGGTACACCGGTATCGGCATCGGTCATTTCGGCCAGAGCGAACTCGCAGCGGCGACGGGCAACCATGGCTGAAACACGCAAGGCCCTCATCATTGGCGGCGGTATTGCCGGCATGTCGGCGGGCATCGCGCTTCGCGAGGCAGGCCTGACGGTTGATCTCTGCGACCAGGACCCGCAATGGCGGGTCTATGGGGCGGGCATCACCATCACCGGGCCAACGCTGAGGGCCATGGGCATGCTCGGCATTCTCGATGCGGTGCTTGAACATGGCTATACGGCGGATGGAATCGATATCTGCTCTGCCGATGGCAAGCCGCTGTTCAGTATCGACACACGCAATGATGGCCTTGGCGACATTCCAACCGCTGGTGGTATTTTGCGGCCAGTGCTTCACCGCATCATGTCCGAGCGCCTGCTGGCCTTGAACCCGATAGTCATGCTCGGCGTCACGGTGGAATCGATAGTGTGGCACGGCGATCTTGCCACCGTGCGCTTCAGCAATGATGCCTCCGCGACCTACGATCTGGTTGTCGGTGCCGATGGTATCTATTCCCGCACACGTCAGCAGATGTTCGAGACAGCGCCGGTACCGCGCTATGCTGGGCAAATGTGCTGGCGGCTGATGATGGAGCGCCATCCTTCCATCGTGCGGCGTACCTTCTTTCTGGGCGGTTCCGCCAAGGTCGGCCTCAATCCGGTCGCGCCGGACCAGATGTACATGTTCTATCTGGAAGCCCAGCCGGAGCCGGTCTGGCGCAACGAGGTAGATCAGCATGTGGTGCTTCGTGACCTGTTGCAGAGCTATGGCGGCATTCTGCGCGAGGTCGCCGATGGTTTGAATGAACGCTCCAATATCATCTGCCGCCCGCTGGAAACGGTTCTGGCCGGTGAAACCTGGGTGCGGTCAAACACGGTGCTGATAGGTGACGCGGCACATGCCACCACGCCGCAACTGGCCTCCGGTGCAGGAATGGGCATCGAGGACGGGCTGGTGCTGGGCGAGGAAATCGCTCGACAGACCCATGTTCCCGCCGCACTTCGGAGCTTCATGCAGCGCCGCTACGCTCGCTGCAAGCTGGTGGTCGATTCCTCGCTGGAAATCAGCCGACTCGAACGTGAACGCGCCGCCCCGCAAGCCCAGACCGCCGTTGTGGAAAAGGCGCTTGCAGCGCTGAACGAGGAGTTCTAGCCAATGTTCCTCAGTATCAACGACCACACTCTTCATGTCGCGCTCCACGGTAGCGAACATGATCCGGCATTGGTTCTGCTCCATTCGCTCGGTACCTCACACGATGTCTGGCAGGAGCAGGTGCGCGCCTTCAGTCGCACGCATTTTGTGATCTGTCCGGATTTTCGCGGCCACGGCCTCAGCGACCTTTCCCGAACCCCGGTTACAATCGAGGTAATTGCAGACGATATTGTCGCCCTGTTGCTGGAACTTGGCGTGGAACGCTTTCATCTGGCCGGCATCTCCATCGGCGGTATGGTGGCGCAATGTGTTGCAGCCAGACTGCCGGAGCGTGTGCAGACGCTGACCATGTTCGATAGCAATATCGTCAGCCTAGCCCCGCAAATGTGGAAGGACCGGGCGGCAAAGATCAGGGCCGAGGGCTTGGCTTCCATCGCCGGTGGCGTCCTGGCGCGGTGGATTACGCCGCAAGCCGTTGAGACACCCTTTGGCCGAGGGCTCGCTACCATGCTCTCACGTATGTCCTCGGAAGGTTATGCCGCCGGTTGCGATGCGCTCGCCATTGCCGATTGCCGTCAACACGCTGCACGCCTCACCATGCCGGTCTCAGTCGCGGTGGGAGAGCTGGATGAAGCAACACCGCCTGCGGCGGGGAAAGCGCTGGCGGATGCTATTGCCGGTTCCGGGTTCACGATCATTCCGGGAGCCGCCCACATTCCGCTCTTCGAGCAGGCGGAGGCAGTCAACGCTGTTCTCGCCCGCTCGATCCGGGAGCCTTGACGCAACGAGGCGGGCATACGGATACGGGCAGGAGAGGGAGGATAACAAATCATGACGATCGCTAAACCCGCATTGCGGATAGAAGATCGACGCTTTCTGACGGGGCAGGGGCGCTATGTCGATGACATTACGCTGCCGCGCCAATGTCATGCGGCCATGGTGCTTTCTCCGCATGCCCATGCCGATATCCTGTCCATCGATGTCAGTGAAGCTGAGGCGATGCCCGGCATTCTGGCGGTGCTGACGGGGCATGATGTTGAGGCGGATGGGCTCGGTAGTGTGCCGCCATTTTTTATGCCCGAACTCTGGGGCGGTCCGGCCGGTTATGCCACCATGCGACCCTTGCTGGTGAAGGACCGGGTCCGCTTCGTTGGCGAGCGCGTTGCCATGGTCATTGCCGAAACGGCGGATCAGGCCCGCGCTGGTGCCGATGCAGTGATGGTGGATTATGCAGAGCGCCCCGCCGTGGTGGACGCGCAAGCAGCACTGGACCCCGAAGCGCCGATTCTGTGGGAGGATTGCCCGACTGGAAACCGCTCAGTCACGTTGAAATTCGGCGACGCCGGGCAGACGGCGAAGGCTTTCGAGGCGGCGCATGTCATCGTCAGCCGTCGCTTCGTCAGTCCCCGTGTCGCGCCGTTTTCGCTGGAGCCGCGTGGCTGCATCGGTGATTATACCGCAGGTGAAGATCACTATACGCTGCATACCAGCTCGCAGGATCCGCACGGTTTTCGACGCGTGCTTGCCGCCACCGTGTTGAACGTTCCCGAATCCGCGTTGCGCGTTATCTCTCCTGATGTTGGCGGCGGCTTCGGCCTCAAGGCGCATATGCATCCTGAAGACGGGCTGGTTCTTTGGGCGTCGCGGCGTGTGGGTCGGCCGGTTAAGTGGGTCGCGACGCGTAGCGAAGCGATGCAGACGGATACGCAAGGGCGCGGCCAGACTGCGCATGCCGAAATGGCACTCGATGCCACGGGCCGTATCCTTGGGCTTCGCGTCCGCGCCTATCACAATCTGGGTGCCTATTTCTGGGGCACGGCCACGCCGCCGCTCTTCTTCTCCATGCAGCTCCTTCCGGGCACCTACGATATTCCCACGGTCGATCTGGAGACCAATGCTGTTTTCACCAATATCGCGCCGCTCTCCGTCTACCGTGGCGCGGGCAGGCCGGAAGCGGCGTTTGTCATCGAAAGGTTGATGGATGAGGCGGCCTCGACGCTCAGGCTTGATCCTCGCGAGATCCGGGTGCGCAACTATGTGTCGCCGCAGCAGATGCCCTATGCCAACTGCGCTGGCTTGACCTATGACAGCGGCGATTTTCCGCGTCTTGCTAATGAATGCGCCGCGCTTGCCGATTGGAATGGCTTTGCCGCTCGCCGCGCGAAAAGCGAAAACGCGGGCCGTCTGCGAGGCCGCTCGATCACCTCTTACATCGAGGTGGCGGGCGTCATGAACGAGCGCATGGAGATCCGTTTCGAACCGTCCGGCACGCTGACGATCCTTGCAGGAACCCATTCGCACGGCCAGGGGCACGCCACCGTGTTCAGCCAGCTTGTATCTGAGTGGCTTTCGCTCGACATGAAGGACATTCGCTTTGTGCAGGGCGATACGGACAAGGTGCTGATAGGCCGTGGCACGTTTGCAGCCCGCAGTTCCATGCTGGGTGGCACCGCACTGCGCAAGGCAGCCGACGACCTCATTTTCAAGGCCTCGAAAATGGCTGCCGTCCTTCTGAAGGTGGAGGAAAGCGATATTGAGTTTGCCGATGGGCTGTTTCGCACTCGCACCTCCAACCAGACGATCTCGCTCAAGGATGTGGCGCGGTTCTTCTACCTGCCCGCTGGTCCGGTCATGCGCTTTTCGCTGGGCCTTTACGGAGAAGGCACTTCGGCGGGCAAACCGGGTGCGCAACCGAATTTTCCAAACGGCTGCCAGGTGTGCGAAGTCGAGGTGACGCCGGAGACAGGCGAGATCCGCATCGACCGCTTTAGCTGTGTCGATGATGTGGGGCGGGCGCTTAATCCGATGATCTGCGAGGGGCAGATCCATGGCGGCTGCGCGCAGGGCATCGGTCAGGCGCTCTATGAGGAGATGGTCTATGATGAAGCCGGTCAGCTCACGACCGGCTCGTTGATGGATTACTGCCTGCCCCGCGCCGAGCATATGCCGTTCATCCAGTCGAAACTTATTGAAATCCCCAGCGCCTCAAACGTGCTGGGCGTGAAGGGCATAGGCGAGTCCGGCACCATTGGAACGCCTGCCGCTATCATCAACGCCATTCTCGATGCAGTCCGCCCGCTCGGCGTTACCGATCTCCAGATGCCAGTTACTGCTGGCCGTCTTTGGGATGCCCTGCATGGGGCCGAAATGAAAGGAATGCAATCGTGAAGCTTGAAGGAAGTTTCTTCGTGCCGCGTCCCCGCGCGCAGGTCTGGGCGTTGATCAACGACCCTGAAGTGCTACGTCAGGCTATTCCAGGCTGCCAGACGCTTGAGGCAGTCAACGAGGGTTATACGGCAACGGTCACTGTTTCGATTGGCCCTGTGAAGGCCCGGTTCAGTGGTCGCGTGCAGCTTCTCGATGTGCAGGCACCGGAAAGCTATCGGATTGCCGGTGAGGGAAATGGCGGAATAGCGGGCTTTGCCAAAGGCGGCGCCAATGTTCGTTTGCAGGAAGAAGAGGGTGGCACCGTGGTGCATTACACGGTCGATGCCAGCGTGGGCGGCAAGCTTGCTCAACTTGGCGGGCGACTGATCGAATCCACATCCCGCAAGCTATCCCAGCAATTCTTTGACCGCATTTCGGACATCGCCACGGCGGCGTGAGAACGGCAGCGGGAGGAGGAGAATCCATGACTGACATTGAACTCTCCATCAATGGCAAGACCGTTCGGCGCTCCTGTGAGGATCATCGGCTGCTTGTCTCCTTCCTGCGGGAAGACCTGGGGCTGACGGGAACTCATATCGGTTGCGATACCACCCAGTGCGGCGCTTGCGTGGTTTCCGTTGATGGCGACACTGTCAAATCCTGTACCATGCTTGCCGTGCAGGCGCATGGGAGAGCGATCACGACGATCGAGGGTGTTTCGAACGGCGCGGCCCTTCATGCGGTTCAGGATGCTTTCCACCGTCATCATGCGCTGCAGTGCGGTTATTGCACCGCCGGCCTCGTCATCACGGCCATTGATCTCATCGCGCGGGAAGGCAGGAAGCTGACGCGGGAGACTGTGGCACATGCGTTGAAGGGCAATCTCTGTCGCTGCACGGGCTATCAAAACATCATCACCGCCATTCTGGATGCGGCAGGTTGCCTTGAGACACCCGGACAGGCGGCACAATGACAAGCGGAGAAAGAGAATGAGACCCTTCACCTATCACCGCCTCCTTTCGCATGAAGCGCGCCTCGACGCACTTAAGACCTGTGATGATGCAAAATATATCTCCGGCGGGATGACCCTTCTGCCCTCGATAAAGCTCGGTCTCACCTTGCCGTCCGACCTTTTGGATGTAACGGCACTTCCCGGCATGAACGATATAACCGTTGAAGCTCGCCGTGTCCGCATCGGTGCCGCCGTCACTCATGCGCGGATTGCCGATAATGCGGCCCTGCAAGCCATCTGTCCGGCATTTTGCGATCTCGCCCGCCAGATCGGCGACCGGCATGTGCGCAATCGCGGCACCATTGGTGGTTCGCTTGCTAATAACGATCCGGCAGCAGATTACCCGGCGGCGTTGGTTGCCCTTGATTCCAGCATTGAGACCGAATCCCGCACGATTGCTATTGAGGATTTCCTGCTTGGCATGTTCGAAACCACGCTTGACGAGCATGAACTCGTGACCGCGATCACCTTCGATGCGCCGGACACGGCACGATATGAAAAGTTCCCTCATCCGGCATCCGGCTATGCCATGGCGGGCGTCTTTCTTTCCCGCATAAGCGGCGCGTATCGGGCAGGGGTTACCGGCGCATCGGGGCAGGGGGCCTTTCGTTGTGAGGACCTGGAGCGCTTGCTGGACGCCGGCTCGCCGATGGCGGAAATCGCTAGCCTTCGTTTCGATGACCTCGACATATTCGAGGATCGTTTCGGGTCACGGGCCTACCGCGAAAATCTGATCCGGGTTCTGGCGCGGAGGGCGGCGGTCTACCTGACGGTTTGACGCAAAACAGGCCGCAGGACTGGCCGGCCCGTTTGCCAGTTCATCAGTTGTCATCGGGAGGGAGACAATATGACCGACAATATGATTGCAGTCGCGCCGGGGAGTGGAAGGGCTCCCCTGTTGAAAGATACCAGCCGTCAGGCAGTGGGTGCCACCGCAGCCGCCACGGTAGGGCTAGTTTTCGGCCCCAGTACCATCCTGCTGTTTCTGTTCGGCGTCTTCGTGGAGCCTTTGTCGCGCACCTTCGGCTGGTCGAAGCCGTCCATTCTGTTTGCAGCGACCATCGTGTCGCTAATGATCATGGTGATTTCCCCCATTCAGGGCTATTTGATCGATCGCTTTGGCACGCGGCCCATCGTTCTGGCCTCCAGTGTCACTTTCGCGCTTGGCCTGGCGGGAATGTATTTTCTTTCTGGCAATATCACCGCCTTCTACGTCATGTATGCGGTTCTGCCCCTGCTGGGCATCGGTCTCTGGCCTGTCTCCTATCTGCGCGTGGTCAGCACATGGTTTGAACGGCGACTTGGGCTGGCCATTGGCATTGCCAATGGCGGCATTGGCTTGGGCGCCGCGCTGTTGCCGCCGCTGATCACCTTCGTCATCTTCAACGGGTCGGTGCAATGGGCCTATGTTAGCCTTGGTGTCATTGTTGCGCTCTTGGTTCTGCCCATCAACGCGCTGCTTTTGCGTGAGGCACCCGCTGTGGCCGATGCCGGCAGCCGAAACGTCGCTGCATCGCGCGAGACAACGGACTTCAAAAGCCTTGTCAAAACCCGCGAATTCATCGTTCTGACTCTCGCCTTTTTTCTGCTTGGCTTCGTCAATACCGGGCTTGTCACGAACCAGATCTCGCTTTTGATCGATGGCGGCCTGACGCCGCAAAACGCCGCTGTCGTGCAATCCGTTTTCGGCATTGCGGTGCTTGTCGGGCGGTTCCTCACGGGCGTTCTCCTGGACTATATGTCAGCAAAGCGCCTGATGAGTGCCGTATGCGTTGGAGGTGCGATTGCCTGCCTTATCTATGGGTCAGGACAGGTCGGTCCTCTGGTCTTTGTCTCCGCCATCCTGATCGGCATGGTCTACGGGGCGGAGTTCGACGTGCTCAGCTACATCATCAAGCGCAATTTCGGTCTCGCCGCTTTCGGGCGTATCTATGGCACGATCTTCGCCGTGTTCCAGCTGGGCGCGGCCTTGGGAGCAACTCTGCTGCCGCTAAGCCGCGCATATTGGCAAAGCTATGGCCCCGGCCTCACCGCCTTTGCCATCGCGTTGCTGGTCAGCGGGCTACTTTTTGCAATGCTAAAGGAGCACGCTAAAAGGAAACAATAACGGGAGGCGCGAGTGCTCAAGCCGACTATTGCGGATGATCCCTGACTTGAGCATTCTCTATGCTATTGGCAACGCGAGCGTCGATGCGGATTTCTTCGCCGTAGATGTCCTCGATCCCCGGGAGCATGCGCAAGAGGGTCGACTTGCCGCAGCCGGAAGGACCATCGCAGTGCCATACTGCTTGCGAACCTGTTCGATCGTACGGATGCCATTGTCCCCTCCCCTCCAACTCCACTAACGCATCTTTCTCAAGCGGAGTCGCCGAGAATTCTTCGCTGGTGTGTGCCGCCAGGTGTCCGATTTCCCGCGCCCCCGGCGCCACCCGTATCGCGGGCGGTCTGTCTTGGTGCGCGGCTTCCAGCCATGCGTGCACTATGCTTCTGGCAAGAAGGAGCACGCTGAATGTCCCTTCAGTCGTCAGAAAGCGCGGGGGATTTGGATGCGTTGTCATCAAACAACCTTTCACTTCCGAGCCCACGAAGGAACTCACAAACCAGCGTCGAAACACGAGATAGAGGATCGGGATCATCATCAGAACCGATGCTGCCATTGCGCCATCAAATAGATGCTGTCCTGACCGAAGAAGGTGGTGATCGCGACCGAGATCGGGTGTGCGTAATATCGGCTATAGGTACCGGGGCCAGGTCTGGATACCCATCAGACGCGAGACGATCGAGAGCGCCGGGAGGCGCAAAGGTAGGAAAATCGAGCGGTTGGCTTACGAGACAAACAGAGTAACGAGATTACCGTACTCGACAACGGCCACCCGATCAGCTTCACCTTCGACAGGCATCAACGCCTGTCACGGCGGCGGCTTTCCCGGTGGTGTCGCGCATGCGCTCAAAGCCATGCAGGCGGCGTTTCCGCTGTTGTCCGACACGCCGCTGGAACGGCGCGAGGTGATGATCGTGACCGCTTTTTCCGGCCCCGGCGGACGTGACGCTCTGGAAATGGTGACCCGGGCGCTGACCGAGGGGCGGCTGACCGTCGACAAGTCGATCGGCGGCAAGGACATCATCACCGACCCGCCCGGACCTTACGTGTTCCGCTTCAGATATCGCGGCCGCACCGCCGAAGCGGTGATCAAGCCGGGCCATATGAAGGAGGAATTCGTCACGCTCGGCGCCAAGAAGGACAAGACGCCCGAGGAGATCGCCCGCCACGAGGAATTGAAGGCCGAAATGGCTTATCGTTTACTCCCCCTCCCGGCGCGCGAAGTCTACGAGGCACAGGCGGTGATGTAGAGCCCGCCAGTTCCAGGTTCGGGCGCAGGGGACAAATCTGCCGCCGAAAGCGGGCGGCACAACGCTTCCACTCGACGCATGGCTTGAAAGAGGCCAGGCAGTCCTGCGAGATTCGATGAGAGGCGCGCCAGATTAGGCACAAAGGAACGATTGGTGGGCAAATGTGGAGTGAATGCGTTCAGCGGTTACCTGAGTGTTGGTGTGCCAGCATGTGCCCCACCGGGAACCAGGGCCAGTCGCGGTACTTTCTGAACAGCTCCCAGAGACCGCCTGGCGAAAAGAGGGCCACGAGCAGCGTCTGCAGGCCGAGCACGATCATGTAGCTTGCACCGTAGTGGCCGAAGAGGCGTGTGGCGAAAAAGTAGAGAAGCGCGCCAATGATCGGACCTTCTAGGCGGCCGATGCCGCCGACCATCACGATGAAGATGCAGATCGAGGACCAGTAGGGGTCGAAGCCGCTGCCGGGGGAAATGCGCAGCTGCGCCATGTAGTAGATTGCCCCCGCCAGCCCCGTTCCCATGGCGGCGACCACGAAGATGCCGAAACGGATCCGGCCGACATTCACCCCCTGGCTCGCCGCAGACACTGGATCGTCACGCATCGCCGTCATGGCAAGCCCCAGCCGCGAACGTAGCATTACGAACGTCCCTCCGAGCGTGACGAGCAGGAGCAGGGCGCAGAGTATCGTGAGGCCGATCTCCCGCTGGTGCGCAGTGAATTGGCCCATGGCCCGCAAGGTCATGCCGGATCCGGCATTGACCACGGAGAGATTGCCGGTCACGAGCCTGAAGACTTCCGCCAGAACCCAGGTACCAATGGCGAAATAGGGGCCGTCGAGCTTGCGCAGCAGCAGATAGGAGGGCGCGGCGAGCAGGGCGGGGAGGATTACGGCCAAGGGTACCGCGAGGAAGGGATTCAAGCCGCCATACATCGACAGCACAAAGAGCGAATAGCCGCCTGCACCGATAAAGGCCTGCTGCCCGACGGAGACCATGCCGCCGTAGCCCGCCAGCAGGTTCCACATTTGAGCGATGGCGATCAGGCAGGAAAGTTCGATGATCAGTCTGATGTGACCACTCGACGCCCAGAAGGGCATGGTGGGAATCGCAAGGACAAGTAGCAGGGCAACAGCGATGGCGATGCGGCTGGATCGCGTGTGCCGGTGCACGAGGATGTTAGGTGAGGTCAAGTCTACCTCCTACCGACGGGACATAATCCCCTGGGGGCGCCAGGCCAGCACCAGGAGAAAGACGAGGTGGCCGATCAGAACGCCCCAGCCGGGATCTATGCGGGACCCGACGACTTGGGCCACGCCAAGGATCAGGCCGCCAGCAAAGGCGCCCCAGATGGACCCCATGCCGCCGATGATTACGGCCTCGAAGGCATAGATGAGCTGGGCTCCGCCATCAGCCGGAGAAACGGTTGTGCGGGCTGCCTGGAAAACGGCAGCGATGCCGAGAATCGCAACCGCAATGGCGGTCGCCTTAGCATAGACGATCTTCGTGTCGATGCCGCTCAGGGTGGCTGCGTCCCTGTCGGCGGCAGATGCGCGCAAGGCGCGGCCGAAGCGGGTGGCCTTCAACACCACATGCATGCCCCAGGTCAGGAACGTCGCGACAGCCAGGATGCAGAGTGGCAGGACGCCGACATGGATGCCCGCCAGGTCAACCGATTGGACCGCCAGCGGACCGGCATCGAGCGAGCGGGTGTCTGCCTGCCAGATCGTCAGCATCAGGTTCTGCAACGCCAGCGACAGGCCGAAGGTCGCGATCAGAGAGGGCAGCGGATCGTTGCCCACGAGATGGTTGAGGATGCCGCGTTGCAACCCCCATCCGATCAGTGCTCCCACCGGGATCAGGATCAGCATGATGAAGCCGGCGCCGAGGCCGAAGGCTGCGGCGAGGGAGATCCCAATGAGTGCCAGGAGGACCACGAGGTCGCCGTGGGCGATGTTGACGATGCGCATCACGCCGAACATCAACGACATGCCGATCGCATATTGTGCATAGAGGCCGCCAAGCAGCAGCCCCTGGACGACGGCGTCAACCCACTTCATGTTTCACTCCGAAATAGGCTTGCGTTATCTCTTCCCTCGTCACCTCCGACGATTTTCCCGTCAGCGTGATCCGCCCCTCCAGCATGCAGTAGACCCTGTCCGAGCTCCGGCTCGCCAGGGCGACATCCTGCTCGACGAGCAGGATTGCCGTTCCCGATCGACGGATCACCGGCAACATTTCGTAGATCTCTGCGATCACCTTCGGCGCGAGGCCGAGGCTGATTTCGTCGCATAGAAGCAGCTTCGGCTGTGTCATTAGCGCTCGGCCAATGGCGACCATCTGCTGCTGTCCGCCAGACAGGTTCTCGACCGGCTGGGCTCGTCGCTCGGCGAGGATGGGAAAGAGGTCGTAGAGGCGCTCAAGAGTCCAGGGGCTGGAACCCGCTGCCGGATCGCCAGCGTGGTCTGCCGCAACCTTCAGATTGTCCTCGACGCTCATGCCCCGGAAAAGCCGGCGGCCCTCCGGAACCATTGCGAGACCGCGCGACACCAGAGCATGTGCCGGTGTCTTCGACACGTTGGTCCCGCAGAAGGTCATCGAGCCGTCACGGATCGGAACGAGACCGACAAAGGTTTTGAGCAGGGTGGACTTGCCCGCGCCATTGGCCCCGATCAGTGCGACCACTTCGCCGGTCTGGATCTCGAAGTCGATCGAGAACAGAGCCTGAAAGTCGCCATAGCCGGCGCAAAGGGACCGGCCTGCCAGAAGAGGCGACGCGCTCATGCTTCGATCCCCATGTAGATGCGGCGCACGTCGGGATTGTCGATGACCTCTTGCGGTGGTCCGTCAGCAATCTTTTCGCCGAAGCTCAGCACGAGCAGGCGCTCGGCCACCGCCATCACGGCATGCAGCACGTGTTCTATCCAGATGATGGTCACGCCTCGATCACGTACGTGACGGATTAGGGAAACCAGTTGTCCCGCTTCGGCCTCGGTAAGGCCGCCCGCAATCTCGTCGAGAAGAAGAAGTTTTGGTTCGCCCGCCAGTGCACGAGCCAGTTCTAGCCGCTTTCGATCGAGCAGCGTCAGGCCACCAGCGGGAAGGTTTGCCTTGCCGGCGAGGCCGCAATCCTCGAGCAGTGCTGCGCAGGAGAGGTAGGAGTCGCGCTCGCTGCGACCGGCCGCGAAGCGGGATGCGACCAGCAGGTTCTCGAAGGTCGTCATCTTGGCGTAGGGGCGGGGGATCTGATAGGTCCGCCCGATTCCTCTTGTAGCTCGCCTATAGGATGGTTCCCGATCGAGCTGCACCCCGTCCAACGTGATTGAGCCCGTATCGAAGGCAATGTCGCCGGAGATCAGGTTAAACAGACTGGTCTTGCCGGCGCCATTAGGGCCGAGGATGCCGAGGACCTCTCCCCGGGCAAGCTCGAAGCTCACATCCTGCACCACCTTCAGAGCGCCGAAACTCTTGGAGAGACTGCGAACGGAAAGGAGAACCTCCTTCCCGTCCACCTGTCTCTGCTGTTCGGATGCCGTCACCAAGACTTCATCTCCAGGCCGCTTTCGGGCTGCATGATAGGATAAAGCTGGGTTTCGACGATCTTCAGGTCATAGGGCCACTTCTCGCCCTTGCGCCACTGCCCGCCGAGGATCGGCGTCTTCGACACGTTCGGATGCGGACCCTTGCTCCAGTTGACGTTGCCGACAACCGTGTCGAGGTTGGTCGCCTTCAGCGCATCGCGGATGGCTGTACGGTCCAGGGGGTCGCCGGAACGCTTCAGCGTATCGACGATGATTTCCCACATGGCGTGGCTGTAGCCGAGTGGCTGCGTCCACTGCTTGCCGGTCGATTGTTCCCATGTCGCGGCCAGATCGGCGGATGTCTCGCCGGTGAGCGTCGACTTGTAGGGGAAGGCCGGTGTCCACCAGACTTCGGTCGACATGCCGGCACCCAGGTCACCCATGGCTTCCACGGCGGAGGGGAAGAGCAGGCCGGCTGCCACGGTCATGATCTTGGGCTTCAAGTCCTGCTGTGCCATCTGGATGGTGGCAGTCCGCAGGTCGGCGGGGAAGACGAGGCCGCCAAGGATTTCGCAGCCGGCTTCCTTGAAGGCATTGATCTGCGAAGAAAAATCATTGGTTCGGATTTCGAATTTCGACGGCGCTATGACCTCAAAACCGGCTGCGCGCATGGCGGGAGGCAAGCCGATCGTGTCGTCGCCCCAGACTTCGCCATCGGCGTTGCGGGGCAGCAGCAGGCCGACCTTCTTGTTGCTATCGACGCTGTTCCACATGTTGACGAAGGTCTGGATGATATCTTCCAGACCCCAGAAGAAGTGGTAGGTCCAGTTGAAGGCTTGGTCGGCGCCGCCGCGCGGCATGATGACCGCCTGCCAGGGCGCGGTAGACGAGATCGTCGGCACTTCGAAGAGCTCGCCCTGTTCTGAGACTGGAAGGGTCACATCCGTGGTGGAGGCAGGTATCAGTATGTGGACACCGTCATTCTGGCACAGCTCGCCGGCCAGTTCGGCCGCACGGTTGGGGTTTGACTGAGCATCCCGCTCGATGATCTCCAGCGCATAGGTCTTGCCGCCGATCTCAAGGCCGGTGGCGAGATGCTTGCGGATGAAATCGAGCGCGAAGGCGTCTGTTTCGCCGAAGGGGGCCATCTGCCCCGTCTGCGGACTGATGTAGCCGATCTTGATGGTCTGTGCGGATTGGGCGCGCAGATAGGATGGCGCCGCAAGGACCGTCGCGCCCGCAGCCAGTCCCTTAAGGGCCGTGCGCCGCGTCAACCCACCGTCGTGCCTGCCACTCTGATGCCTGAATGTCATGTCGAAACCTCCCTTGGCCGATCGCCCGTCATCGCGGTTCGCGCGTCACGGCAATCCAAAGCTTACCCAGATACCGCGCCCTCCAAGCGCGAACCGCAGCCTTTCCAGACATTGCGATGAAGGGACTGTAGCCGCGACAATTTGCCCTGTCCCACCCTCAAGGACGAATGGGCACTGAGAGACAAAACATCTGTCCCGGCCCGTCAAACACCCTCCGGCGCAATCATTATTCTGATGGCTGGGGCGCCTTTGCCTCGGATCTACTGGGAGGTAACTAACATGCCCGAAGCCGCAACGAACGAGTTCTGGCGCGATATCAAGCCCATCAAAAACGTGTTCAAGCCGGACGCGAAACCTGAAGTCTATCTCCCCAACGCTGCGACTGATGACGAACGCTACTATGTGCCCTTCACCGAAACGGTATCGTCTCGCCCTTTGTGGATCTCGCCGGAGCGCAACATGTGGTGCGACATCCTGATGGCGAAGAAGGCTGGTCTGGTGAACCGCCATTATCATCCGCACGAGGTCTTCGCCTATACGATCTCGGGCAAGTGGGGCTACCTGGAGCATGACTGGACCGCCACGGCCGGTGATTTCGTCTACGAAACGCCCGGCGAGGGACATACACTCGTCGCCTATGAAAGCGATGAACCCATGCGCGTCCATTTCAAGGTCACCGGGCCGCTGATCTGGCTCGACGAGCATGGCAATTCGGCGGGCACCTTCGATGTCCATGACTATATCGCGCTGGCCCGCGCTCACTACGATAAGGTCGGCATCGGCGCCAATTATGTCGACGGGCTTTTCCGCTGATGGATCGGCTGAATGACACGGGCATCCTGTCCGCGGTCTGGCACGCAGCGAAGGACATCCGGATAGAGCGGCGGGTTCGCCCCACCCTGGCGTCGGGCGAGGTTCGCCTGCGCGTCACGCGCTGTGGGATCTGCGGTTCGGACATGCACGAGTATCTCAATGGTCCGCATGCCATCCCCGTAAATGCGCCGCACCCGATCTCGAGTGTGGTCGCACCGCTTGTGCTCGGCCACGAGTTCGCCGGGGAGGTGATCGAGACCAGCGTCGGCTGCGGCTCCGTTAAGATCGGGCAGCGGGTGGCGGTGGAGCCGGAATATCGTTGCGGCGAGTGCACGGCCTGCCTGCGTGGCGACTACAATCTGTGTGAAAAAATGGGCTTCGCCGGGCTCATGGGCAACGGCGGGATGGCCGAAGAAGCGGTGGTTCCGCATTACATGCTGCACGTCTTGCCGGATGCTGTGACCGACCGTCAGGCGGCCGTGTTGGAGCCTGCGGCTGTCGCATTGCATGCGCTGCGACGCTCGGGCCTGATGGCGGGACAGAGCGTCGCGGTCGTTGGCGCCGGACCGATCGGACTTCTGCTCGTACAGTTTGCAGCTGTTGCAGGTGCAAAACGGATCGTCGTCAGCGACGTGTCGGATGCACGGCTCGCACGAGCGCGAGCGCTCGGCGCGACCGACACCGTCAACAGTACGTTTGAACATCTGCCGACACAAGCCCATGGCGTCGATGTGGCCTTCGAAGCTGTCGGTGTGCAGCCGGCGCTCGACGATGCTATTCAGTCGGTCCGCAAGGGCGGCAAGGTGGTCTTGGTGGGTTTGTTCGGCGCGCCCGCCCGGATCGATGCCTTCGACCTCGTCAATCGGGAGGTGGAAATCATTCCCTCGTGCGGCTACAGGCATGTCTATGCCGACTTGATCGGCATGATTGCCGGCGGGGTGATCGATCCCTCGCTCATCATCACGCGGGAAGTGCCTCTGGCTGGGGTCGTCACCGGTGGCTTCCAGAGCCTGGCAGTGCCGAACGACGATGTGAAGGTGCTGGTCGTCCCGTAAACGACCAGCACACATTCTGTCTCACCCATGGCTTGGTCGGAGGAGCTCCATGTCATTTGAACCACATCTGTTTGCCGGAAAGGCGGTCGTCATCATCGGCGGGACGTCCGGCATCGGTGCCGCCACGGCCGAGGCTTTCGCTGCGCTCGGCGCCAGCACGCATGTCGCCGGCCTCGCAGCGAGAGCGAAGGATGTACCTGATGGCATCAGCTCGACTGAACTCGATGTGCGTTCGCCGGCCGATCTTGAAAATTACATCAGTGCCTTCGGGCGCATCGACGTGCTGGTCAATTGCGCCGGCGTGAGCCGCGACCGGGAGGAATGGACAGCTGCGTCCTTCGCCGAAGTCATGTCGATCAACCTGTTTTCGGTCATGACGGCTTGCCGGGCCGCCCGTCCACGCATGCCAATTGGCGGTGCTATCATCAATATCGCGTCGATGTATTCCACTTTTGGCGCGGCGGATCGGCCGGCTTATGCGTCTTCCAAGGGAGCCGTCGTGCAACTGACAAAGTCGCTGGCGCAAGAGTATGCGCCAGAAATTCGGGTCAATGCCGTCGCGCCGGGTTGGATCGTTACGCCCCTGTCGCAGAGACTTCTCTCCGATCCGCAGGCCTCCGGACCGATCTTAGCCCGCATTCCCCTCGACCGTTGGGGCCAACCGAACGAGATTGCGGATCCGATCCTCTATTTTGCCAGTCCCGCGGCCGGTTACATTACCGGCATCGTCCTTCCGGTCGATGGCGGCTACCTGACCGTTTGAGGCATGCAGCCTATCCCGCGGACAAGACCGGATCCTTCAATCGGGCGCGAGCTGGAGGCCCATGCGCAGCGCCGAGGCACGGCAGTGCTTCCCGCAGTGCGGCATGCGGAGGGTTTGACGGAAGACTTGCGTTTTGTCACACTCTCACCGCCCCCGTGTCTCCTCTGGAGGCAGGTCGGGGCAGGGAGGAACAGTTGAATATGACGCCGGGCTTCGTCGCGCAGCCGAGCTTTGTCTCGGGAGCGGTAACATTTGACACACGCGTGGTCGCGCCCCACGAGAGGATCGATTTCTGGGAGGAGCATTGCGCCGAGAAGGTGGTCGGGTTGCGCTGTTCCTGTCTTTCCGAGAAGGGGCTTGAGGCGCGCTACCACTACTTCGATTTCGGCCGTGTGAAGATGATTGACATCGCCGGGGACGAGCACTTTATCGAGCGGACTCCGCATCTCTTGCGTCGACGGGAAAAAGACAGTGCGTTCCTGACGATGATCCTCAACGGCAAGGTCTTCGTGAACCGGGCCGGTCAATGCGTGGTGGCGGAAGCAGGTGACGTAGTGCTCTACGATACCAACCAAGCCTATATGCACGGCTTCCCGGCCTTCGCGCGACAGGTGATCTTCGAGATTCCGGGGGAAGAATTCCGCGGCCGCTTCGGCGAATGGAGCCTGCGGGACGTGGTTCACTTTGGCGGGACGACCAATCCCGCCCGAATGATCCCGCTGGCGCTGCAGGATGTGATGCGCGAGGCGCAGTCTTCCGGCCTAGCAGGCGACAGGGCGGGGATGGCGCTGGAAAAAAAAGTGTGGGACGTCATGGAAACCGCCTATAGCCTCGTCAATGGTGGCGTGCGTTCGAGCTATCACGCACAGTTGCTGCTGCGGGCGCGAAAATATATCGAGGACCATCTTGGAGATCCAGAACTCAGCCCGGCGACGATCGCCAATTTCATGGGCATCAGTCTTCGTCAGTTGAACCGACTTTTCCAGGGAGAACCGCTGTCTCTGGTCGCTCATATCCAGGAAAAGCGGCTCGAGGGCGCTCGTCGCGACCTTCTTCAGAGGGGCGCCTGCTCCGTGAGTGTCTCCGACGTCTGTTACAAATGGGGCTTCAAGAGCCTTGCACATTTCTCTCGCAGATTCAGCGAGCGATACGATGTCAGTCCGTCGCACTGTCGGAGAGGGCTCCCCTCTGAAACTTGAAAGTGTCGAAGGATTTGGGTGCTTTCCGGGGAACTGGGTCTGTCCGATATCAGAGACAGAGGTGCTACGCTTCGGGGGCAAATTATGCGCTCTCATGTAACAGGAGCCGGACGGCTCACAACAAGGGACGGAGCGCATCAGACGACCTCACCGCGTTCAGATACGAAAGCTTGCAAGTCGGCCATCAGCCTGGGCCTGTGCCAGCACTGTTTGAGGCAGCCAAGAGCGGTAAAGCGGGTGATCGGCCGTGATCGGCATTTCGGTGGGCTTCTTGGTTCGATGGGAGTGGTAGGCTGCCGTGACAAGCTCGAGGGAGCGGCGTGCGTCTTCCAGAGTCACAGGCGGTTCGGTGCCCTCGACGAGTGCCTTATGGAAGAGTTGGAACTGGCGAGTGTACCCATCCTCCTCTTCTTTGTACACGGCGAGCGCGTCATCAACGCGAGCCTGATGCTCCTTTGTGCCTGCAATGAATTTCCACGGATCGCGGCCCATCGTATAGGGTTCTAGAACGCTTTCCGCCACAAGGTCTGCAAAGCAGAAGCGCAGGCGCGAGATTTCCTGGCGGGAACCGAGCGTCATCGACAGCGCCGCCAGCGAACCGTTCTCCATCTTCACCGAGAGCGTCGCTGTGTCCTCGACCTCAATTGGGTTGACCAAGGTGGTGGCATGGGTGAAAACCTCGGCGCAGGCACCGTGGACATAGTTCAGCATATCATGGGCGTGGATGGCATGACCGAGCAGGCCGCCGCCCAACTCGCTTGTCCATTTACCCCGCCAAGGAACGGCGTAATAGTCCGGCCCACGCCACCAGTGGGTCTCGATTGTGGTGAGGTAAGGGCGTCCGGTTAGACCACGTTCGATGAGGTACTTCAGCTTCTGCAGGCCGGTGCCGTAGCGATATTGAAAGATCGGCATTAGGACCCGGTCGGTTGCATCGACAATTCTCTTCATCTTGTCGACGTCGGCGATCGAGCCGTAGAGGGGTTTTTCGCAGATGATATGCTTGCCGGCCTTGATGCCGCGCTCGCAGAGTTCGAAATGCGAATGCGGTGGCGTGCAGATGTCGATAATGTCGAGGTCGTCTCGCGCAAACAGCGTATCCACGTCCTGCGTGTACTCAGGAATGTTATGCTCCGCGCAGAGCGCACGGCCGCGGTCACTGTCAAGCGAGCAAAGTATTGCGACCTCGAACAGGTCTGGGTTCCAACCGAAGCCGGTCAAATGCCGTGCGGCGATGCCGGCTCCGACGACGCCGACGCGAAATTTCTGGGTCACGGTGAAATATCCTTCTTATCCGCCAATACGTACTGCACGCGCCTGCGCCTCCAGCGAGAGGCGGCAGACTTCGAAGACATGCTCCTGGGGCATCGCGGTTTCGGTGCGACTGTGGACGTCATCGACAAAAGCGCGGAAATAGGTGAGGTCCTCCCCACTGCAGTCGATGTAGCGATTTTCGGTCTTGTTCACGAGGAACAGGTGATCCTTGCCCGGCCGGCCGGAGATGTCGATGTACTTGCGCAGCTCGATGTAACCTTCGGTGCCGAGGATCGTTAACCGTCCGTCGCCCCACGTCCCCAGCGCTTCCGGTGTAAACCAGTCGACCCGGACATAGCCGGTGGCGGTGTCTGAGCGCAAAAGAAGATCGCCGAAATCTTGGAAAGCCGGCTTTTCCGGCATGGCAAAATTGCCGATGCTGCTGGCAACAATGTTGGCCGTGGTCGAGCCGGTGTAGAACAGGAACTGGTCGATCTGATGGGAGGCGATGTCGACGAGGATGCCGCCGAAACGTTCGGGATCGAAGAACCAATCAGGGCGGGAGGCGAGCTGAAGCTTGTGCGGGCCAGTACCGATAGTCTGAACTACTCGCCCGATGGCACCTTCCTGCACAATCTTGCCCGCCTTCACCGCCGAGCGGACACAGTGGCGTTCAGTGAAGCAGATGGAGAAGATCCTTCCCGTTTCCTCCACCGTCTTGCGGACCTCTGCTAGCTGATCGAAGGTGGTGATGCCGGGCTTGTCCACCATGACATCCTTGCCGGCCTTCATCGCCCGCACGGCGAGGCCAGCCCGGTCGGCCGGCACCGCGGAGATGCAGATGAGGTCGATCGTCGGATCGCCCAAAATCCGCTCGCGACTGATTTTTGGCGTCTCGGGATAGCTCTGCTCCATCGCCCTGATGACGCCGGGGGCGGTACTTTCCGGACAATAACCGACGAATTCCGCGCCTGCCACCAGAAGCCCCTTCACATGATCGAAAATATGGCCATGATCGAGACCGACGGCTGCAAATCTCAACATTTCTCGCTCCTCATAATCGGTCGGCTCCGTCGGCCGTTTCATGATCTTCCTTGCGCCTGACAATCATGCCGGTGAACCTACTTCGGTAGCGTTCTCCGTCCGGCTGGATCGAAGTAATGGGCCTTTTCAACATCGAAGAAGACTTCCACGCGGTCGGAGATTCTCGGCTGACCTTCGAGCAAAATCGTCAGCGGCTGGCCATCGGGGAGGGTGACATACACAACCGTCTGGCCTCCGAGGCTCTCCACTAGATCGACTGCGGCAGTACCAAGGCTGGTACTATCCGTGCCCGCCACGATCGAGAGGTGTTCTGGCCGGATGCCGAAGGTCGTTGGCAACGTCTCGAAAACTAACCATGGCATCAAAACGTCGCCAACCTTGGCGCCGTCGGAAGATTGCCCGACTGAAAGAAAGTTCATCTTTGGAGATCCGATGAAACCGGCGACGAAGCGATTGCTGGGGGCGTTGTAGAGGTCCAGGGGGGAGCCGATCTGTTCGATGCGTCCATTGTTGAGTACTACGATCTTGTCAGCCATGGTCATCGCCTCGACCTGATCGTGGGTCACGTAGATCGTCGTATTGCCGAGCCGCTTGTGAAGCTTGGAGATTTCGACGCGCATCTGGACACGTAACTCGGCATCGAGGTTGGAAAGCGGCTCGTCGAACAGGAAGAGCTTTGGCTCGCGTACGATCGCTCGGCCGATTGCTACGCGCTGACGTTGGCCGCCCGAAAGCTGGCGAGGCTTCCGGGCAAGGAGTTGCTGGATCTGGAGGATTTCTGCCGCCTCTTGAACCCGTCTTCTGATCTCGTCCTTCGACATCCTCGCGGTCTCCAGCCCGAAGGCAAGGTTCTTGTAGACCGACATGTGCGGATAAAGCGCGTAGGACTGGAACACCATAGCGATGCCGCGCTCGTAAGGCGCAACATGATTGACCTTTTCTCCATCAATCATAAGGTCGCCGCTGGTGATCTTTTCCAGGCCGGCCACCATTCTCAGAAGCGTCGATTTCCCGGAGCCTGACGGTCCGACGAAGACGACGAATTCGCCCGGTTCAATCTCAAGATCGATCCCGTGAACGACTTGCAGTTCGCCATAGGATTTGGTGATATTGCGCAGTTCAACGGTAGAGGACAAGGATAGCCTCCTGAATGAGTGGGGATATGGGTTTTCGGTATTCGCCTCTTCGGCAGCGCTATATAGATCGCGTCATCGTTTCATCCCCGTCGTGGCGATACCCTCGATGAGCAGCCGCTGGAACAGAAGGAAGAAGCCAAAGATCGGCACCAGAGACAGTACGGACATGGCGAAGAGACCCCCAAAATTCGACACGCCGGTCGAATCCACGAAAGTTCTGAGGCCGAGCATCGCCGTGTATTGCTCCATGTCGTTCAGGTAAATGAGCGGCCCCAGAAAGTCATCCCAGGTCCAGATGAAGGTGAAGATCGAGGCAGTTGCTAGTACAGGCATCGACAGCGGCATGATCACCCGGCAGTAAATCCGCCAAGGCGAACAACCGTCCATCATTGCCGCTTCATCGAGTTCCTTGGGAATTCCGCGGAAGAACTGCACCATCAGGAAGATGAAAAAGGCATCGACAGCGAGAAATTTCGGGACCACCAGCGGCAGAAAGGTGTCCACCCACCCAAGCCCGCGGAACAGTACATACTGTGGGATCAACGTCACGTGATATGGCAACATCAGGGTTATCAGCATCAGTGCGAATAGAGTCCGCCGCCCTCTGAACTCGAGCCGCGAGAACGCGAAGGCAGCGAGAGAACAACTGACCACGTTGCCGCCAACGCAAAGGATCGCAATCAGGAACGAATTGCTGAAGAAGCGGCCGAAGCTCACGGGCAGATCGCTCCAGCCCTCGATATAGGAATCTAGGCTGAAGCTCGACGGAAGCAGGCTGGCTGAGGTGAAGATTTCGTTCTCGGGCCGGAATGAAGCCGACAGCATCCAGAGCAGAGGATAGATCATCACGACAGAGGCGCTGATGAGGAGCACATGAACGACGATGCTGACAATGCGCGAACGCGTGGTGGCATCCGAGAGCGTGGCGCTATTCATCATAGTGCACCCAATAGCGGCTGGTGAGGAACGCGAAGGCCGTGAACAGCGCGATGATAATGAGGAGCACCCATGCTAGCGCCGATGCGTAGCCCATTCGGAAGTAGCCAAAGGCTTCTTGATAGAGATAGAGGGTGTAGAAGAGCAGCGAGTTCACCGGGCCGCCCGATCCATTCGAAATGATGAAGGCCGGGGTGAAAGTCTTGAACGCGTCGATTGTCTGGATGACAGCATTGAAGAATATTACGGGCGTCAGGAGCGGCACGGTAATGCGCGCGAATTGCCGCCAGGGGCCCGCGCCATCGATCTGGGCCGCCTCATAAACATCCGCCGGTATCTGCCTGAGCCCGGCCAGGAAGACGATCATCGGTGATCCGAACTGCCAGACCGCCAGGATGATCAAGGTCCACAGTGAGTAGTTCGGGTTCGAGATCCAACTGGGACCCTGGATGCCGAACTGGGCGAGGAATTGGTTCACCAGCCCGTTGCCTGCGAAAAGTTGCCGCCACAGAATCGCAATGGCGACGCTCGCGCCGAGGAGCGAGGGAAGGTAGAAAAGCGCCCTGTAAAGCGGCAGGCCGCGGATGCCGCGGTTGAGGACCATGGCAACGACGAGCGCGAAGGCGAGTTTTAAAGGCACGGAGAAGAGAACGTAGACGAACGTCACCTTCACCGAGGTCATGAACTTGGTGTCGGCGGTGAACATGCGCACGTAGTTGGCGGTACCAATCCACTCGGGCGCAGTCAGAAGATCGAAATCCGTGAAGGACAGGTAGAGAGACCAGAGAATTGGGCCAAGCGAAAGGCATAGAAAGCCAATTCCCCACGGCAGCAGGAAGATGTAGCCGGCGGCCTGCGGAGAGGAATACCAGCGAGGTCCTTTGCTCCGCGCCCTTTCGCGGTGCAGCGGGATGGCATCTGAATTGCGGGCGATCTCCATGATCAGCCCCGGCTCAGAAGTTCGGTTGCCTGCTGAACGAACATCTCTCCGGCGTTCTCCGGCTTTTCCATTCCGAAGGCGACTTGCTGGCTGATATTGGTAAGCGCCGACTGATAGATTTCGCCGGCGGCGGTCGGCGGGGAGGGAGGGATCGGGCCGAGAATCTTGCCGAGCCCCGATACATACTCGAGTCCGGCACGCTCAAGCGGCGTCAAAGTCGTGACTAGGGCTGTACGGACCTTCTCGGAGCAGGGGATGCCACGTTCCGTGCCGAGAACCTTGGCGGCTTCGGGATCGCTGATAAAGAAGCTGAGAAGCTGGGCAGCTTCAGACTTGGCGCGCGATGAACGCGCGATGGAGAAGAACATTGACGGCTTGCGGTATTGCCCCCCCGTGGCATCAACTGAGATCAGCGGATAGGGAGCGAGTGCCAGCCGGTCCTGCATTAGGGCTTGGTAGGCAATGAGGAGGTTGGAGTTGTCGGGCTGGAGCGCCGCCTTGCCCATCACGATCATGCTCGATTCCATCTGCCCCGTTGCAAGCGCATTGTCTTCGGCCGTGACACAAACACCAGCTTCGCGCAGCTTCGACCACAAAATGAACCATTCCTTGGCATCGTCCACATCGAAGCCAAGTTGGCCATCGGCGGTGTAAAGGGCCTTCCCGCGCTGGCGAAGCCAGCTTTCCAACATCTGTTCATGGCCCGAAGCGTCACTGATCACCCGAACTCCATTCGGAAGTTTTGCCTGCTTGAACAACTCGGCATATTCGTAGAGTTGGGCGTAGGTGAACCCGTTTGCCGGCAGGGTAATCCCGGCCTTCTCGAATACCGCGGTGTTGACGATGTTCGCGACGGAGTTTGCACCGAGGCTGATGCCATAGAGCTTTCCGCCAACTTTGCCTCCCTCGATCTGGTCTTGGTCGAAGCCAATGAGGTCAAGTTGCTGTCCGATGAATTCATCAAGCGGCAAGATCACCTGGCGAGAGGCATATTCGGCGATGTAGCGATAGTCCATCTGGACGATGTCGGGCGCATTGCCGCCCGCAATCTGCGTCGCGAGCTTGGTCCAGTAGTCACTCCAGGCCAGGAATTCGTTCTGAACCGCGATGCCGGTCCGGTCGGAGAAAAGTTGGCTTGCCTTGCCCGTCTTTTCCGCACGAGCCTGTCCGCCCCAGTAGATCAGGCGAAGGCGGGTGGCGGCAGCGCGCGCTGTGGCTCCGTCAAAGCTGGCGACAAGTGCTGCGATACCCGCGACCTCCAAGAAGCGGCGGCGGCCGAGAAGATTGATCATGTGCTCCTCCTTAGCGCCGAAGTCTCCTCATTCGGCGTTCAGAAGGCTATCAGCCGGGGAGGCATATTAAAATTACGATTTATCCGTCCAGATATAGATCCCTTCTATAGCGCCTCCGTCAGTGAAGCTCTATTTGGGCAAGCTTTGACGCTCCGAGGGCGCGAATTTCCTCTATCAGAGGAGCAAGTAAAGGGCTGTGTTCAGTGCTATTCGTGGCATAGATACCGACCCTCGCCGGCCGCTCTTCCAGATCAGCCCGCAACGTTATCTGCTGGAGACCTTTTTCCGCCAGTTCCTTCGCCAACACCGAAGTGAAGCGCAGGATACCATCGCTCTTTAAAACATAGTCGACGCAGGCGGACATGGAATTTGAAGAGAAGCTTGTTTCCATTTTGAGGTGAGGGCTACTCAGCATATCGGGATCACGCAGGAACAATCGCTCGTAGCGCTGTTCCGGCGAGCCGATCACCACAAACGGATAGGCATGGATGTCTTCAAACCCCTGCGGCTTATCGCTCAAGGGATGGCCACGCCGCACGAAATAACCTTGCCTTGCATAGCCGAACGGCACAAACCGCGTGTTGAACTCTGCGGCCATCCCGGTCGTCTCATGTCCCAGAAACATGGAAATTTCGCCAGCGAGGAGCTGGTCCATACAGCGCAGTTGATTCCCCACGCTGATATGAATTGGCGCGTCGGGGTAGGTTTGTCGGCGTTCGAACGCCCAGTCGCGAAGGAACAGAAGCCACCATGTATAACCGACGCCTATACTGATAGCGTGTTCGGCCTGTATGCGTTGACGGTCAATTCGGCCGATAGTGTTATCGTACAGCTTGCGCATTATACGAGCGTTTTCGAAGAGCGTCATCCCGTAGGGCGTGAGGGCGACGCCGCGAGGTGTGCGTTTGAAGAGCGTGACGCCGAGACCTTCTTCGAGCTTCTTGATATTGAAAGTCAGAGTTGGCTGCGTGACGTTCAGTAACTGCGCCGCCCGGCTGAATGACCCGCATTCCGCAATTGCCAGAAATTGCTGCAATATCTTGTCCATATCTCCTCCTTCGAGGGAACTGGCGCAAACGTTCCTCGCTACCGATCTACAATCGCTCGTAGGATTTTTCCAGCCGTCCGGCAGATGACATAGGATAGGCGACAAGGCGTGCATGCACTGGGATCAAGCCTTCCCTCGCGCAAGCCATTTTGGATTCCGATTCACGACGCGATCTGGGGCAAGGCAGAGGACTCAAACTTGCCACCAGCCGGCTCATATCGGAGATGCAACCGAACCGGTCACCCGTCGTCACCCTTCATGGCGCGGTTCTCACCCGGTTCTGAGCAAGATGCTTAAGATTGATTGCCTGCAATACCAGATAGTTTCGAACCCAGCTGCCGGCATCGAACCGGTAATTTCTGATGTGCATGATAGCCACGTATACAATCCCCAGCAGGCGGCTCGGTGGCTAGAAATCGAAGCGCAATTCTTCGAGACCTTCATGTAATACTGGCACTGTGTGGCTGCAACGGTACCGCCCAATCTCCTGGATGTCTGGGTTCAAGCCGATCGTTGCATCCTTCGTGCGATCGTGCAGAAGAAACCTACGGTATCAAGCCCGGGTTCTGGTCAATAACGGGCACGTTGCCATATTCGCTTTTGAGATCGTTTAATTCGCCAAATGAGCAGCGTTATAGTTTCCGCGATCAAAGATCGCCGAGAAGACTCCGTCGAATGGCGCTCCGCTTGGCTCCGTTTCAATGGATGGCCGCGTTGAGAATGGCGCTTGCATCAGCTTCCTCACGTGAGAATTCGGCTGCAATCGTGCCGCCCTTGGCGACCAGAATCCGGTCCGAGAGGTCGAGGATTTCCGGCAGGTAGGACGAAATCAGGATGACGCCCGCGCCGCTGTCTGCGAAATCGCGGATGATCTTTCGGATTTCCGCGATCGCCCCGACGTCGACACCGCGGGTCGGCTCATCAAAGATGACCAGTCTCGGTTTCTGGGTGAGCGATTTGGCGATAACGACCTTTTGCTGATTGCCGCCGGACAAATGCAACACCGACTGGTTCTCTCCGATGGAGCGGATCGAAAGCCGCTTCGACCAGTCTTTTGCGATGTCGCGCAATTTGCCGAAGGGCATGAGAAACCGGCCCTTGCCGAATTTCGCCAGCCAGCCAAGCTCGATATTGTCGCGAATGCTCATGGTGTCGAAGAAACCGTCATATTTACGGTCTTCGCTGATATAGGCAATGCCGTCGGCCACCGCGTGCGCTGGCAGAGAATAGCGGATCTCCCGGCCATCCAGCCAGATCCTGCCGCCGTTGAGGTTGCGTTTCGTATGGCCCATCACGACCTTGGCCGTTTCGCTGCGGCCCGCGCCGATCAGCCCGGCAATGCCGGTGATTTCGCCCGGAAAGACGGAAAAAGACATGTTGTTGACGATACTGCCCATGCGCAGGTTCTCCACCCGAAGGACAGGCACGGCAGACCCCGAACGTCGGTGCGGTCGAGATTTATCAGCGGGCGATTCCAGCAATTCCTGGCCGACCATATGATGAATGAGGCGAGGCCGGTCGAACTCTGCGGCTGGCCCTGTCGCTATGAGACGTCCATTGCGCAACACCGAGATGCGGTCGGCATAGGTGAGAGCCTCCTCCAGAGCGTGCGAAATGAAGATCATCGCCACGCCGCGTTTCTTCAGCGAGATCATCAGCTCGAAGAGGTGCTCGGTTTCCTCGGGGGTGAGGGCAGCCGTCGGCTCATCGAGAATGATTACCCGCGCTTCATTCAGAACCGCACGCGCGATCTCGACCATCTGCCTCTTGGCGGCGGATAACGAACCGGCCAACTGGGTAGGGTCGACGTTGAAGTTCAGCCGCTGCAAGATCTGCCTTGCGGTATTGCGCACCTTCCGTACCGAATTGAACTGACGCTCTCTGCCCAATACGATGTTCTGGGCAACGGTCAACTGGGGAACGAGGCTGGTTTCCTGATAGACCATGGAAATGCCACGGCGGCTTGCATCCTTGGGCGCGGAGAAGGCGACCGCCTCGCCCTCCACCTTGAGTTCCCCGTCCGATGGCGTGACGACACCGGCGATCAGCTTGCACAGGGTGGATTTTCCTGCACCGTTCTCACCCGCAAGCGCGTGGATTTCGCCCGGATAGATATCGAAGTCCACTGCTTCCAGCGCGGCAATGCCTCCATAGCGTTTGGTGACACCCTTCAGGCTGATCACCGGAACCTTTTGCATATTCATCATGTCCAGCATCCCAGATTAACAATTTCACTGCTTGCCTGACTGACGGCAATGACATCGCCATTCCAGAGGATTGCATCGCTGATGGTGTGTCTGCGGCCGTTGGCGCGAGACTGAGCCGAGCCAACCGGCATCAGATCCTTGTCGAGCGTGATCAGCAATCCATAGGAGAAGGAGGGTGCCCAGGGCTTGACTTCGCCAAACAGACGCGTGGCTCCCAGTTCAATGGGGAGGTCGTGGCTGAACTCAGGCGTGGTGCGGGGCGAAATCCAGTGTCGCGGATCGATGGTCTTCTTCATGTCCTCGATAAAATCCTGCTCCGTGCGCAGGAACTCGATCAGCGGATCGCGGCGCGAAAGGCAGGCCAGCAAATAGCCCTGCTGCGTTTTCCGGATCCGGCGCAGATAGGCTGGAAAGCCCGCGCCGCGAACCCGCCCGGAAGGATCGATAACGCTTGCCGCGTCCATCTCCGTGATGATCAGGTCTCCTCCCTCGTCACGGCATATCCCCATCGGGCAAACAAGTCCGCTTGCGATCACGCGGATCGTTCCGTTTCTTGAGTGTCCGCTGACTGTTCCCGTTTGCGTGGTTTCCCAGGGCGATCTGGCCAGCGCCTCCTGCACCGAAGCATAGCCGCTCCTGACAACCGCCAGTTCATCCTCGCCCAGAAACATGCATTCCGCCGCCGGGCCGTTGCCGGATGAAGCGGGAAGCGTCCAGGCGGGCTGGTCTTGCCCCCGGTCGTAAACATGGACCTCGCCGGTTTCCACGCCCACTGCGATCTGTCCTCCCGGGCTGGCAGCAAGCGCGGTGACGCGGCGGCTCAATGAGACCAGCCTTTGCGGTTCCTGACCCCATAGCCCGAGAGACAAAACGGATGATCCGGTCGAGATCAGCAGGCGTCCATCGGCGGCAATGGCCAAGGCGTCCGGTTTCTCAATCGGAAGCGACGGGGCCTCGTCAAGCAGGCTGTTGGGGCCAAGAACACCCTCGAGCGGCATGGCCGGAGGCTTCGAATTGCGGGATCTGACGAAAATACTCATGGTTTGCCCCAATAGCTGTCGGGTCCGGTCCAGTCGGAAGCGGCGTCATCCAGCGTCAATCTGCCTATCCTGTTGTTGGTGACACCGCCAAGATAAAGGTTACCCTGGTGCTCCCGCATCGAGGTGATCATGTAGAGCGGCCCATCCGCTTCGTCCCACAGCGCATCGACGATCCGCCCGCCACCGTTGATCTTCAACACGCCGCCAATATTGAGATTGCCGAACAGCCAGTTGGTTGGCGGAACCTGCTTGGTCATGCGCCGCCGCAAGTCCGGGTGCTTCATCGCAAGGTCGATCACCGGGTTGCGCATCCCGGCAAGTGCGATCCAGTAGCCACCATCGGAGGCCCGGTTGATATTGTCAGGGTAACCGGGAAGCCCGTCGAGGAAGATCCGCGGACCAGCCTTCATGTTCGCGAGGTCGAAAATCAGGATCGAGCAGGTCCAGGTGCTGGCGACAAGCAGGTGCTGCCCGTCATGGGTAACGCAGACCCCGTTTGGAAACACAAGATTGTCGCAAACCGTGCTCGTCTTGCCGGTGGACGGATCGAAGCTGAGCAGGCGTCCGTTGGGACGGCCTTCCAGAAGGTCCAAGCCCCAGTTCTCGATGTCGTAGCGTTTCGTCGCATCTGTGAAATAGATCACGCCGTTCGGGGCGATGTCCAGGTCGTCGGCCATGCGGATGACGGTGTCGTCCTGAACGTTGAACAGTGAGCGCTCCGTTTGATCGGTCAGCAATTCCACCGTGCCATCGAGACTGACCCGGACCAGACCCATGCCCGCCACACAGGTGACGATGCGGCCTTCGCGGTCGAAGGCCAGTCCCAGCGGGCGGCCGCCGATCTTGGCAAGCGGTTCGATGCCGGATGCACCGCCAGCCGGAAGCCGCATGATATAGCCGTCGCGGGTGCCGCAATAGAGATTGCCGTGCCTGTCGAGAGCCACGTCTTCCGGACCGTCGACCTCTCCCATGGCAAGAAGGGTCGCACCGGCAAGCTTCGGCTTCATCTCGTGCGGCATCAGCCCGCTCATGCCCGTTACGGGGGCCACATGCAGCGCTACCGGATCGATATAGGCCGCTGCCAGCAGACGGTGGCGGTTTTTGCGGAAGCGGACGTCGATGGCGAGGATCGCAATCAGGATCGCGCCCATCGAGAACTGGACGAAGTCGCCCCGCAGACCGGCATTGAGGAGTACGTTATTGAGGATATACACCGTGAAGAAGCCGACCAGCACCGGCACGACCGCACCACGACCGGGAGCGAAGCCGCCCAGGCCGACGACGAGAGCAGTCAGAGCAAAAAACTCCATGCCGACGCCGGTATCGGAACCGACGCTGTTCTGACGCGCTGCGTAGAGGAAACCAGCCAGACCGACGATCAGGCCTGCGAGGACGTAGGCGAGAAACACCGTCAGCGTCACATGGATACCGCCATGCCGGGCAGCCTTGCGGTTGCCGCCTACGGCAAGTAAATGCCAGCCGAAGCGCAGCTGCCGGAACATGACGAAAATCCCGACGGCGACAAACAACAGCGCCCAGAAGCCCACCGGCATGGTCAGAATCGTTTCGAAGCCGATGAAGTCCCAGGCATCGTCAGCGCGACTGCTGCTGGAGATTTCCACCAGACTGGCTTGCGAGGCGAGCGTATAAAGACCCCGCACGGTGATCATGGTGCCAAGCGTCGTCAGCAGCGCGCCGCATCCGACGATTCCGGCAAAAAAGCCGTTGATGGCGCCGATCAGTGCGCCGCAGACAAGGCTGAGGCCGAGTACGGCAGGCACGGGCAATCCGAGAATATGGAAGCCATACAGCGCCACGAAGGCGGACATGGCGAAATTCGATCCAACCGAAAGATCGATGCCCCCGGCAGCAACGACGACCAGAAGCGCCAGCACGACCAGACTGCCATCGGCGGCGTATTGGGCGAGATTGCTCACGTTCGAACCGGTGAAATAGTTGCTCGTAGTCAGCAGCACCCCGATCAGCACGCATAGAAATGCTGCAAACGGGATTGCGCTCTCGACCCATCCCTTGGAGAGGATGTCGGAAACGATGCGCCGAAACGAGAGCACGGCAAACGGCACTCGCTGTCTGGGCAAGGCTGAGAAATCAAACGGTGCGGTCATTGCAAGGTCCGTGGAATGGAAGCGAAGAAGGGGCCGGCCCGCATGAGGCCGGCCGATCGATGGAAACCGTCACATCTTCCAACACAGGTTTGGCGAATAATCGCTACCGGCCTTGATGATTTTCATCGGCGATTCCAGCGACAGCATCTTTCCGTCTTCCGACTTCGCGCCTTGCAGCAAGAGGTCGATCAAGGTTGCGGCATCGCGGCCTTGGCCGTCGGCATCATAACTCCAGACGCGGTCGAGCACGCCATCTTCGACTGCCTTGCAGGTGACGTTGTCGCCGCCGCCGGTGGCGTAAACCAGCGCCTTGCCCTGCAATGCGGCGTCCTTTACCGCAGCGCCAGCGCCCATGGTATGCACGTCCCAGTGGCCGAAGATGGCGCAGAGATCGGGGTTCTGCTGGAGAACGGTGGCGGTGATCTGCCGTGCCTTTTCCGGCTCCCAGTCCGAAGCCTGATTGGATACGACCTTGATCTCGGGATGTTCCTTGAACACCTTGAAGGCCGCGTCGTTCATCATCACGCTGTCGGCTGCCGTCAGCTGGCCGGGAATGATCGCCACTTTGCCGGATTTGCCGCTGTCCTTGCCGCAGGACTTGACGATATCCTCCGCGATTTCGCGGCCAATCCGTTCCCAGTTGGCACCGACGAAGGCGGACGATTGCTGGTTGGACTGCAGGTTGATCTGTAGCACCTTGATACCGGCGGCTTCCGCCTGCTTGATCTGGCGTGACAGCAGCTGAACCGTTGGGTTATGCACGACCAGAACGTCGGGCTTTTCGCTGATCGCCTTTGCCAGAAGCTCGGTCATGGCCTGGGTATTGAATGCCGGATCGCGGATATCGAGCGCGTAGCCGTAGATCGCCGCATGCTCCTTCATGCGCCGTGCCCAGCCCTCGGTCAGAGAGATGCCCATGGAAATCGGCACGAAGATAACCTTCTTGCCGGCAATGTTCGGATTGGCCTGCGCCTGCGGCACCGCCACAAGGGCCGCGCATGTCATCACCAGGGTCGCTGCAAAGACCCGGCGCAATTTGCCGATAGCTCTATTCAACATCTTCTCCTCCTCCGTTGAATTCATGATTTCGGTGTCTGTTTTGAAAGGCTGCCCTTATAGATCGCCGACCGTGTCGGTTTCGATGTCACGCGGATTGATGAACCGGTCGGCGACAATGGCCGTGATGAGAACCAGACCTTTCAGCACGTCCTGCGTCTGGGTCGAGAAATCCATCAGCGTCATGCCGTTGCGCAGCACGGCGATCAGTGCCGTTCCAATCAGGATGTTGCCGACACCGCCGCGTCCGCCACGCAAGGGAATGCCGCCCAGAACGACGACAAGAATGACATCGAACAACAGGCTGCCATTGGTGACGGTGCGAAAATCCACCGTTCCGCTTGCGGAAGATACGACCAGTCCCGCGATGAAAGCGGTGAATGCGGCAAACACATAGATTGCCGCGGTCGCGGTGCGCACCGGTAGTCCGGTCAAACGCGCGGCCTGGAAGTTATCACCCATCGCATAAGTGATCCGTCCCGGCACGGAATAGCGCAGCAGCCCCCAGGTGACGAGCAGGGTCGAGGCCATCAGCAGGAAAGGCACGGGAATGCCGGACAGCACGCTGGAAGACAGAAGCGCCACGGCCGGATTGCTCTTGTCGAGCAACAGCAGATACTCGCCGCGCAGGATAGCGAAACGGAAGAAGCCGGTGATCGACATGGCGGAGGCAAGCGTGGCGAGCATAGCCGGAATTTCCACATAGGCAATCAGCCAGGCATTCATCGCCCCGATCAGCGCCATGGCGAACAGGGTCAGACCAAAGGCGGCCCATCCGTTCAGCCCCGCATTGATGAGAATGCTGAAGGTGGCGGCCCCCGCGACCATCTGGGCGATCAGGGAAAGATCCAGCCCGCGGGAAATGATCACCACCGCCATGCCACAGCTGAGGATGACCAGCGAGGCGGAATTAGACAGCAGCACGCGCAGGTTTCCAGGCGTTGCGAAGCTATCGATCTTTATCGAAAACAGAGCGATCAGCAGGACGGTCGCCACCAGAACGACGGCACCGAGAATGTTGGTCCGCTTTTCGTCACGACCGAAAATGTTTGCCGGATTGATCATGAAGGTCACCCTTGTTGCCGCTTCGATGTGAGGAAAGTGGCCCGTCGGATTGGGCGGCCGTGGGAAAGGGTGGGGAGCGTCACGCCGCCTGGCATGGCAGCCATGGCTTGCCGTCCGACCTGCACACATGAAGAACGGCCCAGCACGAAGGCATGGGTTTGGTGATGCTTCATTCCAACCTCCCAACGCGGTCTCCCCACCGCGCCTGCAATCCGGGCAGCATGTCGCCTCCCGGTCATGCTGCTTGAGCGTCCCATCACGGGCACCGCTCGATCCTCAGCATGTCATCATCTTGCACATTTTTTATTAACGCACAAGAGAGTGAATATTGACTTGAAGAGAAAGCTGGCTCATTTATCGCGTCAGGGGCCGCAACTTGGGAGCGCGGCTGGGAAGGACGCATACATCTGCCTTGCCTCTTGCCTGACGGTTTCGGCCATCGCGGGATCATGGACTTTCGGGTGTTGCGCAGGGCGTCTGTCGCCGGAGGAAAACATGATGGACGGAAGCATGCAGCCGTTTCGGCTGACGCTCGACAAGTTTCTCGATCACGGCGCCAAGTGGCATGCACGTTCGGAAGTGGTGACGGCGGGGGCGAACGGGGCCGTGCAGCGTCTCACCTACAGTCAGTTGCGGGATCGCGCAAAGCGTGTATCCACCCTGCTAAAAAAGCGTTCGGTTCGTTTCGGTGATCGCGTCGCAACGCTTGCGTGGAACACGTCTGCCCATGTCGAAGCATGGTACGGAATCATGGGCATGGGAGCGGTATGCCACACCCTCAACCCGCGCCTTGCGCCAGCCGACATCGCGGCCATGCTGCTACAATCCCAGGCTCGTATCCTGATTGTCAGCGCCGATCTGGTCGCTCTCGCCTTTGCCGTGGCGGAAGACGCTCCAGAGGTCACGTCGATCCTGGTCATCGATGGAGACGTCCCTTCTGAGCAAGACGGCAGCCGGCTCCGCATCGAAGCTCTGGAGGCTTGTCTGGCCGAGGCCGATGGCGCTGGCCCCGAATGGGGCGCCTTCGATGAAACGGCGCCGAGCGGCCTCTGCTTTACCTCGGGGACGACCGGTGCGCCCAAGGGTGTAACCTATACCCACCGCTCCAGCTATCTCCACACGTTGCGTCTGCTGCAGGCCGATGTCTTTGCTATTGGTTGCAAGGATTCGGTGCTGGCCGTCGTGCCGATGTTCCACGCCAATGCCTGGGGCCTGCCGTTTGCCACGCCTGCCGTGGGTGCAAAACTCGTTCTGCCGGGCCGCCGCACCGATGGCGAAAGCCTGGCCAGATTGATCAACAGCGAGGCCGTGACCATCGCGGTCGGTGTTCCCACCGTCTGGCTGGGCCTGCTGGAGCATCTTGAAGCTGTCGGCGGCGATGTGCCGTCGCTGCAACGCATTCTGGTCGGCGGCGCGCCCTTGCCGCCTGCGCTAATGGAACGGCTTGAAAGCCGTCTCGGCGTCATCATTCAGACCAGCTGGGGCATGACGGAGCTTTCCCCTTCCGGGACTGTCGCGCATCCCGATGGGGGTCAGCGTCAGGCCGCCTTTGCCGGAAAGCCGGCCATCGGCGTTGATCTGCTGCTGACGGACGAGCAGGGCGTAACGCTTCCCGAACAGCGCAATGTGGAGGGGCATCTCCATGTGCGCGGCGCTGCGGTGGTGGAGCGGTATTTCGGTCAGGACGAGCCCGCAACTGACGCGGATGGGTGGTTTGCCACCGGCGATCTCGCAAGGATCGACGACGATGGAAATCTGATCATCACCGGCCGCGCCAAGGATCTGATCAAGTCGGGCGGCGAATGGATCAACCCTGCCGAAATCGAAGCCATCATCGGCGCATTGCCGTCTGTGTCGCTTGCGGCGGTGATCGGTCGCGCCGACATCAAGTGGGGCGAGCGACCGCTGCTGCTGGTCGAGCTGCGGCGAGAGGAAACCGTATGCGACGACGAATTGCTGGGGGCGCTGAAAGGCCGTATTCCGTCCTGGTGGATGCCGGATCGGGTCGTGCGCCTTGAGGCCATGCCCACCGCGCCAACCGGCAAGATCGACAAACTGCAATTGCGCAAAATCTACGGCAATGCCTGAACGCCTGATGCCAGGGAGGATCTGATGAGAGAAGCCGTCATCGTAAGCACCGCACGGACCGGGATCGGCAAAGCCTATCGCGGCGCGCTGAACGCGACGAAATCGCCGAGCATGGTCGGCCACGTCCTTTCCCATGCCGTCGAACGGGCAGGGATCGACCCGGCGGAAATCGAGGATTTCGTGCTGGGCACGGTGCTCTCAGGCGGTACGGCGGGTATGAATCTGGCCCGTTACGGCGTGCTTGCCGCAGGGTTCCCCGCAAGCATTCCCGGCCAGACCATGGACCGCCAATGCGCCTCCGGCCTGATGGCCATCGCCACCGCCGCCAAGCAGATTATCGTCGATGGTATGGATGTGGTGGCCGCCGGCGGACACGAAAATATTTCGGCGGTCCAGGATGCCTATTTCTCCTGGGCCTTCAAGGACGCGGATCCTGCTGTCGTGGCAAAAGCGCCGCACGCCTATATGCCGATGCTGCAGACCGCCGAATTCGTCGCGCAGAAATACGGCATAAGCCGCGAAGCGCAGGATGCCTATTCCTTGCTGTCGCAGCAGCGCACGGCGGCAGCCCAGCAGGCGGGTCGTTTTCAGGATGAGATCGTGCCCTTCGCTACCACGATGAAGTTCAAGGACAAGGTGACGGGAGAGGTGGTCGAGAAGCAGGTGGTTCTTGATCGCGACGAAGGCAACCGCCCGGACACGACAGCCGAGGGGTTGGCGAGCCTAAAGCCGGTCGTGGAAGGCGGGGTCATCACCGCCGGCAATGCCAGCCAGTTGTCCGATGGTGCGTCAGTCTTGGTCCTGATGGATGCGAAACTGGCGGAGCGGCGCGGCCTTGAACCGCTCGGCATTTATCGCGGCATGGCGGTGGCCGGATGCGCGCCGGAAGAAATGGGTGTCGGCCCCATCTATGCCATTCCGAAGCTGCTGAAGCAGCATGGGCTTCGCGTTGAAGACATAGGCCTTTGGGAACTCAATGAAGCCTTTGCGGTGCAGGCGCTGTATTGCCGCGACTTTCTCGGCATCGATCCCGACACATACAACGTCAATGGCGGCGGCATTTCCATCGGGCATCCCTACGGAATGACCGGGGCGCGGCTGGTTGGCCATGCCCTGATCGAGGGGCGCAGGCGCGGCGTGCGTTATGCTGTCGTGACCATGTGCGTCGGCGGCGGCATGGGAGCCGCGGGCCTGTTTGAAATTCCTGCCTGAAGAATGAATGTCATGCCGGTGCGACAGGCGCATCGGCAATTGACCTTCATCTTGCGCTACGCCATGACTCGCCTTCACAGAAGAGAGGTGTCCATTTTTGCCTGCAGAACGCAAAGCTGCGCCGAAGAAGTCCGTGAAGGCCGAACGACGCGCTGAAATGATCGAGCAGATCCTCGATACGGCCGAGTATCTGTTTTCCAGACACGGGCTTTATGGCGTCACGCTCAAGGATGTCGCCAAGAGCGTCGGCGTGCATCACACGCTGATCAATTACTACTTCAAGGACAAGAAGCAGCTTTTCGACGCTGTCTTCTCCCGTCGCGCCTCGGTGACGAGCGAGCGGCGCATGAAGATGCTCGATGAATACGAACTGGCCGCAAAGGGAAAGCCGACCGTCGAAGGCGCGTTGCGCGCATTTCTGGATACCGACCTCGACCTTTATATCGAAGGCGGCGAAAACTGGAAAAACTACGCAGCACTCGGTGCTCAGGTGGCGAACACGCCCGAATGGGGCGCGGACATGATGGATCAGCATTTCGATCCGGTCGTGCTTCGACTGATAGGTATTTTGAAGAAGGCGCTGCCCGATTGCGCGGAGGAGGATATTTTCTGGGGCTATCACTTCGTCACCGGCGCGCTGATGCTGACGCTTGCCCGCACGGGCCGCATCGACAAACTGTCCGGCGGCCTGTGCCGCTCCGATGATTTTCTCGCGGTGAAGCAGCGTATGGCCACTTTCATGGCTGCGGGCTTCGAAGCCATCTGCAAAAAGGCCTGCCGATAAGGTGGGTCAGGTCGCCTGTGGCGACGGCATTTTGCAACAACGTCAACTGTCATCACCGGCTGGCGCTCTTGCAACCATTTCCTTAACTCACTAATGAGTGAATAAACTATGATAGATCTTTGGAGGAGCGATATGGAGCAGGCTGGTCGGACTGCGATTGTGACGGGCGCGGGTGGAGGGCTTGGCCGTTGCCATGCCTTGCAACTGGCTCGGCTTGGCGCGCGTGTTGTGGTCAACGATCTCAACGAAGCCGCGGCCAAGGCCGTGGTGGAGGAAATTGTTGCCGGGGGCGGCGAAGCGCTGGCTTTTGAAGGATCGGTGACGGACGAGGCGCGGGTGGCGGTTATGGTGGATGAGGCGATGGCGCGCTTCGGCCGCATCGACATTCTTGTTAACAATGCCGGGATCCTGCGCGATAAAAGCTTCGCCAAAATGACCATGGCGGATTTCCGCCTTGTCGTCGAAGTGCACCTGATGGGCGCAGCAATATGTTCCAAGGCTGTCTGGGAGATCATGCGCGCCCAACAATATGGCCGCATCGTCATGACTACGTCTTCCTCTGGCCTGTACGGGAATTTTGGCCAAGCGAATTACGGTGCAGCCAAGATGGCGCTCGTCGGCCTTATGCAGACCCTGGCCATTGAAGGCGCGAAACATAATATTCGCGTCAACGCGCTGGCGCCTACCGCCGCGACGGCCATGACCGAAGGCCTGCTCTCCGCCGAGGCACTTGCATTGCTCGGGCCTGAAAAGGTCAGTCCGGGCCTTCTGGCGCTCGTTGGGGACGAGGCACCCACGCGTGCGATCCTCTGTGCAGGTGCCGGTCATTTCGCCACGGCAAACGTCACGCTGACGGCAGGGTGCCAAGTCGGAAGCGGTCCCTCTGTCGCGCAGGATGTAGTGAATTCTTGGAGCCGGATCAGCGAGCGCGACGGAGAAATCGTCCCCGCCTACGGCTTTACGCAGGCGGAACGAGAACTTCGCAGTGCCGGGTATTCTGATCTGCTGCTTGCAGAGGATCGTTAGCGCAGCATCTCCTGGCGGCTGATATCCGCCAAAGCACCTTCGCACGTGCAATCGCTTTTCGGGTCCTCTTCCGGCCAATTCTGATCCCATCGAAGTGAGATTTCTTTGGGATGGAGTTCAGCGAAAGGCCCCGTGAGGTTGAGAAACTGGTTCGAATTCAAACGACGGCGCCGCAAGCAGGGCTTGCATGACTTCCTAAACTGTTCTCTTCGGAGTTTGCCATGTCTTCATCTCTTCCGACCTCTCTATTGGAAAAGTTAGACGCCCGCTTCGGCACTCGGTTTGCGGCGTCTCAAACCTTTCGTGTGCATCACGCTCCGAGCCCATCAAACCATCTCACCGCGTTCCCCGACGCCGTCGTCTTCGCAGAAAACACCGAGGAAGTCGCCGATTCCGTTCGCATTTGTGTAGCGGAAGGGGTGCCGGTCGTCGCAGTTGGCGCTGGAACATCGCTGGACGGTCATTCGTACTCGACGGTTGGTCGCCTAGTGATCAATCTGTCGCGTATGTCGAAGATTATTCATTTCAACGGAGAGGACCTCAGCTGCACGGTTCAGGCCGGTGCCACCCGCGAACAGATAAACCAGCATTTGCGGGACACGGGTTTATTTTTCGCTGTGGATCCTGGCGCCAATGCTTCAATAGGCGGCATGGCATCTACACGCGCATCGGGTACCTGCGCCGTTCGTTATGGCACGATGAGTGAAAACGTTCTGGGACTCACGGTCGTTCTCCCCAGCGGGCGGGTCATTCGTACCGCAGGCAGGGTACGAAAACACGCTGGCTACGATTTGACACGGCTATTCATCGGCGCAGAAGGCACGCTCGGTATTATTACCGAAGTTACTCTCAGGCTACACGTTATCCCGGAAGATATTTCAGCAGCTGTATGCACTTTCGAAAGCATCGAAGAAGCAGTTTCCGCGGCTATTGAAATCGTGCAGCTGGGCATCCCAGTCGCTCGTATGGAGCTAATGGACCGCGCCCTGATCTCGTCCCTCAACACTTATTTCAACCTTTCTTTCATGGTCGAACACACGCTTGCTTTCGAATTTCACGGCTCGCCAGGAAGCGTGGAGGAACAAATTCATTTGGTCGCTGGTGTTGCTGAAGAGAATGGCGGCAAGATCTTCGAGCGTATGAACGACCCTAATGAACGCACTCAGTTATGGGCAGCGCGGCACCACGCACTCTACGCGGTCCTGTCGCAGAGGCCAAATTCCAAGGCTTGGTTATGCGATGTGTGCGTTCCGGTTTCCCAGTTGCGGGACTGTATCTTCAGGACGGCCGAACTCCTGCGGGCCTGCCCCTTGCCTTCTGCCATTTTTGGTCCTGTCGGTAATGGCAACTATCATGTTGTCTTTGCCGTCGATCCGGAAAGTCAGGCGGACATGCATGAAGCCGCGGTGATCAAGACAGTGATAGCTCGAAATGCGATTTCGGTGGGCGGCACGATGAGTGAACATGGCGTGGGTGCGGACAAGCTTGCCTGTCCATGCCAGGAGGATAGTGACGCCGTGGAGCTTATGAGGATCATTAAGACCGCAATTGATCCCGCCGATATCATGAATTCACCAAAGATCCTATCTCATTTTAGTCCGTAAGCGGAGAAGTGTCAGCCAGTGACCATGCATACAAAAGGGGGCGTTGTTTCGGTTCCTTCCGCTGCAGACGATATCTTTGCGGCTCTTGTTGTTCTGCGTCGGTCTGGACCACGAAACGCCTCCTAGGAAAGCCGACCGGAGCGAAGTCGGGCACCTGATCATCTCCGCCCGCTCCGCCAATAGCAGACCGGACATCTAGCACCGGTCATCCGAGCGAATGTCTCCCAGCGATTTCGACGGTCACCTCGCCGCCATTATTGGAAAGCCTGGCTTGCGAAGGCGTTCGTTGGTGTTTTGAACGGTGTCTTTTACCAAGCCGCACTGGGATCGCAGAACCAGCTGGAAGCGCCTTTCCCATCGTTCCACACCCAAACTATTTACGTTATCGGCTGCGGCTCCGCCGTTCTTGATGAGCAGGGCGACCTGGTCGAGGTCAAGATCGATCGCTTTGGCCTCCTGTGTTACCGCCAGCCGATAGATCAATCAAACCAACCATAGAAACCCCTTGACCTCAAGTATGCTTGAGGAGGTATGGCAATATCCGGGCCTGATTATATGGGCTCCGCGCGGAGCCTTGCGGCGGCCGCAGCGAACGCCAAAGCCGGACAAACAAATGCTTTCGAAGTTTCCCAAGACCACTTCTACTCCTCCTCCTTCCGTTCGTAGTCGCATCGTGCGACGAAGGCCGCGCTAGGTTAGACATCTCGATCAATGCCTCGGCCGTTGAGCTCGGGTCGCCTGGCTATCCTCTACGTGTTCTATCCACACTGGCGAAGTGGGGCGTCGAGCCAAACCGCCTCGAAGTCGAGATCACCGAGAGTCTCGCGGTCAGTGGAGAAGAGCAGACCACGCGGAACGTCACGATACTGAGAGAAGCGGGAGTGCGGCTCGCGATCGATGACTTCGGCACCGGGCACTGGTCATTCGCCAGGGTTCAGGGCATGACTGCGGACCGGATCAAGATCGACAAATCGTTTATTCAGGACATCGCTCAACGCCGAAGCATAGCCGTCGTCGAGGCGATTATTACCATGGCTCGCGCTCAAGGGCTGGATACGACGGCCGAGGGCGTCGAGACTAATGAACAGCGAGATGCGTTGATATCGCTCGGATGCGACAACGTCCAAGGCTTCTTGCTCTCACGGCCGATCTCCCGTGGACAGATTATCGCTCTTTTCGGTGCAGGAAAAAGGGCGCACGGGATCTGCTAGAAGGGAGATACGTTTCCACGCGGAACTGAGCCTTGAGTGTCGTCGAATTCACCGGACATCTGGAGGGTCCCTTCGTTGTGGATACGCTTCACCCTGAGGCCTCCAGCGGCGCTCAATTTTCATGACGCGGAGATGAAATTTTCGTTGTCAGGCGAACGCTGCCTCGCCAATGTGGGATAGTGGCTAAACGTCATTGTCCTCACGCGTGTCATGAGCAATGTCGTGGAGCGCCTGCAGGTCTTCGGGGCTGTGCTGCGCCGCAAGGATCACACTAAGGAAAGCGGCTCTGGCGATCTCCTTCCTGGTTGCTTCAGGGTGACGATCCTTAACCGCTTCGATGAGCACCTTTGGCTTCATACCAGGTTGGGCTAGCTCTCGTATGGTGCTGGCGATCTTCTCGATCTCGCGCGTTTTCCTTTCGCGCATGTCACTCCTGGGGACTAACTCCGCGAGGGCTTCTGTCAGGACTACGTGAAATCCTGATGACCTTCTTGCGGATGCCTCGGGGTGGGGCCGCACTCCGCCTTAAAATGGTCTCTGTCGCTCCTCACCTTCCGAGGTTGATCAGGCCTCGAGCTGAGCGAGAAAATTCCGTCGGCAAGATATTGATGAGGAGAGCGGCAATGACAGCCCAGGAGCTTATCCAGGCACGGGAGGTGCTTGGTTTTACGCAATCTGATCTGGCGGATCGACTTGGTCTCCCGTTGGTGGAAGTCCAGAAGCTGGAATCCGGCAACGGCGAGATCCCCACCATCCATCGTCTTGCGGTCGACATGGTTCGACTACAGGTGGCCCGTGAGAAAATGAGCGTTCGGGTACTGTCGGGAGAACTTCAGACCCTTGTCAATCACTTGGGACGGCGGCTTTATCCGAATTGATAGGAGCCGACGTCGTCACGTTTGGACCGATCGCAGCCGCACAGCGGCTGGCAGTGGGGGACCGCTGACACGGGATTGGTCGAGGCGATTGCGCTGCTCCGACGGCGCTATTCGGCTTGCGCGTCTTCGTCCGCTGACAGCAGATCGACAAGCGCGGCGAGCCGGCCGGTGGGCAGGCTCCGCCCTTCGCCCATCAATGCCTCGTCATTGTTAATCCAGGCCCAGGCCTCGGCAAGTTCAGCCGGCGCGGCGCCACTCGCGATAATTTCGGTCACGAGCGTTTCATCAACTGGGCCAAGGACCGAGACGACGTCCTGAGAAGTCATAGTCATGTCGCTTGTCTCCTTTCCCGTGAAAAATCCATCCATCTTATATGGCAGCAAAGGTGAGGAGGGTCTAATTTTGTGTAGACGTTCGACTCCTCTTGAAACCTTAACCACCTGAATTACATCATTTATGCCGGCCGCCGGATGGGGTCGGCTACAAAGTCCAGGAGGCGCTGACCGCTTTTTGGCGTCTCTTGTATCCATGTTGCTTCAAAGGAGGATATGGCTATGAGGACAAACCTCGATTTTTCTCCCCTGTTCCGATCCAGTATCGGCTTTGATCGGATGTTGGACGCACTCCAGGCAGCGAGCCGCATCGAGACCATCGATAACTGGCCGCCCTACGACATTGTAAAAACCGGGGAAGACGACTATCGAATCGCGATGGCCGTCGCAGGTTTCTCGCAGGACGAATTGACTATGACCCAAGAGCAGAACCTGCTCATTATCTCGGGTCAGAAGGCGAATGCCGAAGATGTCCAGTATCTGCATCGCGGTATCGCTGGTCGGAGCTTCCAGCGCCGGTTCGAATTGGCTGACCACGTCAAGGTCGTGGGAGCCGACCTCGTCAACGGCCTCCTGACCATCGACCTCAAGCGGGAAATCCCTGAAGCGATGAAGCCGCGTCGGATCGAGATCAGCACCGACGAAGCTTTGCCCAAGGTCGATACCAAACAAATCGAAGCTGAGAAGCAGGCGGCTTGATCGCCGTCAGCGCGTGAGACGCAGGCGCCGGGGCACCCCGGCGCCCACGGATGAAGCCTGCCCATCGACAGAAAGGAGGAAACCATGAGTGTCCGTGATCTCATTCCCTGGGGCCGCAACAATGGTAATCCAGTCCCCAGTCTGTTGCGCGATAACGATCGTGATCCATTCCTTTCCTTGCATCGCGAGGTAAACCGGTTATTCGACGACGTTTTCCGAGGCTTTGGTTCCGGCCTGCCGTCATTGATCGGAACCAACAGCTTTAGCGGCGGATGGCCGAGCGTCGAGATCTCTGACAACGAGAAGGAGATCAAGGTGACGGCCGAGGTGCCGGGTCTGGAGGAAAAGGATATCGAAGTCCTGCTCAACGATGGTGTGCTGACGCTAAAAGGCGAAAAGCGCTCGGAGACGGAAAACAAGGATCGCCAGTTCTCGGAGCGCTATTACGGCTGGTTCGAGCGCCGCATCCCGCTCGGTGTCGAAGTCAAGGACGACCAGGTCGATGCCCGCTTCAAGAACGGCGTGCTGACGGTGACCCTGCCGAAGACGGAAAAGGCGCAGTCGCAGGTTAAGCGGATCGCCATCAAGAGCTAACGATCAGATCTGCCCGACGGCCGGCCTTGTGGCGGCCGTGGGGATCCTTCGCTAATCGGGAGGGATGAATGATGGAGAATGTCAGAGAGACAGACTACGCAATCAGCAAACCAGTTTCCGGTTTCTGGCCTTTGAACGACAACCGGCGCCGGCATCCTTCCTTCGGCCGCTCGCTATTTCCTGAGGACGCAGTCGCCCGGATCTATAAGCCGGCACACTCGGTGACGACGTCCGGTAACGCGAGAGCGAACGGCTGGAGACTCGTCTTCGAGCGTCGCGACGCACCGCTCATCGAGCCCTTGATGGGTTACACCGGCGGCGGTGACACGCTCACACAGGTCGAACTGCAATTCCCGACCCTCCAATCCGCCATTCGCTACGCCGAGCGACAGGGCTTGAGCTACGTCGCGCAGAGGAGGGCAGCCAAGCCGGCCCGCCGGGTCAAGCGACGGTTGGGCCAACGACCGAAGCGGTCGTCCCACACCTTCTCCGACACCACGCTGAAGCGGCTCGGCCTTGCGGCACTTCAGGAGAGCTATGGTGAGGCGCTCGACCGTGCAGCAGACCGCAATGACCCAGCCGGTCCGCAAAGCTGGCACTCACCGATGGATGTTGTCGGTGACCCGACGCTGTCCTTGGAAGCCAAGCGCTCGATACTGATGAACTGGGCCTGGACCGAGTACCTGGCCGATCAGGCGACCAATGAGGGCATGCCCGAAAATCAACGGCCCTCGCGGCTCGACGAGGTCGAGCAGGCGCTGCTCGCGCTCGAACGGCATGCAGGTCTTGGGGATCGTGGCGTCACGATCGCTCAGCAAGCCGCATGAGGTGTGTCCATGGATCCAAATGTCGTCTTCGATTGCGAAAAGATCGTGCCGAATCCGTACGCGCTGGCTCTTGCCGCCGCGGCTCGTGCTCGAGCGCTCAATCGCGGTGCGGAGCCCCGGGTTAATGTTTCGGCCGCAAATGCGACTGAACGTGCGCTGCAGGAAATCGCCAGCGAGGCTTTCAGCAAGGACGAGCTGGTGCCGTTCCTACCCGAGCAGCAAACGTTTACTCCGGCTTGCCATTCCGCCCACAGAAAATGGCTTCGCGATAACAGCGCGGAAAGAGCTGTTGCCGCACCCGGCTCCCTGCCAAGGGGGACGGTTCATTGATGATGAAACCAACCGATGAGGAGAACGAACGATGATGAAGTCTTTGTCTTCTAGCAACCGGACGGCTTTCGATGTCGTCAATATCGTCGCCGGGCTCGGACTTTTAGTTTCGCCGTGGCTGTTCGGCTTCGCCACCGAGACCTATGCCGCGTGGAACGCCTGGATCGTTGGCGCAGCTATCACCGTGTTTGCCGCCTCGGCGCTCTATGCCTTCTATCAGGTGGAGGAATGGGGCAACCTTGTCCTCGGCCTTTGGACCTTGGTCGCCCCGTGGGTCCTTGGCTTCTCGGCGGTTACGACCGCGCATTGGGTCCATGTTATTGCCGGTATCGTCGTCGCCGTTCTTGCCGCAGGCAACATCTGGTCCACCCATAACCGTCCATTCTCGGCCGCCTAAAGGGAGACCGGAAGCGGGTCCGGAACTCCGGGCCTGCTTCCTTGTTGAGCACTGCGCCTGGTCGGTAACCCTTTTTTTGAGGAGCAAACCATGTTCGATACCGCGCGGGTCCGCCGGATTGTCGCCTCATTCACTGTCGCCGCTGCAGCCATCCTGTTCAGCATATCGCCGGGTCCTGCGCAAACGTCGGGATCGTCAGCGGCGTCCGCCAGCTTGCCGACACTGGCACCGATGCTCGAGCGGGTTACGCCGGCTGTCGTCAATATCGCAGTCGTCTCCCGCGCGCCGGTACAAGACAATCCGCTCTATGGCGACCCCAATTTCCGTCGCTTCTTTAAACTGCCCGAGCAGCAACAGCAGGCCAGGATGAGTGCCGGCTCCGGCGTCATCGTCGACGCCGCCAAAGGATATGTGCTGACCAACCATCACGTTATCGATGGCGGCACCGAGATTTCGGTGACACTCAAGGACGGCCGGCAGCTGGCGGCAAAGCTCGTCGGCAGCGACAAAGAAACCGACATTGCGCTGCTCCAGATCGAGGCTAAAAATCTCGCAGCCATTGAGATCGGCGATTCCAATACACTCAAAGTCGGCGACTACGTCGTCGCCATCGGCAACCCGTTCGGTTTGGGACAGACCGTGACGTCGGGCATCGTCAGCGCGTTGGGGCGCAGCGGCCTTAACATCGAAGGCTATGAAGATTTCATTCAGACGGATGCCTCGATCAATCCCGGAAATTCGGGTGGTGCCCTGGTAAGCCTCGACGGAAAACTGATCGGAGTGAACACTGCTATCCTCAGCCCGGCCGGAGCCAATGTCGGTATCGGGTTTGCAGTTCCGAGCAGCATGGCGGCATCTGTGATGGATCAACTGATCACCCACGGCAAGGTGGAGCGGGGCAGGCTCGGCATCGGCATCCAGGATCTTACGCCGGACCTGGCAGAGGCTCTTAAGCTGGGGGACCTGCGCGGCGCGCTGATTGCCAATGTTGAACGCGGCTCCGCGGCTGACGAGGCCGGATTAAAGTCCGGGGACGTCGTCATCGCAACGGATGGGCGCGCCGTTCACGGAGCGACTGATCTCAGAAACCGCATCGGCCTCACACCGGCTGGCAGGACGATCAGACTGACCGTGAAGCGTGGTGATGATGAGATGGTAATTGCGGTCACCATTGTCGCTGAAGACCGATCAATGGCTGATCTTTCCGGCACCCCGTTTGACGGCGCCACAATGCGGGCCGCCTCAAGCGAGGAGGCCCAGCAAACCGGAGGTCCCGGGGTGGTGATCGAGAAGGTGGAGCCCGGAAGCGCCGCAGCACGCGCCGGCCTTCGAGACGGCGACCTGATTCTCGCGGTCAACAGAACACCCGTTGCGTCCGTCGCAGATTTGCAACGCGCGACCGCCGCAAGGCCAGCCACATTGGCCCTTGAATTGGTTCGTGAAGGCGCGGGCCTCCTTCTGGTGGTGCGGTAGACATGGATCTATGAAGGGATATGGATAAGAAGACTCAGTTCAAAAACTTGCACTGGATCGTCGCCTTCTTCATTCTGTTGGCTTTCCAGCATTTTTTGCGACCGCTTATCACTTAGCTCGGATACCCTACAGGCAGTTCGAGACCGACCTGAGAGATGGCAAGTTCGCAGAGGTTGCGGTCTCCGACAACTTCGTCCAAGGCCGCTACAAAGAGCCGCAAAACGAGCGCCCGTTCTTCTTCACCACGCGGGTCGATGCTGACCTGGCTCAGCAGTTCCTGCAACACCGCGCCGTGATTACAGGTCGAGAGCACCTTCCCCCGCGATCTGCTGTCATGGCTGATCCCGTGGCTCTCTTCGCCGCCACGGTTGACGAGGAGGTGCGCCGGATCGTCAATGACACATTCGAACGAACTTTGGCTCTTCTTCAGGAGCAAACGGAACTACTGATCCGCTCCGCCGAAACCCTTCTGCAGAGCGAGACACGCGAAGAAAACGATCTCGCCTCACTTATGGAGGGCGCGATTGAAGCGGATGGTCGAAGGGGCCCCGGTTAAAAACGTCAGGGAAAAGCAGAAGCCGTAAGGGATTTCCGTGCAGCTAATTCAGATGGATCTGCCGCGATTCCCGCCCATGCTCAAACTGTCGACTGATCTCCGAGACGCGGTTTAACCCCTTGGCGCGTCAGGAAAGTGTCCGCAAATTTCTCTTGCTCCCGATCTTGAAAGTGAAAAACCTTAAAACCAAATCGAAATGCATCGGCAGCCCAGATGGGGGCCGATAATGGGAGACGCGAAGTTTCCTGTGCGTCTCCATTCCATGTTGCTTTACGGAGGATATGGCAATGAGAAGCGAATTTGACTTCACACCGCTCTATCGGTCGAGCATTGGTTTCGACCAGATCTTCAATCTTCTCAACAACGCACAGCGTCTGGATGGGGTCGACACTTGGCCACCCTACGACATCGTCAAGACCGGCGAGGACAACTACCGGATTAGCATCGCCGTCGCGGGTTTTGCGGAGAACAACCTTGACATCCAGCAGGAGCGTAACGTCCTTGTCGTGAAGGGGTCGGCCAACCAGCCCCAGGATGGCGAGTATCTGCATCGCGGAATCGCAACTCAGGCATTTGAACGCCGGTTCGAGCTTGCCGCTCACGTCACGGTGGAGAACGCAACCCTGAAGAACGGATTGCTGATGATTGCGCTTAAGCGCGAGATCCCGGACGCCATGAAGCCGCGCCGCATTACCATCGGTAAGGTGTCTGCTGACGCAAAGCGGCAGCAGATCGAATTTGACAAGAAGGTTGCTTGATCATGCGTCCGCAGGCCAAGCCCTTTGTGGTAGAAATCAAAAAGCGTCGCAGGATCAAGGCAGATGGAGGCCGTCCGTCGCGATCGCCTTCATCATTGTCGGCGAAATGGCCGGCTGTGCAATCCCGGCCCCAATCGGCAGTCTCCCCCGCCTGACCGGAGGACACGGCTGAACTGGCCATGAAGCCCTTCGGCAATATTACTCTCCTTGGATCTTTCCGCCGGGCACCCTCCGGCGGGCTTTGTCGTGATTGCTCAAGACTTGTCGAACTTGCATGTGAAGACGGAGAAGTAACATGACACGCTCTGCAATGTTCCTGACCGCATCCGCGCTCACCCTGCTGATTGCGGCAACGCCGGCGCTGGCCCAGGAGACGCGGCCCGCTGAACCCGCTGGTTTCTGGCTCACCACACCCTACCCAGAACTGTCCTTAGGGGCCGGCAAGACCGAAAACATTCCACTGACGCTGCGTAATTCGAATCTGCCCCCGCAGCGTGCGCAGATCGAGGTTTCCGGCATTCCAGCTGGCTGGAAGTGGGCCTTGAAGGGGGGCGCGCGGGAGGTATCGGCCGCCATCGTCGCTCCCAACGAGAGTGAGAAACTGACGCTCGAAATCACTCCACCTGCCGATGCGACCGGCACGGCCGTTCCGATTGAAATCCGTGCCCGGCATGATGACGAACTGACCACACTTCCCCTGACGGTTCGTCTGGCGGAGGCGAAGGCAAGCGGTGTGACGCTTGATCCTGAACTTCCTGCGCTAAAGGGAGGCCCACGTTCGACCTTCAGCTACAAGATCCGGGTCAAGAATGAAGGTGCCGAGGACGCGTTGTTGAACCTTTCTGCGACTGTCCCTGATGGCTTCCGGACGCGTTTCAAGCAGGGCTACGGATCCGAGGAGATTACCGGCGTCCCCGTCCAGGCCGGATCCACAGCAGATGTGACGATGGAAGTCCTCCCTACTCGTTCGGCGTCCGCCGGACGTTATCCAATTGCGTTCCAGGCCGCGAGCGGCGCGATGAGCGCCAGCACCGATCTCAGTTTGGAGATCACCGGCGAGCCCCAGATCAGCATCGTTGGACCGCAGGAGCGTCTGAGCGGTGAGGCGGTAGCCGGAAAAACGTCGAACTTCACGTTCACCGTCGCCAATAACGGGTCCGCTCCCGCTGAAGGACTGGAACTCTCCTCCACACCACCTTCCGGCTGGAAGGTCGCCTTCGAGCCAGAGCAGGTCGATGTCCTTGCTCCCAATTCCACACGTGAGATCAACGTGTCCATTACGCCGTCTGAGCGGGCGGTGACGGGCGATTATATGGTCAGCTTGCGGGCCAACGGTAGCGGGATTTCGGAATCCGTTCAGTTCCGCACGACAGTGCGTGCCTCCACGTTATGGGGAATGGCCGGCCTCGGCGTGATTGCCGTCGCCATCGGCGTACTGGGAACCGCAGTTACAAGGTATGGCCGGCGATGAGTACGACAGTTATCGAAGCCCATAACCTTGCCAAACGATATGGTGAAAGCGTTGCGGTTGCCGGCATCGATCTCTCGGTCCAGCGAGGCGAGGTTGTCGGCCTGCTCGGTCCCAATGGGGCCGGAAAGACCACCACGATCCTGATGCTTCTGGGACTGACGGAAGCAAGCGGCGGCAATGTTAGCATCCTTGGCAAGGATCCCCTGCGCCAGCCGCTCGCTGTGAAACGTGAGGTCGGTTATCTGCCTGACTCCGTCGGCTTCTACGACACGATGACCGGCCGCGAAAATCTAAGCTACACAGCACGTCTTTCCGGCCTCTCCCGGGACCATGCCCGAGAGAAAATCGCCGCGGCGCTCGACAAGGTACGATTGGCGAACGTCGCCGACCGGCGGGTCTCAACCTATTCTCGCGGGATGCGCCAGAGGCTTGGTATCGCGGAACTTCTCATGCGGGACTGCCGGATCGCCATTCTCGACGAGCCCACCTCAGGTCTTGATCCGCAGTCGACGCAGGAACTGCTTGAGCTTATCCAGCAATTGAGCCGGGAAGGTATGACGATTCTGATCTCATCGCATGCGCTAGATGCTGTACAGTCGGTCTGCCACCGGGTTGCCCTGTTCAACAAAGGACGGATCGGCTTCATCGGGACCGTTGAGGAGCTGGCCGCCAAGATCGGGGGCGGGCCATTCGTTGTCGACGTAGAGGCGTCCGGTGTCGATCTGCAAAAGGCGGCGGTTGGGGCGGCGGGTGTCCGCCGCGTTTCCAGGTTGAACGAGACCGTCTGGCAAGTGGAAGCAGACCGTGACGTGCGGCCTGAGCTGGCCCGTCTCATTGTCCAGGCCGGGGGTAGCCTGATCAATCTTGATCTGCGCCGCGCCCGCTTGGATGAAGCCTATAACCGCTATTTCAGGGAGTATGACCATGAAGCGTGAAGGATCGCCGTTTCAAGGTGTGATGACGGTCGCTCTCAAAGAGGCGGCCGATCATATGACGAGCGCCCGGATGCACGTCATCATGCTGCTCGTACTTTTGACCGCGGTCGGCGCCGTCTATGGCGCTATCGATCGCATTAGGGAGACGACCGCTGAAGACCCATTCCTGTTCCTGAAGCTTTTCACGGTCGCCAGGGAACCCGTACCATCGTTCGCTTCATTTCTTGGCTTCCTGTTGCCGCTGGTCGCGATCGCCCTCGGCTTCGATTCGGTCAATGGGGAATACGGCCGGCGCACCATGAGCAGGTTGCTTGCGCAGCCGATCTATCGGGATGCCCTGCTGTTTGGAAAATTCGTGGGTGGCCTCCTGGTGATCGCTATCGCGCTCCTGGTGATGTGGCTGCTGATGCTCGGCATGGGAATACTCAGGCTCGGTCTTCCGCCCTCCATGCCGGAACTAGTGCGAAGCGTCGTCTATCTGGCTGCGACCCTCTTTTACGCCGGCGTCTGGCTTGCCCTCGCCATGGCTTTCTCCACGTTCGTCCGCTCGACAGCGACCTCCGCTCTCGTGGCGCTGGCGATCTGGCTGATCCTCAGCCTTTTCTGGGGCATGCTCTCTCCGTTGCTCGCAGGAGTTCTTTCGCCGGTCGATCCCTACAATCCCGTGTCGCTTCTTGCCAACTTTGAGACCCAGCAAGCATTTAGCCGATTATCGCCGCAAACTCTCTATGGAGAGATATCTGCCATGCTTTTGGATCCGGCCGCGCGGTCTGTTGGGCCGTTGTTCCTGGATCAGTTGCAGGGTGCGGTCATTGGGGCGCCGTTGCCGACGATCGACAGCCTGCTGATCATCTGGCCTCAAATATCCGGGCTCGTTGCGGCAATGCTCGTCCTGTTTGCAATCGCATACGTGCTGTTCCAGCGCCAGGAAGTCAGAGCTTAAGGCAGTCGTGAACGCGGCGGGCCGTCCTCCAGCGTTCACGAACCGAGATTTGGTAGGAGATGGCGAACCAGCGTTATAGCTCTCTCTTCTCCGGTATTGCGACTGATGCGCACGGCACTGTCCAAGCCGGTGGACCGGTCTTCAAATATTATTGAAATTCGAGGTATATCCCGCCCTTGAACGGAGAGATCGATGAGCCAGGATCCATATGAGCTTTTAGGCCTGAAGCGAAATGCGACGCAGAGGGAAATACAAAGCGCATTCCGCCAGGCTGCCAAAAAACTGCACCCGGATCTGAATCCCGGCGACAAAAAGGCCGAGGCAAAGTTCAAGGAGATCTCGGCGGCTTATGAACTTCTGAGCGACGAGGAAAAACGTGGCCGCTTCGATCGTGGCGAGATTGACATGACAGGGGCCGAACAGGCTCCGCGAAACTTCTATCGAGAATATGCCTCGGCGAGTCGCCCCGGTGACGCTTATCATAATGGCGCCGGTTTCGCCGACTTTGGCGACGGGGACGACATCTTCGCAAGCTTCTTCTCGCGTCGCTCCGGCGGGCGCCGCTCCCAACAATACCGAGCGCCTGGGAACGACCGGCATTTCTCGATGGAGATCGATTTCCTGGACGCCGTCAACGGAACAAAGACCCAGTTGACTCTTCCCCAGGGCTCGACGCTCGACGTTCAGATCCCGCCTGGAACTCGCGATGGCCAGACGTTGAGGTTGCGCGGCCTGGGCGAGCCCGGTATCGGGGGCGGGCCGGCCGGCGATGCTTTGATTGATATCGTGGTCCGACCGCATCCGATCTATACGCGCGAAGGCAACGACATCCGCCTTGATGTGCCCATTACGATCCGAGAGGCAGTACTTGGAGGCACGGTCCGCGTACCCACGCCTTCCGGGCCTGTGAATCTCAAATTGCCGCCGAACTCCAACAGCGGGAAAGTATTCCGCCTTACCGGCAGGGGCGTTCGAGAGCGCGGCGGTCAGGCCGGAGATGTTTACGTCACTGTAAAGATCGTCCTGCCGGACGCGCCCGACGAAGCACTGACGGCATTTGCCGAAAGTTGGGTTGCGGGAATGGGCCAAAACCCGAGAAGGAATATGGAGGGTTGACCGTGGATGATCTTGAATTCCGCCTCCAACTCAAGATCGAGGCGAGTGAACTTGATCTTTGGTTAGATCACGGCTGGTTGGAGCCTCAAGGATCTGTTGACCACAAACGCTTTCGGGATGCGGATCTTGCCCGGGCCAGGTTGATCCTCGACCTTTCCCGAAACATGGGCGTCAATGAAGAGGGGATCGATATTGTAATGGAGCTGGTTGATCAGCTTCACGGCGTTCGTGGCGCGCTCAAGGATCTCATCGCTGCTATCGCTCAGGAGGATGCGATGGTACAGCGGCGCCTGCTGGCGGCCTTGGAGAGGCTTTGAGGGGGCACTCAGCCTGCTCCAGCGCAAGATCCTTGTCGCGCTTTGAGAATTCACAGAATGCAATGAGGAGGTTCGTTCGGCGCTTGCTTCCATCGGAGACGCGATCCGTTTTCTCATTTGAGTCAGCAGCTTAGCGAGGTTCTCTAACCGCTGCGGATTTTGTGTTTTTCCTCTTGAAATCCAAAAAGCGCAAAACCAGATCATTTGGCGCAAAAACGCTCGCGCGAGGTTTGCACCCGCGGGGCGGTCCCGGGGTACCTCGACAGTCACGACTAGTGAAGCACCCCTCAATGTTCCATCGGTCAAGATCAATGGAGCCAGGCTATGAGAAAGGAAAACATCGACAGTCACGTCACAGAAGATGCGACGGCTGCGATCAGCGCTGCCCATCTTCTTCATCCAGAAAAACATTTCGATAACCCCCGCGACGTGTTGGCGGCCGACCACATTGGCAGGGACGAGAAGCGGGCGATCCTTGCCTCATGGGCTTCGGACATGTCCGCCATCGAATCCATGCCGGCGTTGCGCCGTTATCCGGGCATGGAGGCCGTCGTCACTTATGACGAAATCCTCCAGGCCCTGAAAGCACTCGACCGCGACTGCGCGCCCCTCCCCGAGCAGGCTCCGCCGGTCTTGATCCAACAGCGCAGGAGCAGCCGCAGGAAGCCAGGGAACCGACGGCTTCGTGACCGTTTCGGACTGTGCAGCTACTGGAAGGGAGGACGCCACCGACCGCTGTTTGAAATCTGAAGATTTGAACCTTCCGCGTGCCACATGATGGGCGCGGACATGATTTTTGCCGACGACTCTTTGCTCATTCGAGGAGGTTTTGCCGATGAAGATCGCTCAGATCGCACCGCTCGCCGAAAGCGTTCCGCCGAAGCTTTATGGAGGAACCGAACGGATCGTTTCTTATCTCACCGAAGAACTTGTCGCCCAGGGCCACGACGTCACCCTCTTTGCCAGCAGCGATTCCGTCACGGACGCGAAGCTCGTGGGGTGTTCGGAGGTCGCGCTACGGCTTAACCCCGCCGTCCGAGACCACCTGCCGCATCAAATCGTCATGCTGGAGGAGATCCGCCGCCGGGCGTCCGACTTTGATGTTCTCCACTTCCATATCGACCTGTTGCATTTCCCGCTGATCCGCGATTTCGCCGACCGAACGGTGACCACGCTGCATGGCCGCCTCGACCTGCCGGACCTGCGTCCCTTCTATCAGGCCTTTCCCGATATCCCGCTGGTTTCGATCTCCAACGACCAGCGCCGCCCGATGCCTCCAGTCAACTGGTCCGGAACCGTCTATCACGGGCTGCCCGCCAACCTCCTTCCCTTCACGGCCACACCGAACGGCAACTACCTCGCCTTCCTCGGTCGTATTTCCCCGGAGAAGCGCCCGGATCGAGCAATCGAGATCGCCGCAAAGGTCGGCATGCCGTTGAAGATCGCGGCCAAAATCGACAATGCCGACAAAGCCTATTGGGAGACGGTGATCGAGCCAATGGTCAAACGCCATCCGAATGTCGAATTCGTGGGCGAGATAAACGAACACCAAAAGGCAGCCTTCCTCGGCAATGCCGGCGCTCTGCTCTTCCCAATCGATTGGCCAGAGCCTTTCGGGTTGGTGATGATCGAGGCCATGGCGTGCGGCACGCCGGTGATCGCCTTCCGATGCGGCTCCGTTCCGGAGGTGGTCGATAGCGGCGTTTCCGGCATTCTGGTCGACAGCGTGACCGAGGCGGCCGAAAATGTCGAATGGGCATTGCGAATGGACCGGAGAAAAGTGCGCGCCACGTTTGAAAAACGCTTCACGGCCGAACGAATGGCGCGGGACTACCTCGAACTCTATCGCAATCTACCAGGTGTTCGCACCAAGGCCGCGCATATCCGCCGGTCGAACGGCCATGCGCTCGACCTGCAAGTGGTCGCCTGAAGTTCTAAGGAGAAGCCATGTCGATTGCCTCTGCGGACAACCTGACCGGCGTGCTGGCCAGCGCCAGCGCACCGGTCGCGCAATTCTTCATTCCGGCTGCCGCATCGCTGCAGGAGCGGCGGCCACGCACCCTGAAACACGGCGATACCTTCGCCCTCTTCGACCACAACGGCGACGCACTTTCCGGCCCAGGCAGCCCGGAAGGGCTCTTTCACCGGGATACCCGCTATCTTTCCCATCTCTACCTGTCGATCAACGGGAAGCGCCCGATGCTGCTGTCGTCGACATTGCGCGACGACAACGCAACACTGACGTGCGACCTGACCAATCCTGATCTTTTCGACGACAACGGCAAGCTCATTTTAGAGCATGACCTCATCCATTTGCGCAGGTCGCGCTTCCTGTGGAAGGCCAGCTGCCACGAGCGGCTGACCGTCAAAAACTATCACGAGCGGCCGCAGCGTATCCGCATCGAGATCGCGTTTGCGGCAGACTTTGCCGATCTTTTCGAGGTCCGCGGCACGGTTAGGGCCAGAAAGGGGCGCCAGCTTCCGGCTGTCATCGAACAGAATTCCATCCTCCTTTCCTACATCGGTCTCGACAGTCAGAAACGACTGACACGGCTCTCCTTCGACCCGCAGCCCGACAGGCTCGCCAGCGACCTTGCCGTCTATGACCTTGACCTGGCGCCGCACGAAAGCCGGTCGCTGTTCATCGAGATCGGCTGCGACCAAGCGGCGCCAACCGATAGAGCCGGCTACCGCTCGTTCTTTTTTGCCTTGCGGGATGCCCGTCGTGCCTTGCGCGGCTCGTCTTCGCGCGCGGCGTCGATCGTGACCTCGAACGATATCTTCAATGAAGCCGTTCGCCGCAGCGTTTCCGATCTGTACATGCTGATGACCGACAAGCCGGAAGGCCCCTATCCGTACGCCGGCATCCCATGGTTCAGCACCGTCTTCGGCCGAGACGCCCTCATCACGGCGCTGCAGACGCTTTGGCTCGACCCGGAGATAGCACGCGGCGTGCTCGGCCATCTGGGGGCCAACCAGGCGACGGAAGTGGACCCGGCCTCCGATGCAGAGCCAGGCAAAATCCTGCATGAGGTCCGCTACGGCGAAATGGCCGAACTCGGAGAGGTTCCCTTCCGACGCTATTACGGGAGCATCGATTCGACGCCGCTGTTCCTCATGCTGGCCGGCGACTACCTGAAGCGGACGGGCGAACTTTCGACGATCTTCCGTCTTCTGCCGCATATCGAAGCGGCGCTGACATGGATCGACGAGCACGGCGATCGCGACGGCGACGGTTTCGTCGAATACGGGCGGCAGACGGAAGAGGGGCTGATCAACCAGGCATGGAAAGACAGCCAGGATTCTGTCTTCCATGCCGACGGAACGCTGGCCCGAGGTCCGATCGCCATTGCCGAGGTGCAGGCCTATGTCTATGGCGCGTGGCTGAGTGCTGCGGAGATTTTCCGTCGGCTCGATCGGCCCGAACGGGTCGCCCACCTCCAGGCGAGGGCGGAAGGCCTGCGCCGCGCCTTCGATGCGGCGTTTTTCGACGAGGAGCTCGGCACTTATGTGCTGGCGCTGGATGGCGATAAGCGCCCATGCCGGGTTCGCTCGTCGAATGCCGGCCACGCGCTCTTCACAGGCATTGCCTATCCGGAAAGAGCAGGACGGGTCGCGCGTACGCTCATGAGTGCATCCTCCTTCTGCGGCTGGGGCATTCGCACCATCGCATCGAGAGAAGCACGCTACAATCCGATGAGTTACCACAATGGCTCGGTCTGGCCGCATGACAATGCAATCATCGCCAGCGGCTTAGCGCGATATGGCTTTCGCACGGACGCGGCACGGATATTCGACGGGCTGTTTGCGGCCTCGACCTATATTGACCTGCGGCGGCTTCCCGAACTGTTCTGCGGGCTGCCCCGCCAGCGCGCCCACGGGCCGACATTCTACCCCGTGGCTTGTTCACCGCAGGCCTGGGCTGCGGCCGCTCCGCTTTCGCTGCTGCAATCATGCCTCGGCCTCGATTTCGACCCGCATGCGTTACAGATCAGCTTCAATGAGCCTCAGCTTCCGGCATTCCTCGACGAGGTCACCTTGCGGCATCTTCTGATCGCTGGCGGCTCGGCCGACGTTTCCATCCGCCGATCGGGTGGGCAGGTCGTGGTCGATGTCGTCGATAGCAAGGGGGAAGTTCGGGTAGTGACATCATCTGCTGGCAATGCAGCCGCCGATTGATCCGCCTCTTGTTGGCGTTGCAGCAATCGCCTCTGGTCGATTGCGTAATGCCGCCGTTCGTGGTGCGCCAGCCGAAGCTCCGTCTAGATGGAAACGATTGGCCTCATCTCCCGGAAACCCTAGATTGATCGGGGAACTGGGTTCATGGCAACTAGCAGCATCTGGCGTCCGCGGTTCACGCGGCTTTTAATCGTTCCGGTCGCACATCCGCAGACCCGGGCTGCATCCTCATAGCTCGAACCCCGGAACATGACGTGGTCAATGGCAATCCTGTTTATTGGAGGTAGAGCCCAGTAGGCTCTTTCGAATTCGCTCATGGAAACAGCCCATTCCTGCGGTGGGGCGACAGCCGGCAATTCGGATATGCACGCCTCCAGTCCCACGACCATGCGTTTGCGGGCGGCGTAGCGGGTGCAGAAGGCGTTCCTCGCGATCGTGAATACCCACGACTTCAACCTCGTACCATCCTGAAATTTGTCGAGGTTGGAGAGTGCTTTTATCATAGTGTCTTGAATAAGATCCTCCGCGTCTACAGGATCAGGCTCGAAACGCCGCGTAAACGCACGAAGTGCTGGAAGCAGCGCCACAAGTTCATTTCCGAGGTGATCACGCCTGGATCGTGACATAGCCGTCTCCTTGTTGGTAAGACTAAAGAACCAGGACCTTGCGCCTATTGTTCCAAAACATCCGCGCCGGGGGAAACTGGCGGATGCTGGTCAACCTGATCGAGAACGCCCTTCCTTCATCTGCGCCTGGGCCCGCTGACTTGGGGCTGATGCCGGGGCATCCTAAGTGATAAGACTGATCTCTGCGGTGAACAGCGATGCGCTGTACGATCTCTCGCGTGTTGCGATTTTGCGATCTTTGCAACGATGTGGTGAACGCGGTGCGGGGCGAACTCCGTTTTGGGCAATGTGGTAGGTTCGCTTCGCCGTTCTATCACCTAGTGAACCGTACCAGGCAAAAGGTCGGTGAAGCGGAGAGTCTGCCTCAAGGCGCCGAGCGGCATTCTTGAACGGACAATTAGGAACTACTAAATTCTTCGTATCACTTCGGCAGATGGAGGACCCAATGACTGGCAGTCTGTTCAGCCGACCTCTTTTTGTGCAAAGACAGCACTTCGTTCAGGAGGTAGGTTGCCTCGACGACATCTTTGACTTCCTGGAGGAGTGGCCTGCGGACAAGCGGGATATGGCGTATGAGACCATGCTGCGGGCTTGTCGCGACGCTGCGGTTGGTCGGTTTCCACTCGGGGCATTGCGCGACAATTTCAGGCGCTTTCTCAAGAAAAACGGCCTCCTGGTAGAGATCGAGTCCGTACCGGTCGTCTCGCGCGGCTCCAGCGACCGGAACGTAGATGGAATGTAGGTGCTGTCGTGTAGTCGTTCGCGACTGACGGCGGTCTGGGGCCGAGCCGGGAAACGACTTTTGCTCTGTGCTATACTACGAGCATATGGAGCAGTTTCTCGAACAGGCCCGAACTATAGCGCGGCGATCAGGATACGATGGGTACCCTGGGGGCGCTGGCGACATAACAATATTGAAAGTATCTGAGGACGAGCGGAGTAGCCCCTTTCGCCGGAGCTACCGTCTGCCTTGCTGACAGCAGAAGCAGAAGGCTTTCCGACACTTCAGCACAGTTCGTCCCAGTGTCTTTTAGGGATCTGTTTGATTCAGCAATACGAATCACGATTCGTTGCTGGGCGCGCAGCTGTCGTTCGGTGGAAAAGCAATGTATTGTGCCAGTGCTGTTCGGAAGGCATGAGCGGCAGGCCCAAGCGGTTGATCCAGGCGGTGGGCAATAAACGCCTCCGCTGACACCTGGCTGTTCCGGCCGAGTGCCATAGCGGCCACCCGCACCAGATGCCCTTTCCTCAGATCGCGCTCGACCAGCCACAAGGGCAGGCGCCCCCATCCCAAGCCCGCCAGGATCATGGCACGTTTGGTGTCCTGGCTGCTGACACGACAGGTCTGGGGCGACAGGATCCCGAAACTGCGCCCTTCCGACAGAGGGGTGGGATCGGCTAAGACAATCTGAAGATGGTCGGCAAGATCGGGCAAGCCGAGATCGTCGCTCTTTGAACGCAGCCCCAACGGATGCACTGGTGACACCACAGCTACCTGTTCTATGGAGGAGATAGCCTGGAGTTCAATCCGCGGATCGCGGAAATCCTCGCCTACAACAATGGCAAGCGCGCTACGCTTCTCGATCAATGCCCTGATCGGTCCCCCGAGGGGCTCGACCGCCAGCCGGATCGACACCGAGGGGTAGGTCACGCGCATCTCCGTCAATGCCGCACCCACGGCTGAGATAGGAAACAGGGCGTCTACCGTGAGAGATAGCTCGAGCTCTACACCTTCACCCAGATCACGGGCTCGTGCCCGCATGGCATCGACCCGGAGAAGAATCTCTCGGGCGTTGGCCAGCAGCGCCTGCCCCTCAGGGGTCAGCGTCGGGCGATGCCCGCTCCGGTCGAACAGAGTGACCCCGAGTTCAGCCTCCAGATTGGCAATGGCGTGGCTGATGGCCGATTGGACTCGTGACAGTCTTGCAGCGCCGGAGCGGAAGCTGCCGCTGTCGGCCACAGTCACGAAGACCCGCAGTTGATCCAACGTTAGTACATCCAGCATGATCTATCCTATCGATCAAACTCATGAATCTTATCTCACTCCCGCATACCAAGCAAAAGGATATCCTCTCCGCATCACATGAGAAGCAGCAGAGGAAAAAGCAAATGACGAAGGTGCTGGTGCTATACTACTCGTCTTATGGTCATATCGAAACGATGGCGAAGGCCGTGGCCCAAGGAGCGAGAGATGCTGGAGCTGTCGCCGTGGTCAAACGTGTTCCGGAGCTTGTTCCTGATCACATTGCTGAGAAGGCAGGATATAAGCGCGATCAGCCCGCGGATATCGGGACCGTGGCCGAACTGCCTGACTATGATGCAATCATCTTCGGCACGCCCACGCGCTTTGGCAATATGGCCTCGCAAATGAAGAATTTCCTCGATCAGTGCGGCGGCCTCTGGTTCGAGGACAAGCTGGTGGGTAAGGTCGGCAGTGTCTTCACCTCCACCGGCAGCCAGCATGGTGGGCAGGAAAGCACGATCTTGTCCGTGCACACTGTCCTGTTCCATCTTGGCATGGTGGTGGTGGGGCTGCCATACACTTTTAAAGGCCAAGGCCGCATGGACGAGATCACCGGCGGCTCGCCCTACGGCGCCTCGACCCTCGCCGACGACGGCAAGGGGGGAGATCGGCAGCCCAGCTTCAATGAACTGGAGGGCGCACGCTTTCAAGGCCGTCATGTAGCCAACATCGCCCGTGCGCTGGCGGCTGCCCGGCTGACGGAGGCGGCTTGATGGCAACAGCATGCGCAGCGACCCCGCGCAATACGCACTGGGGTGTTATCAGCGTGGTGGTCGGATCTGGTATCATCACCGCACTTCAGGTTGGCAAAACCTCCATCGCCACGCCCATACTGCAGTCGGACCTAAACCTTGAGTTCGCAGCGGCAGGCTGGTTGACGGGAATCTTCGCTGTTCTTGGGCTGGTTGGCGGGATTCCCGCCGGCTCGCTCGTAGTTCGCGCGGGGGATCGCCGCATTCTGATCCTCGGCCTGGCTTCAATCGTTTTGGGCACTATCATCGGCGCGATAGCGCCCAGCTATTCGGTGCTTCTCGCTTCGCGGGTTCTGGAAGGCTTCGGCTTTCTTCTGGTTACTGTTGCCGGGCCGGCCATCCTCGGCCGGGTGGTAAGCTCCAGGCAACGCGATCTCGCTTTCGCGCTGTGGAGTTGTTTCATGCCGGCCGGCATGGCGCTTGCCATGCTCGTTGGCCCTCTATTCAGCGACTGGCGCATGCTCTGGTGGGGCAGTGCCGGCCTCGCGGCAGTCGCTATTCTTGCTGGGTGGGCGGTACTCCCACCAGCTCTAGGCCAGAGGTCAGTCGCGTGGAGGCGCACGATCTCCGACGCGTTGCACGTCATGACAAGCAGGAGACCAATCCTGCTAGCGGCTTGTTTTGCCTGCTACAGCACAATCTTCTTCGCCCTCTTCAGCTTTCTCCCAGTGCTTTTGATGGAGGACATGAAGGTCGCGCACAGCACCGCCGGGCTGCTCAGTGCGCTGGCGAGCGGCGCCAACATTATCGGCAACCTCGGAGCGAGCTACCTGCTGGCGCTTGGTGCCAGCCGTTCCTTAATTCTGATCGGAGCATATCTGATCATGGGCCTGGCCGGGGTCGGTGTTTTTCTAGAAGTCTTTGGCCCTACGCCGACCTTCCTGCTCTGCCTCTTATTCTCTGCCATTGGGGGGCTGATCCCGGCGACTCTAATCTCATCCGCCCCTCACTCGGTGCCGTCCGCTGCGCTTGCTCCTGTGGCAATCGGACTTCTAATGCAGGGCAGCAATCTCGGTCAGCTAATCGGTCCTGCCGCAGTCGGTGGTGTAATCGGGATCTATGGGTGGGCGGCCGCCGCTGGTATCGTGCTGATGGCCGCCCTGATGGCTACTATCACTACGATGGTCACCAACTTCAATGAGACCCGGATCCGGTGAGTACGCCGAAGCCCGTCCCCGCGGTCTCCACCCTTCGGTCTCCACCCCTGAGGCGAGGGCGGTAGGCGTCCGCCTGCCATCGCCCCGCTTCGGGGCGCTCATGGAAGTCCAGATCTCAGTTGCCCTCATCGGGGCGGCTGCAGTGAGACCGGCATGGGACGCGCTTGCCCTCGCCATCGATTTCGAAGAAGCTCGCAAAGAAAGTGCAGGCATTGGGAAGCCAGGCCTCCAACCGTCACGGAGAAGCCGCAGCCTGCTGTGCCAGGCGACTTCCCTCACGCCGCGCTGGAGCAGGCGGATCACGGCCACGCCGATCGGAAGGTCGGGCTCATTCTCCATCGGATATCAGGAAGAAGGGGACAAACCGGACTCCCTTGACGTCGACGATCGGGCGCTTGCCGCGGTTGAGCCGGCGAAGCCGTTTTCGGTGCGGGCGAAAGCGCTCAATCGATCGCAGCCACGTGGCGATTTCCTTGTCCTGCCAATTTGGACATCACCCAAGGCGACCTCGATTCGGCTGGCCTGACCGAAGACCGGCAACGCAGGCGCCGCCTCGATCTTGATCCCGCAACGTCCGCCATCGGCTTTTTTCCGCCGCCTGCGGCTTTGCATCGCGAGACAAAAAAGCCGTCGCCAGCCGCCCTCCACGTTGTTCCGGTCCCGGAGGATGCGGGCCGATCGTCCACGGGTCCATCGACCGCCATCGAGGCCGCGATGGGCGCGGCCCGATCAGCAGAAGGAAATCACGACATGGCTACCATCGGCACTTTCACCCGCACCGAAAACGGCTTCGCCGGCTCGGTCAAGACCCTCACGATCAACGTCAAGGGGGTCCGGTTCGTCCCGATCGAGGAGCCGGTGGAGAATGGCCCGGTCTTCCGGGTGTTCGCCGGAGCCGCGGAGTTCGGAGCGGCGTGGAAGATACGGGCTAACGATCGTCAGCGCCACCAGCCTCATGGATGCCGGTTTCGAAGAACGACTGAAACAGCTTGGCGCCTCCGTGATCTTGGTTGAGGACAAAAGCCGGACCGGCAATCAGAACGGCCGTCTTGCAGAATTGCAGAGGGTACGCTTCAGCGCCTTCAGCATTGCAGCGAGCTCTGCATTCGTACCGTGTGTGTGATCCGCCCGATTTTGACCGGGAAAGCTCTTCAGTCGCGCCTACTGGTCACGACTTTCCCACATGAATCGAGGATCTCATAGCGGAGCTCTGGGCGCCAATAGCGACCAGGGACTGCTATTGGGAACCACCGACGGTCGCCCAGGAAGGTATCGACGACACTGTCGCCGGCGTCTGCGGCGCGCGCGTCTGGCCGCAGGCCGAATGCCTGGCTCATGATCAGAAGACTGCGGGGCGGCGACAATCGACCTCACTTCTCAGGAGACCACGTCGCCCGCGAGTACCCAGCCCCCAAAAAATTAGCTCAGACCACCCCGAATACGGTTGGCGTCCTTGGCATTGATGATCGCGCAGTAGATGTTGGCTTGGCTTTCTGAAAGATCGACTAAACACCATGTCGATGGAATAGCCGGCCGGTCGGTAAAGGTGTCATACACTGTCCAGCTGCGATCGCGTTCTTGGCGAACGGCAAATCTCGATGATAGGGCGGCCATTCAATCCTCATGAAGGATGGCAACGGCCGGGATGGTCCCTGCGTACATCGATCTCAGTCATCGTAGCACTTATCGAATGCTGGGTCTCAACGCGTTTACGTTCGCATACGGCCACCCCACGATCGAGTGGTGAGCAAAGAGAAGGTCCAGGCGTTTTTCCCGCCCGGGCCTCCAAACAGTCTGTCGAGAACTTCATAGGGTCACGTCCCACTGGGGGAAGCAACCGACTTAAAGGAGTAGGCTCTCCGCGTAGTTCGCATCGTCGGCCCTGAAATGACCGGTAACCGGCCATCCAGATGGCGCAGCGCTCTGTATGCAAATTCCGAGGCAAACCGCCCCCTGATTCCGAAATGATCTCGCCCCTCCATTCCGAGAAATAGTCGCCCCCTTGTTCCGAGATGATGCCGCCCCCTTTGGCAGGGATGTGGCGTGGGTGTTCTGCCGGTGTGAAGTTCCTTCCGTCGATGTTGACGAGGAAGGAACGGGATGCCTGCGGAGAGACTGGAGATGCGGCGTGTCCGCGAGATACTGAGATATCGTTTCGAACAAGGACTGGGCCACAAATCGATTGCGGTTCGGGTCGGGGCAGCACCGTCGACGGTGCGCGAGACGCTGCGGCGGGCAACGGTTGCGGGTCTTTCGTGGCCGTTGGATGATGACGTGAGCGATGCCGTCCTGGAGGCGGCGCTTTACAAGGCGGCCGGGACGAAGACAGGTCATCGTCGCGCGCCGGAGCCGGACTGGGCGCAGGTCCATCGCGAGCTGAAGCGCAAGCACGTGACGCTGCAAATTCTCTGGGACGAATACATGAGCCGTTATCCCGACGGCTACCGCTACAGCCGGTATTGTGACCTCTATCGCGGCTGGGCGCTGAAGCTGCCGGTGACGATGCGGCAAGATCATGCTGCCGGCGACAAGCTGTTCGTCGATTATGCCGGCGACACGGTCACGGTCGTCGTTGATCGGCTGTCGGGCAAGACGCGACAGGCGCACTTGTTCGTGGCGGTCCTGGGAGCGTCCAGCCTTTCGTTTGCGCAGGCGCGCTGGACAGAGACACTACCCGATTGGATTGAATGCCATGTCCAGGCGCTGGAGTTTTTTGGTGGTGCGCCAGCCTTGCTGGTTCCCGACAATGCCAAGGTGGCGATCATCAAGGCATGCCACTTCGATCCCCAGGTCAACAGGACCTATAGCGCAATGGCGGCGCACTATGGGAGCGCCGTCCTTCCGACGCGGCCGCGGCGGCCGCGCGACAAGGCGAAAGTGGAGCCGCGGTTCGCATTGTCGAGCGGTGGCTGCTGGGTCGCCTGCGCCATCGGGTCTTCTACAGGCTGGCCGAGGTGAATGCGGCGATCGCCGAATTGCTTTGCGACCTCAACGACAAGCGAGTCCTGCGCCGGGTTGGCGTTACCCGTCGTCAACTGTTCGAAGAGCTTGATCGTCCGGCTTTGCGGCCCTTGCCTGTCGAGCGCTATGTCTTTGCCGAATGGCGTGTCCGGCGTGCCGGGCTGGATTACCACGTCGAGATCGAACGGCATTATTATTCAGTTCCCTATCGCTTTGCCCGCGAGCAAGTAGAGGCGCGCATCACCGCCAATACAATCGAGATATTCCACAAGGGCGAGCGGATTGCCGCTCACCGCCGCTCGAGCGGGAACGGCAAGCACACGACCATCCCCGATCATATGCCCTCGGCGCATCGTCGGTTCGCCGACTGGACGATCGAACGCATTCGACGCGAAGCCTCTGCCATGGGGCCGGATGTCGACCTGTTGTGCGAGCGCATCCTTGCCGACCGGCCGCATCCCGAGCAGGGCTTTCGCGCCTGCCTCGGGATTATCCGCCTTAACAAGAGCTTGGGCCGCGACAGGGTCAATGCCGCTTGCGCCCGAGCGCTGGAGATCGGGGCCCGGACCTATGGTTCGGTGCGCTCCATCCTCGACAACCACCTCGACCGGACGGCGAGCTCGAATGGAGCTGCCTCGCACGGACCGATCCACCACGAGAACATCCGCGGACCTCGCTATTACCACTAAGGAGAACGAAGAATGCTTGCTCATCCAACACTTGATCGACTGAACGCCATGGGCTTGGCCGGCATGGCCAAAGCCTTCGGCGAACTCGTAGCCAACGGCGAGGCCGAACATCTCTCGCATGCCGAATGGCTCGGATTGCTGCTCGAGCGGGAATGGAGTTCCCGTTACGACCGCAAACTTGCGGCGCGTCTCAGGTTCGCCAAGCTTCGTCATCAGGCGACCCCGGAAGATGTCGATTATCGTGCCGAACGCGGCCTCGACCGTGCGCTTTTTATGAAGCTGCTCGGTGGTGACTGGATCGGCGCGCACGACAATCTCGCTATCTGCGGCCCCTCAGGCGTCGGAAAGAGCTGGTTGGCATGTGCCCTCGGCCATAAGGCTTGCCGCGACGATCGCTCGGTTCTGTATCAACGTGTCCCTCGGCTCTTTGCCCAGCTCGCGCTCGCCCGCAGTGACGGCAGATACGCCAGGCTGCAACGCACCCTGGGCCATGTTCAGGTCCTGATCCTGGACGACTGGGGTCTTGAGCCGCTCAACGAACAGGCCCGTCACGATCTTTTGGAAATCCTCGAGGACCGCTACGGCCGCCGATCGACGATCATTACCAGCCAGCTCCCCGTATCCGCCTGGCATGGCGTCATTGGGGACCCCACCTACGCCGACGCCATCCTGGATCGCCTTGTCCACAACGCCCACCGCATCGAACTCAGCGGAGAAAGCCTACGTCGAAATCTGCCTCGAAAAGCTTGACACCAGGATTGAACGAACTGACAACAATCACTGCCTGCAGACCCCGCTGAAACAGGGGGCGAGATCATCCCGGAATCCGGGGGCGCAATCATCTCGGAACAATGGGGCGGATTCATCGGAATCGGCACTCTGCAGTCTCGTCATCCAGATAGGGGCAAACGATAGTGCTTTGCTCGAGGGAGGCGGCATGCTTCCCTTCCTCGAAGATCTCTTGTCTCTCGTGGTGCGTCAGTGGCATGCCGCAGAACTTTTAAGGGGATGCCTCTGTTCCACCCATCGCCCTGACCACGCGAGGACGGCCGATGATGCCGTTTCTCGATCCTTGGAAAGTCTTTTCTGGCCAGGGCCTTACCCGGGCGGAACTTTATTCAGCGCTTTGCCGGCTCCCCTGTTCGAGGCTCAGTCGAGGCGTCAACGGCCGCGTCGTCTCCCGGGTGATTTTTGTCTTTGCCCGGGTTTTGATAGGGCTGTTGTTCGGGCTTCTTCTGCTGCTCGTCCGGCTTTTTCTCGTTTGGCATTTGCTGGCTCCTTGTCGCGGATCGCGACGGACTCACAATCCTCCAGTCGATAGTTCGTTCCGGATGTTCCTCGCCCCGGCCACAATCGCAAAGGCCCGTGTTTGCGCGCGGCCTCTCACCGATGTAGATCCTGTGACCTGAGATTTCAGGTCTATATCGAGGATATATCGATGGCGAAGGTCAGCAGGGAAGAACTGATCGATGCGGCTGGTCAGTTCGTTGAAGCGATGCGGGAGGACTTTGAGCGTTCATTCGAACTCGTGGATTTCCGGTCCTACGCCCGGGTCTAGCGCGGCTGGCGCGACGCCGACTGGCACGACATGGAAGGCGAGGCGGCCTTGATCCAATACTTCAACGGTCATTACGACCTGGAGAGGCAGCCGATCGGCATGCGCTGGGACTTCATCAACAATACGGTGGAGAGGCAGATCAAGCTGGATAGGCCATTGCCGTAACAACACCGCGGCTACTCAGCGACCACCTTGATGCCGAGTTGGCGAGCACCATCAATAAATGCTTTTCTTCCCTCCCGGATCGTCCTCGCCCCGCGAAGAACGTCGACGAGAGTGTTTCTGATGGTGGTCACGGTGTGGATGTCGGACGTGGGCCATAGATCGAGTGAAATCAATGCCGCCTCTGAGTTCGGTACCGTTACTGTAGGCCCATCTGGGATTCTGAGAGTAACAGGCTGATGCCATGGTTTTGGATCACGCATGCAAGGCTCGCAATTTGAATGGAAAGGCCTGCCCGAAAGCAAGCCTTTCCTTCAACATCATCACGGGAGAAGCGGGCCGAGGGTCGGCGTGGAGACCACTCGCTTCTTGATCCTAACTAGAGGGGGCGAGAAACGTTCCACCCTGATGAATTACCGCGTTATGGGTAAAACACAGGCGGGAAAATGCCTGCAAGCGCATCGTGGGCGAACACCTCAGGCAGAGTGTTACCGTCAACATCACATAATCGGATGCTCCAGAGCTTGAACTCCTTACCTTCTCGCAGGCACTGAGCCGCAAGCTCCCGAATTGCCGAGACCGCCTCCGATTCAGCGGACTGAAGATCAGCATGATCGCTTCCGTCCGGGTCAACGATGAGTTGCTCTAGGTAGTTTTGATGAAAATAGATGAGTGGCATTGGCGGCGCTCTTTAAGGGACGAGACAACCAACAACCCATTACCGTGACAGTTCCCGTCCGGAGCAAAATCGCGGCAGATCAGCTTAAAAGACAATGGCAAGTCGTCCGGCCAGCGCGGCAAACCGATCGGTCCGCGGGATGGCCGGCGTGATCGAACAGCTGGAACTTAGGGCCGCTTTTAATTTCCCGCGCCGGCCCTGATCAGTTCAGCAATGGTCAGGGTACGGGTGGAACTTTGCCGCCTCCTTCGCGGGAAGACGTGGGCAAGTAGATAATACAACCTAGTCATCGAAGCTCTCCAACAGACGGCGTCACGGAGAGCGAACTCGGGATGGTCGAGGAAGGGAAAAGTCCGCCCCCGTGACACTACAAAACGATTGGCCCTCGGTGATGTTTCTCGGGTCATCCGATATGATGAGCGCGTTGGGGATCTCACCCATTTGGGTGACGCGGCAGGCTCGCAGTACCCGTCGCCCCTAAACACAGAGGATGGGGTCCGCGCCGGTCCGCCAGGACGCGAACCCCACTGCCGACGCAGTACAGAAACAAGAAGGGCGGGTCGGTTCGTTTTTCCCGTCCGACCCGCCAACAGTCAGTTTGGCGAGGTCCTTTTAGCAAACACGAGATTGCGATTAGCGTGAAATTTCCGTGACATAGATCGAACGATTTATACCGGGCTGCTGGCTGATCGCCTCCCCCGCGGGTCAGTTCACCTTCTTCCCGGTCACATCAATCACCGACCGATAAACCTTCGTCACATCGGGAAAGCGCGTGCTCGTCTCATTGCAATCCGGGCAGGGCGTTCCCGTTGCTCCACAGCCGCAGCCATGCGTCCCTGTCCACGGCCGATTAGGGTGGATCTCACAAACCCATCCCGTATCCCGGCAGGCGTTGCATCGCAGCATCGCGAGTTCCTATTCGGCAGGTGATTGCGTCCGGGATCGTAGCGCGTCGATGAGCCGGGAACGAGAATATCGATTGATCTAGATACCTTCGCCGCCCTCATGCGGCACGAACCACCTGATGAAGCATTGAAAGGGTCTGGGGACTGATGGCAGGGAATGACGATATGGCGAATGGAAACGACGTGAACCGCATATATACGGACGCCGTAACCGCCCAGCTTCGCGAGCGGGTCACCAACCTTGGCCGGCGCCAGACGGATCTTGAAGCCGAGATGCGCGCTGGCTTCAAGGCCATGGAAAACGGGATGACGACGCTGGCGAGCGAGATGCGGACCTCAGTCGCCGCGCTCTCTGCCAATCTCGCAGAACGAAGTCGGCCGCAATGGCAGGCCTTGAGCGTCGTCCTGGCATTCGCCGCCATGCTCGGCGGTCTGGCATACCTCCCCATTCGCGAGGCAACAAGCGACCTGAAATCAAGCGTAGCACTGCTCACTGATAAAATGGTGACGCAGAAGGAACTGGAGTGGCGAACGGCGAGAGGAGCCGAGGACCGGCAGAGAAGCGAAGCGATGATCAAGGAGCTTCGGGAAGAGCAAGTTCCTCGCAAGGAGCTCGATCGCGTCTTCAATAGCTACGATGAACAGCGCGCGGATATCCAGCGGCAGTTGGATGAAGTGAAGCAGGCTCAGGGAAGCGTCTACGGCGCGAGGGATATCCTGCTTGACCTTCGGGAGCGGATCGATCGAATGGAGCGCCAGCGGCTTTCAGCCGCCGGTAGTTAGAATGGATCCACAACTAAAGACCGGGAGCGCGGAACCGAGTCGTACGGCTCGATGAAATGAGTGTGATGGTTTACCTTATCGTTGCTAAGCTTGATCACGTATAGCAGCAGGATTGAAATGAATCACCGTTGAATCGGCCTTCGTACTAGGGAAGGTGAATGTGAATTCCGGCGCATTAGGATCCGGCCGCTTCGCCTTCGAGGGCTTGGTTTGCTTGCCCGGCTCGAAATACTCGCGAGAGACATGGCCCAATGACGGTAGCGCAGGCCTGCGTCCTTTGAACCAGTCGGAAATTGTCACGATCTGCAACCGAGGGAGATGACCATGAGCGGTTTCAATGAAGCCGAACGAAGCGGCCTCGGCGTTCATTTCACGAGTGGCGTCTTTCAGGCAGATGAAGAGGCCCATCTCAGCGCGCTCGCGGTCGATTACCGCCTTGAATTCGCGGACATCTTTGGCACCAACGTTCTGCCCGCCCTTTACAGATGTCAAAATCCTCCCCCAACCACGCGGACCGTTCATGAAAAACATTTGGCCGTCAATCCCGCGATCCGGCCCTTTCTTGATCTCTTTGAGGGCCTCTGTTTAAGACTCCCCAGGATGAAGCGGCTAGCGCTCAAGTTGAAGCGTTCAGGGACACTTGGACGTGGGGCAACGAAGCTCAGTGGGCAATTGACGAGATTATGATGAATGGCGGCCCGGTCGCCAATATTGTTCACGCACTTCATTCAGCTTTGGGCGAAAGCGACATGATGGCCTACCTAGTCATGATGGCCCAGCGGTTGTCGGAACTGCGCCGCGTGCTTCGAAACACCGGATCGCTTTACTTGCACTGTGATCCGACCGCGAGCCACTACCTGAAGATCGTTCTGGACGCGATATTCGGCCCTGTGATGTTCGATGCTGAAATTATATGGAAGCGTACGAACGCCCGGAGCACCACAGGGAAGTGGCCGCGGCTGCATGATGTCATCCTGGTGTACAAAGGCAGCAGTATCCGGAGCTTCAATCCACAAATGATGAAGGGCGATGCACAAAAGCTGCCGCACACACTGATTCTCGGAAAGGATGGCCAAAAGTACCAGACATTCGAGCTGACCGGAGCTGGTGTGACCAAGGAAGGTGAAAGCGGCAAGCCGTGGCGAGGATATGATCCGACACCCCTCGGCCGCCATTGGGGAAAATCGGTCGCTGAACTGGAGCGCCTCGATCTCGCCGGCGAAATTCATTGGCCCAAGAATGGCGGGTGGCCGCGGCGCAAGGCCAGCGAACCCTTTGTGCCGGAAAATCGCATGATCACTGTCGGAGATGTTTGGACCGATATTGATCGCCTCAACCAAAAGGCTGCAGAACGTCTCGGATATCCGACCCAAAAGCCAATAGCGTTGCTCGACCGTACTATTCGTGCATCCTCGAATTCCGGCGATGTCGTGCTAGATCCGTTTTGCGGGTGCGGTACCACCGTTGCAGCCGCGCAAGCCGCCGGCCGGCGGTGGATTGGCATAGACGTCGCCTATCATGCGATTAGGGTCATTGAGGGAAGACTAGAGTCGATGCCCGGCGCCGTTAGCTATGATCTGGGCGGGATACCTCGCGACTTCGAAGCTGCCATGCGTCTCGCCCAACGCGACAAGTATCAGTTTCAGTGGTGGGCAAACTACCTCGCACAAGTGAGGAAGTCAACATAAGTGTGTAATACATGCTAACGATCTGATAAATATGCACATAAACGCTCGAAATCCACTTTCGTTCCGCCTTCCAAATACAAATTCTATCCTCCGGCTGCCTTGTTGGAGCCGCTCAATAAAGCAGGGTTACCGACCGCGACGATGCGATCAGCGATGCGAGGGCCACGGTCAGCGAGAACGCGAAGGCAACGTAATATCGGATCATGGATGCTCCCGGCGTTTCCAACAAGACGTGCCCTACCTGGAGCGCTTCATCTCTATGTCAAGAAATTGGGCAGTCGCCAGTCATTCCAGTTTTCGCTTCATCGCCTTCAACAGAGCGTCAAGCTCTGCGTTGTTGACGTTCGCCAGCATGAGGTTGTCCGCAACCTCGATGATAGCTGCGAGCGCTTCCGCCTCGCTCCATCCTGCGGCTACGGCTGCTTCGATCACGTCTTGTATGGGAAGCTCGACCGCCATCTGGCAGTGCAGGTGACGGTTCTCGTCATCAGGTAGAACGGGTGGGGGAGGGATATCTACCATGCCCAAGGCAAATGCAGATCGGGGATTTAGTAGCACTCAAGGCCGCCGAAGCAGAGGGAAGGGCTTCGGGCCGGCGAAGTGAGCCTTGTAGGATTCGACAATTGCCGGACCGGCAAGGGTATGGTCTTCCTTGGTTATGGCTACAAATCTCTCAGACCTGAGAATCAAACCTTCACTTCTCGCCGAGCTCAAGCAACTCGGATTCGAGAGGGCGGAGGATCTGCAACATCTGCCTTCTGCGGAAATCTTAAGAATACCAGGAATGGGTGGCAGTGACTGGCGAAAGATTGCCGCCGCCATGGGCCGTGAACCCCATTCGACTTCCAGGAAATGTTAGTAACCGCGCCACCTCACATCGCACCAGCGATTCCCTGTGTTCGGCCAGGGTTGGGCAAGGCCTTCTTTCACGAGTACCTTGCCAGCGTCTCGTCCGTCAGGAGGCATAACCCTTACGAGGGCGCGGCGGTCGGATGTCCGATCCTTCCCTCCGCTGTCGACGAGGCGATATCCTTTCGCCATCAGCGACTGAAGCCGCAGCTTCGCTTTCTCACCGATTTCCTTCTCCCGTTCGCACTCCGCCTCAAACGTCTCCGGAGTGTCGATATCCAGCAGCCGCCATTTCACGCCTCGCTCCCACCCCGTATCGCCGTCGACGAGGCAGGTGACGAGACGGGCGGCCCGGTCTCCCCCGGAACATTCCTCAATTGCTGCGGCAGGTTGGGCAAGCAACCAGAGCGAAGACGTTAAAAGTACGTAAAGTAGTCTAATCATTCGCTGACAATCAATGATGCGGCAATTTCGATCGCCTCCGATCGCTCTGAATTGGGCCTATGCGGATAATGCTCCCAACACCACCAAGTCGGTGTTTCCCCGCGCGATCGCGCAAATCCAAAGCCTCCCCATTTCCCGCAGCCATCAATGCAGCAATAATGATTGACGTGAATACTGGCGGCCGGGTTAGCTGAGCGGCTTTCGTCAGTCATAGCAGAGTCGGCTCTTTGTCCTCGTCGGCCGCCTGCTCCATCTTTGGCAGCAGCACGAGCTGATCATCGGGCAGGGGCCGCTGAAGCGTTTTCGCTTCCTCCCACGGCGCCGTCAGCCACGCCTCGACCTCTTCCTCAGTCTTCAGGATCACCGGCATGGCCTTTGGATGGATCGGCGCGACGATGCTGTTCGGCTCCGTTGTCAGGAAGGCAAATAGGTCGCAGGTGATCAGCCCTTCCTTGACCTTCCGAACGCATTGCCAATTGCGCACCCAGAGCCCCGCGAAGAACATCAGTGGCTCGGTTTCGTCCCCGGCAAACCAGGCGTTCGGAGTTCTTCCGCCTTCGACCTTGCTGGCAGGGTCAGACTCAGCGAACCGTGTCACCGGCACGACGCAGCGGTTCTCTAGCCCACGCTCCCTGGTGTCCCAACCACGTCCAAGAATAGTCCTCGATCCGTCATACAATCTAAGCTATAGCGTGTTCTTCAACTCGGCGCGCGGGGCGTGTGATGAGGAAGCGGTTAAGTGACGAAAGAATTACCGTAAACGCTGTCGCCGGGAGTTACGTGGTTTTGCTTGGTTGGACCATCGAAGGAGCCAAGCGAGCTGGCCTCCGCGGCTTCGCTATTAGGCGCATGGACTTCACCGAAGGCGAGACCTACTGGATGGAAGACCTTTGAGACGGTCGAGAAACACCCGGCGCCCGGCGAGCAGTTCTCTAGCCTCTACCATCCCTTCCAAACCTTTCAATGGGCAGACTATTCTGCAAAGCCCGAGCGGGACTATGAGTACGAGGTCGTCGCGATGTATGGCGAACCCGCGGCAGGACGGTCGCGTCAAGGGCAAGGTGCACACCGAGCCGAGTGTCGGTCAGGATCATAGCATCTTCTTCAACCGCGGTTCTCCCGCAACTCAGGAATATGCGAGGCGGTTCGAAACAAGCTGCCCTCCAAGGCCGGCCAGGCGCCTACGAATGGCTGTCGCGCGGGTTGCTAGAATCCATCGTAGCTTTCATCGAGCGGGCTAAGGACGACGCTTGGAGCTTAGAGGGCGCCTTTTACGAGTTTCAATGGCCGGCCGTCCAGGACGCGTTGAAAGCGGCGGAGAGACGAGGCGTTCATCTCTCGATCATCTACGATGATATTGAGAGCGACACCGGGTCATGGGAGAAGAACGAAAAGGCGATTGAAGACGCCGGCTTGGCTGACGTGTGCAAGCCGCGCCAACGCGGACGTCTCATGCACAACAAGTTTCTCGTCCTCAGCGAAGGCGGGAAACTGCAGGCGCTCCTGTTCGGGTCGACCAACCTGACGGAAAACGGCATCTTCGGGCACGCCAACTGCGTTCACATCATCGAGGGCGAGAAGCCGGGCATTTTAATCGCCGGCAAGGCCAAGGACTCACGTAGCGAGCGATGAACTCATTGTTCCCTTCGAATGCCTAACGTTCAGGTCAGGAATACGTCTGAGTTCGCGTATGCAGAGCCATACACAGGTTTTCCCAGAACGTTTCCTGCTTCCTATATGCTTCCTATTAGGAATTTTTAGGTTTAGGACTTCGGCCTATCCACTTGAAAAGATTGGCGCACCCGACAGGATTCGAACCTGTGACCTTTGGAATCGGAAGAAAACATTCAGCCGGAGCCAGCCGCGGGAGGACATGACGGAGGCTCGGCGGCGCCTATCGCATCACGCCGCCAAGCTTCCGGCCGCAGGTGGGGTAACCAAGGGGGTCTCTACGGCCCCGGGAATATTATTGCTGCGGTTTCATAGTTCCAGGTCCGTTAGTAAACATGATCAGCGTTTCCTAAATACCCACAGCCCCCGTTCCAAAATGGAGCGTCTCCGGCCGGCAGCCACTATGTTGTCGGCCGCCGCAGCGTTCATTGACTGCGTTGCTCCTGCCAGAGCCAGCGGCAGAACCAGATCCGGCAACACAGGTGATAAAGGACAACAGGCAGATCAAGAACTCCACGAGCGACCCAATTTGGCGGGTCATCTCATCCGGGAATGCCGGTCATGATCGAGGGCAGGATGGCGCCCTCCTGCCCTCGCCAGTGCTATCGGCGTCGTCGGGCTGACGTGACCTCACATCAGCCAGTCATTCGTCGTGTCTGCGGCCGCGGCAACCGGAGCCTCTTCCAGCGAATAGGCGCGAATGTAGTCGATCTTCATCTGGGAACCGTTGACCAGACCGCTCGAGGGGGTTCCGGCGGCGCCACCCACTGCAAGATTGACCAGCATATACATGGGGTCATGCATGTCCGCCGGCGTATCGGCACGGGCTATGGCGACATCGTCGAAATACCAGACGATCTCGTCTTCATTCCACAACATGCCGTAGGTGTGAAAGCCGTCGGTGCTGGGAACGTTGACCGCTGAACTCTGGGTTGTCTGCGTGCCGGTGGCGTTGGAATGGGCCGAGACATGGAGGGTGTTGGGATCCTGGCCGCGCATCTCCACCACGTCGAGTTCCGGCGGCCAGCTTCCATCCTCGGGAAGCAGCCAGAAGGCTGGCCAGACGCCTCCGTCATTGGGCATATCGGCACGGATCTCGAAGTAGCCGTAGGTTTGAGAGAAGGTGGAGTGCGTATTGAGCAAGCCCGACGTGTAGTCATATCCATTCACCAGGCTCTCGAGCGCCGCCGGCGTCGGCTTCGCGGTGATCGTCAGCACCCCGTTATTGACGGAGAAGGGGTTTGCCGAAGCGGTCGGGGCATAGAGCGGATTGATATACCACTGCAGTTCGCCATTTGTCGGCATGGAGCTGCCCTTGGCGGGAGCCCAAGGAAACTTGGCGTCCCAGGTGCCGCTTGTGCCGTTGTAAAGAAACAGCGAATTGAAGTCGTCCGAAAAGGTCTGGGTCAGCCCGGAGCGGTCGAGGCTCAGGGCGAATTGATCTGGGTTGAGTTTATCCGCCGTCGTTCCAGCTAAAACGAGGCTCTCCCCGCCGCCAAGGTCAATGCGCAGGTTTGCGCCTTCTTGGATGAAATGGCTGCTGAGCTGTTCGAAGGATGTGAATCCGTACTTGTTCAGCCGGATGGTGTCGTCCGCGCCAAAATCGGTAATCAGATCGCTGCCGTTTCCCTTGGCAAAGATGAAGGTGTCCGCGCCACCGCCGCCGATCAGGACGTCATTGCCCGCGCCGCCGTCGAATGTCTGCCGGCTGGACGAGCCGGAGATGATGTTGTCGACGCTGTTTCCGAAAGCGAAACGTTTGTCGCCTGTCACTCGGAGGTTTTCGAAATTCTGGGGGAGAGTATAGCTCATCCAGGTGTCGATAGTATCGACGCCGGAATTTGCGGCTTCGTAGGCCCGATTGATGCTCGAGTAGAGGTAATAGATGTCATCGCCTGTACCGCCGCTCATGGTGACGTTGACGGAACTATCGCCCCACATGGAGTCGTTGCCGGCAGTTCCCGATAAGGTCGGCCCGGAGCCGGTGGCGGAAAACCACGCCGTCGAGGTGCCACTATAATAAAGCGTCTTACCCACGGCGTTCAAAACGGTTCTGGTCATCAAGCCTCTCCTGTTTTGGCTAAATCCTCCCGATATCTCCTCTCAAAGATGTCTGCACGACGGGCGGACATCGCTCCTCCGAAACCTAGGTAACCTGCATGGGTTCCCATGGCCAGCCAAAATCGGCATCCGCGCCGATCAAATCCGGCCGCGTGACACTTCAGCCGATCCGCCTGCGCAGGACCGCATAGGCGGCCCCCGCGCTCATGGCCGCCAAGAAATACCAGGTGATGGCGTAGAAGAGATGGCTGTTGCGGAACTGCACGACCGTCAGCCCGCCGACCGGCAAGCCGCTGGGATTGGGGGCAGAATCGGCATCGATGAAAAAGGGAGCGACGTTCGTGAGCCCTTTGGCGGCGGCAATCGCTGCCACGTCGCGGGAATACCAGCGGTCATTGTGGGGGACATTGGTTCGCAAAAAAGCGCCATCCGGCTCGGTGATGCGCAGGAGTCCGCCAACCTCAACCGTGCCCGCGACTTCTCCATCCGCCCGTGACGCCGGGTCGCGGCGGTCTTCCGGCACGAAGCCGCGGTTGACCAGGATCGTTGTACCGTCGGCCCGTTGAAGCGGCGTCACGACCCAGAAACCAGATCCAAGCACCGTTACCGCCTGAACCAGGACCTCCCTGTCGTGGAGGAATGTGCCGCTTGCAGTGATGCGGCGGTACTCGTCCTTTTCCGCGGTAATGCCGGCCCATTCGGCCGGTCCCGGAGACGGTGCGGGATCGGCATGCACCCGGGCCTCCACCCGCTCGATCAGGTCGAGCTTCCAGAAAAGCCGCTGCACCTGCCATGTGCCGAGACCCAGGAAAACTGCGACCAGCAGCAACATGGCAGTCGCAAAAAGCAGCCGGGACCGGTGAGACGGTGAAGCCTTTTCCTCTCCTGATGTCACGCGAACCGCTCCCGAATTCACGGTAGCGGATCCCTACGGCATGTTCTTCATCATTTCCGGCGACATCGGCATCATGTTGGCGTTCAGATGATGCATGACCCAGAGCGAACCGGCGAGCGCGATGCCGACGAGCACCAGCGTGAAAATGAGCGCCATGATCGTCCAGCCGCCTTCTGAGCGGGGATTCATATGAAGGAAGTAGATCATGTGGACGACGATCTGGACGACGCCAACGCCCATGACGAGAAAGGCGGTCAAGAGCTTGCTGTCGAAGACGCCGCCCATGACGAGCCAGAACGGAATGGCGGTCAGGATGACGGAAAGCAGAAAGCCTATGACATAACCCTTCAGGGAACCGTGGCCGGCTCCATGGCCGTTGCTGTGGCCGTGATGGGTGGCGGAGGCGCTTTCGTGGGCGGGGGCGTGCGAGCTCATCCGAGGACTCCGATCAGATAGACAAAGGAAAAGACGCCGATCCAGACAACGTCGAGGAAGTGCCAAAACATCGAAAGGCACATCAGCCGGCGCCGGTTTTCAGGGATCAATCCCCGCATCGAGACCTGCACCATCAGGGTTATCAGCCAGATGATGCCGAAGGTGACGTGGAGGCCATGCGTGCCGACCAGGGTGAAGAAGGACGAGAGGAAGGCGGATCGAGTGGGACCGGCGCCTTCATGGATCAGATGATTGAATTCATAGAGCTCGAGCCCCAGGAAGATCGCGCCGAACACGCCGGTAACGCCGAGCCAGAACAGCGTCTCGGCCTTGGCATTGCGCTCCATCTGCAGCATGGCAAAGCCGTAGGTGATCGACGACAGCAACAGCATGGCCGTGTTGACGGCCACCAGCGGCAGGTCGAACAGATCGGCGGGCGAGGGGCCGGCAGCATAGGAGCGGCCAAGGACGCCGTGGGTCGCAAACAGCACCGCGAAGATCAGGCAGTCGCTCATCAGATAGAGCCAGAAGCCCAGCATGGTGCTGCCTTCCGGGTGGTGGTCCTCGGTGAGGTAGAATTCCGGCTTGTCGGTTTCTTGCGCCTGGAGAGTGCTTGCCATGTCAGGTCCGCTCCGCGAGCAATTGGGAGCGCGCGTCCTCTGTTGCAGTTACGGTTTCGGCTGGGATGTGGAAATCCCGGCTGTAGTTGAAGGTGTGGCCGATCGCGACCGCAAGCATCGCGACGAAAGACAGGGCCGCCAGCCACCACATGTACCAGATCATGCCGAAGGCAAAGGCGACGCTGATGGCAGCCAGGATCAAGCCTGTTCCGGTGTTCTTCGGCATGTGGATGGGTCTGAACCCGGCGAGCGGGCGCTCGTAGCCGCGGCGCTTCATATCGTACCAGCTGTCATGATCGTGCACGACCGGCGTAAAGGCGAAGTTGTAGTCCGGCGGCGGCGAAGATGTCGACCATTCCAGCGTCCGGCCATCCCAGGGATCTCCGGTCGTATCGCGCAGCTGGTCGCGCCTGAGGAAGCTGACGACCAGCTGGATGATGAAGGCGGCAATGCCGAGCGCGATCAGGAAGGCTCCGAAGGCGGCGATCACGAACCAGATCTGCAGGGACTGGTCCTCGAACTGGGAGACACGACGGGTAATACCCATCAGGCCGAGCACGTAGAGCGGCATGAAGGCGACGTAGAAGCCGATCAGCCAGAACCAGAAGCTCATCTTGCCCCAGAACGGATCCAGCCGGTAACCGAACGCTTTGGGATACCAGTAATTGACGCCGGCGAGCAGTCCGAAGACCACGCCGCCGATGATCACGTTGTGAAAATGCGCGATCAGGAACAGGGAGTTGTGCAGGACGAAATCGGCAGGAGGGACGGCCAGCATGACACCCGTCATGCCGCCGATGACGAAGGTCACCATGAAGCCGATCGTCCACAACATCGGCACTTCGTAGCGGATCCGGCCGCGATACATGGTGAAGAGCCAGTTGAACATCTTGGCGCCGGTCGGGATCGAGATGATCATCGTGGTGATGCCGAAGAAGGCGTTCACCGACGCCCCAGAGCCCATGGTGAAGAAGTGGTGCAACCAGACGATATACGACAGGATCATGATGACGCATGTCGCATAGACCATCGAGGCATAACCGAAGAGGCGCTTGCCGCAGAAGGTCGCCACCACTTCCGAAAAGATGCCGAAGGCCGGCAGGATCAGGATGTAGACCTCCGGATGACCCCAGATCCAGATGAGGTTCACATACATCATCGGATTGCCGCCAAGATCATTGGTGAAGAAATTGGTGCCGACGTAGCGGTCGAGCGTCAGGAGCGCGAGGGTTGCGGTCAGGATCGGGAAGGTCGCGACGATCAGCACGTTGGTGCAGAGCGAGGTCCAGGTGAAGACCGGCATCTTCATAAAAGTCATGCCCGGCGCGCGCATCTTGACGATCGTGGCGATGAGGTTGATGCCGGAAAGTGTGGTGCCGACACCCGCCACCTGCAATCCCCAGATGTAGTAATCCACGCCGACACCCGGGCTGTAGTCGGCGCCTGAAAGCGGCGGATAGGCAAGCCAGCCGGTGCGGGCGAACTCGCCGACGAACAGCGACAGCATGATGATGATCGCGCCGGCCGTCGTCATCCAGAACGAGAAATTGTTCAGGAACGGGAAGGAAACGTCGCGGGCGCCGATCTGCAGCGGCACGATATAATTCATCAGGCCGGTCACGAAGGGCATTGCCATGAAGAAGATCATGATCACGCCGTGGGCCGAGAAGATCTGATCGTAGTGGTGCGGGTTCAGGTAGCCTTCACTGCCGTTGAAGGCGATCGCCTGCTGGATGCGCATCATGATCGCGTCGGCAAAACCGCGAAGCAGCATGACCAACGCCAAGACCACGTACATGATGCCGATCTTCTTGTGGTCGACGCTGGTAAACCACTCCGTCCAGAGATAGCCCCAGAGCCTGTATTTGGTAATCAGCCCCAGCAGGGCGAGTCCGCCCAGAGCCACGACAGCGAATGTCACGACGAGGATGGGTTCGTGATAGGGGATGGCCTGCCATGAGAGCCGCCCGAAGATGAATTCCGTCAAAGTGTTGTTGCCGAACATGGTTCTATCCAAAATCGATTGATACGCCGGTCAGGGCTGCGTCGCGCCGGGTTGGTTCATCTGCGGCGCTGCGGGTCCGCCCGGAGCGCTGCCTGGCGTCGTGTGGCCTTCATGCATGTCCTGCTGGATTGGCGTCTGTGACGGCTGATGCGGCGCATCCACCCCTTCGGCAGGCTCCGGGCTGCGGGCGGGATTGCCGGTGGCGGGGAATGTGGCGCCTGGGCTTGCCGCTCCATGGGAAACTTCGCCGGCATGGCGGTTGTCATATTCGAGCCTGGAGCGGCTGTCGTGGCTTTCCGTACCGCCGCCGCCCGCCATGTCGATATGCATCATCTCGCTCATGCACATCTGGCCGGGGCGCGCGCACATGTTGAGGATAGCGTTGAAGAGCCCATCCTCGACGCTGGCAAAATAGCGGACCGGCTCCTTGGCGCTCGGCTTTTCGAGCTTCAGGTAGGCATCGCGACTGAGAGCGGTGCCCTGCGTCTTTACCCGCGCGACCCATTGATCGAAGCCTGCCTGCTGCAGACCATGGAACTTGAAGCGCATGTGGGAAAAGCCGTCGCCGCTATAGTTGCTGGAAAGGCCGTCGTACGCGCCTTCCTTGTTGATGACGGCGTGCAATTTGGTCTGCATGCCGGGCATCGCGTAGATCATCCCGGCAAGCGCGGGAACGTAGAACGAGTTCATCACCGAGGATGCCGTGATCTTGAAGTTGATCGGCACGTCGACGGGCGCTGCCATCTCGTTGACCGTCGCGATCCCGTAGTCCGGGTAGAAAAACAGCCACTTCCAGTCGAGCGCCACGACCTCGACCGTAAGCGGCTTTGTCTCGGCAGGTATGGCGCGTTCGGCGTCAAGCCGGTCCAGTGGGCGGTAAGGGTCGAGCTTGTGGGTGCTGATCCAGGTGACTGCGCCGAGCGCGATGATGATGGCCAGAGGCGCGGACCAGATGACGACTTCGAGCCGTGTCGAATGATGCCATTCCGGATCGTACGGGGCGCTTTCATTGGAGTGGCGGTATCGCCAGGCGAAAAACAGCGTCAGGATAATGACCGGCACGATGATCAGCAACATCAGCACCGTCGAAACGACGATCAGGTCCCGCTGCTGAGCGGCGATATCGCCCGAAGGCGACATGACCACCATGTTGCATCCGGTGAGAGCCAGGGCAGGCAGGAAAAGGAAGAGACGACCGACGAACTTGGAAAGACTTTGCATCTCGGGCTCGAAATTTGCGTTTTGTCTAGTTGGACTAATCGCGACGAGGCACGGTCGGGAATGAGGTCGTTCGTCGCAGTGCAGCAATTTGTCGCAATGCAACAACGAAACCTTTTGCCTGATCAGCACTTCCTGAGGCTGAACGCAAAAAGTCGCCGATGCCCGCCTGACGACATCTAGGACGCAATGCCGCTCCGGCTAGAGGGCCGCGGCTCTTAAGACGCTTCAAGCTTTTTCGCCGACTGTTCTTGATCTCGCCGGCGGTTTGATCAACATTTCCCGTGTGAGGCGGAGTCACGCCAGGAGGAAAGCATGAACACGGTCGTCAATCCCACATCGTCTGGCATGGAACGGGATGCCCGCCGGATTCACGACGACAAGCCGATATCGGCGGGCAGCATCGCCATCGGTGTGATCATCGGTCGCATGTCGGAGTTCTTCGATTTTTTCGTCTACGGCCTCGGTTCCGTCCTCGTTTTTCCCAAGCTTATCTTTCCCTTCGCTCCCGATCCGGTAACGGCAACCTTGATGTCGTTTGCGATCTTTCCGCTGGCTTTCATGGCGCGGCCGGTCGGATCCTTCGTGTTTATGTGGATCGACCGGAACTACGGGCGCGGCACAAAGCTGACGATTGCGCTCTTTATTCTGGGCGGATCGACCGCGTCGATCGCTTTCCTGCCAGGATATGAAACCATCGGTTATTGGGCGGTGGCGCTTCTGGCGCTCTTCCGTCTCGGACAGGGATTTGCGCTTGGCGGCGCCTGGGATGGTCTGGCTTCCCTCCTCAACCTCAACGCGCCTCCCAACCACCGCGGCTGGTATGCGATGATCCCGCAACTTGGAGCGCCCATCGGCTTTGCGCTGGCGAGCATCCTGTTTGGCTATTTCGTCGCCAATCTTTCGGAAGCCGACTTCCTAGCCTGGGGCTGGCGTTACCCGTTCTTCGTCGCTTTCGCGATCAACGTCGTGGCGCTTTTTGCCCGGTTGCGGATCGTGGCGAGCAAGGAGTTTGGCTCGGCGCTGGAGGCCAATGAACTGCAGCCGCGGCCCGTCTTCGAAATGCTCGGCAAACACGCCCACGACGTCGTGCTCGGCGCCTTCGTTCCGCTCGCGAGCTTTGCCATGTTTCACCTGGTGACGATTTTCCCGCTGAGCTGGGTGACGCTTTACGGCGGCCAGTCGGCGGCCGAATTCCTGTGGGTTCAGGTAGCCGGGGCGGCTGTCGGGATCATCGGCATCGTCCTGTCAGGGGTGCTTGCCGACCGTATCGGCCGTCGCGGCCAGCTGATGGCGGGCGCGGTGATCATCGCGATCTTCTCGTTCTCGGCGCCCTTCCTGCTCGACGCAGGGGGCAAGGGACAGGATGCCTTCATCATCATCGGCTTCGGTATCCTGGGCCTGTCCTTCGGCCAGGCCTCCGGCGCCGTTTCCTCTCGTTTCAGCCAGTATTACCGCTATACCGGCGCGGCACTAACGTCAGACCTTGCCTGGCTGGTGGGGGCCGGGTTCGCACCCCTGGTGGCGCTCGGCCTTGCCAGCAATTTCGGCATCATCTTCATCGGCGGATATCTGATTTCGGGCGCCATCTGCACGATCGCAGCGCTCAGCCTCAGCAAGGTCCTGGACCAGAGCGGCGAGCCCGGACGGTCGTAGTCCGCCCAGTTACCTTCTCCCCGCCGGGGAGAAGGTGTTTCGAAGAGCCGGAGAATAGGCTTCAGGCAGCCTTCCTGGCCAGTATCGGCCGGGTGGCGGCGGCTTTTTCGACCATGGCGGTGACCTCCGCGCGACGGGCGCCGGTCAAGGTCATCCTCGGCATGCGGACGCGTTCCGATCCGCGGCCCATGATCTGCTCTGCAAGCTTGATCGATTGAACGAGGTCATGTTCGGCATCGAGATGCAGAAGCGGCATGAACCAGCGATAGATGCGGCGGGCCTCCTCCCAATCGCCGCGGGCTGCCGCAGCCACGAGCGCCACCGATTCCTGCGGGAAGGCGCTGGTAAGGCCTGATACCCAGCCCTTGGCGCCGAGCAGCAAGCCCTCAAGCGCCACATCGTCAAGCCCGGCGAAGATATCGAACCGGTCGCCAAAGGCATTGATCAGGTCGGTGAAGCGGCGGGGGTCCGGCGCGCTTTCCTTGACGGCTTTGATGTTTGCCACGCCTTCGAGCTCGCGCAGCACCTCGTTGGTGATGTTGACGCGGTAGGCGGGTGGATTGTTGTAGAGCATGATCGGCAGCGACGTTGCCGCCGCGACCGCCTTGAAATGCGCGACCAGCTCCTCCGGCTTCGGCACATAGACCATGGCCGGCAGAACCATGAGGCCGTCGGCGCCGAGCTTTTCTGCATCCCGGGCGTAAGCCACGGCGCGGCGGGTGTCGAATTCGGAAACGCCAGTGATCACCGGCACACGCCCGCCGACGACTTCGACGGCCGCCTTGAGGATCGTCCGCTTCTCTTCCGGATCGAGGGAATTGTTTTCACCGCAGGTGCCCATGACGATGAGCCCGTTGACGCCATCGCGCACGAGCGCATCCTGCACGCCCTGCGTCGCCTCGATGTCGATCGAGAAATCCTCGTTGAACTGTGTCGTCACGGCAGGAAAAACGCCGCTCCAGCCTGTGGTCATTGTCAAGCACTCCTATGGTTGTCGGATCCGTTGCTGCCGGTGAAGCGGTCAGGCAAAGGGTTCGGTCGGGCTCATTGCCGGCTGGGTAAACCATTCCGGGCCTGTTGGGGTCATGTGGATATGGTCTTCGAGACGTATGCCGAAGCGCCCCGGAAAAACGATCATCGGCTCGTTCGAAAAGCACATGCCGGGTTCGAGCACGGTGGGGTTGCCGCGTACGACATAGGGCTCCTCGTGGATTTCCATGCCAATGCCGTGGCCTGCCCTATGCGGAAGTCCGGGAAGCGCATAATCCGGGCCGAGGCCGTGCCTGGACAAAACGCGGCGCGCCGCATCGTCAAGACTGCCGCAGGTCGCGCCAGGGCGACAAGCTTCGAAGACGGCCTGTTGCGCTTCGCGCTCGATTGACCAGGCGGACGTAAATTCCGTCGTGGGCTCTTCCATCACATAGGTGCGGGTGAGGTCGGAATGGTAGCCGTCGATCCGGCAGCCGGTGTCGACCAGCACGACGTCTCCGGGCTGATAGATCTGATCACCGTCAGCCCCGTGGGGCAGGGACGTCGCGAGACCGAAGGACACGATACAGAAGCTGGAGCCGCTGGCGCCAAGCGCGCGATGCTGCTCGTCGATATGACGCACGACCTCGGATGCCGTGATGCCCGGCTTGATGATCGCATGCGCCCGGCGATGCACCTCCAGCGTCAGATCCATCGCATATTGGATGATGGCAATTTCTGTATCCGACTTTCGAAGCCGCATGGCGCGGATCAGCCGGCCTCCATCAAAAAGCCGATCGGCGCCGAAGACGGCGGCGAGCTGGTGATAGACGAAAAGAGGCAAGGCGTCGTCGAGAGCGAGCTTCACGCCAGGCCGCAAGAGCGACGCGACCAGGGCAGCGCTGCTTTCGTCTTCCTGCCAAAGGGCGATTTCGCCCGGCAGATGCGGCAGGCTTGCTATCCGGCTTTCTTCAAAACCCGGTGCAATATAGGTGACCGCGTTTGGCGTCACCAGCGCGCCAACGAGCCGCTCGCTTGGATGCCAGACCAAGCCGGTAAAGTAACGAAGGCTCTCCGTCGAGCCGAGCAGCAGTCCCCCCAGTTGTCTTTCTTCCAGCGAAGCCTGCAGCAGCGAAAGCCGCCGGCGGCGTTCATCATCTGTGATCTTCGGGACAGGGTGAGACCAGGACATGTCGGATTCCTTGCTTGCCCGGACGTTATATCTCTCTGTATTTAGTTTGTCGACAGAAACTTAGGGTGCGACATCGGTCTTCAGACGGGCTTTTCCAGATCGAGAGGATCACCCAGGTCGCGGGCAAGATAATCCTGGATCTGCTTGACGATCTGGGCGGCATGCTGAATGGCAAGATCATCGGCCTGTCCGGCGTCGCGAGCCTCGATCGCCGCGATGATCTTTTCATGTTCCTCGACATATTGGCGCGGCAGGCGATCGTCGAATGTCCGGTAATAAAGCCGCAGGATCCGCCGCCCCTCATCGAGAAGCCGCGCGAAGAAGGAGGTATAGTATGCATTGCCGGCAAGCTCGGCGATGGCGACGTGGAATTCGCGGTTCGCCTCGATCATCCGCAAGGCGTCCTGCGCTTCGACGGCGGCTGCGAATTCTGCCTGGCGGGCACGAATGACCTTCATTGCCTCCGGCTCCGACCGCATCGCTGCCCCGCGGGTGGTAACTCTGTACATCAATGTCAGCGCATCGAAATAGCCAGGAAGCGACGCAAAATCGATCGGTGAAACGATAGTGTTGCGGTTGGGAAGCGTGGTGATGAGGCCTTCGGCAGAAAGACGCAGGAGCGCCTCCCGCACGGGAGTGCGCGACATCCCGAAGCGATCCGAGAGCCGCACCTCGTCAAGCGGGCTTCCCGGCGGCAGCGCCATGGCGAGGATCTCCCGGCGCAATACCGCATAAACGCTCTGGGTGCCGGAGCCGCGGGGACGGGGAGGCTCGTTCTCGTCCGGCTCTATCCTTGCCATGATGTCGCAATTCCTTGTCTGATGTTTGATAAAACGCGACCGGCCACTTGTTGTCCCGCCACAATGGCTCCCTCGATATAGCCCGGGAAAGAGGGGGAGAGCTCGGAAGACGCAAAATAGACGGGCGGTGCGCCGCGGTTGAGAAGATCCTCGGCGTCTGCGGCATCGAGATCGACGATGACGTCGCTATAGGCGCCGCCGCTCCAGGGATCGGCAACCCAATCGCGGATATGGATCTCTTGAGGATGCCCTGCTTCCGGACCGAACGCGTCGGCAAGCAGATCCAGGATGAAGGCCCGCAATTCTTCGCGTGACCTGCCGTGCCATTCCGCAGCGAGGGGACCACCGATGAAGACAACCAACCCCGAATGCTCCCCATGGCTTGCATCGCAGGCATAGAGGCCTTGCGGTTCCTGCCACAACACCGACCCGTTCAGCGCATGGGCGCGCCAGAACGGTCGAGCATAAGTCACGTGGACCTTTATCGCGTCGCCGGCGCCCCAGGCCGCAAGTGCCCGGTTCAGGGGAGCCGGGAGAGCCGGCGAAAACGACAGCCGGCGGGTCATGCTCGGCGGCAGGGCGAGGATGAGTTTGCGCGCGGAAAGACGCTCCTGCTCCACTTTCACCGTGACACCATCTGGGGAGCGATCCACATGAGTGACACAGGCATTCAGCCGCAGCCGATGATCCAGGCTGGCGGCAATACGTTCGGCCAGCCCGTGCATGGTTCCGGCGAGGAACATCTCCAATTCCGAATGGGTATTGGTTATCCGCCGATCGTTCGACGCGAGGTAGGTGAAGGAGATTTCATCCGGAGACCGGCACCAGAGGCCTTTGACGAGCCGCAGAAAGCCTTGTGCGACATTTGCAGGAATGTCCTGCCGTGCAACCCAGGCGGCAACGGTCAGCCCGGCCAGGTCCGGATCGGGATCCGCTGCGATCATCCGCTCCCGAAGCGCATCGACCCGCTGCCACAGGTCACGGCCTTCGGCAGGTGAAACGGGGGGACGGAAAACGGTTTCCCCATCGGCATAGGCCATCACCGGTATCGTGCCATGGGTCTCAATAAGCGCCATCAATTGCGGCATGTCCCGGCAGAAGAACTGTCCGCCGGTGTCGACCCGTCTGCCGTTCGCAAGGATGGCGGATTCGACCTTTCCGCCGACCCGGCTGCGTGCTTCGAGCAGGAGCACGTCGAGGCCCGCTTTGGCCAGTTCCGATGCGGCGACAAGGCCGGTAAAACCTGCGCCGACAATGATGACGTCCCGTTCCGGCATACGCTTCCCCGCTGCCACTGTCTCCGTCAGCCATTAGCGGAAGAGGGCCGTCACGTCCATTCGTCCGAGGTGCCGGGGAAGAGCCCTCGTCGGATGCCCGACTTCGATGACCCCTCGACTACGCTTTTGCACGCTGGAGCATGCCGAAGAGGTCTCGCGGATCGTCCGGATCCGCGATGATGTCGATCTCCTGGTAAAAATCGGTTCGCCGAAGCCTTTCGCGAACGTAGCGGAGGGCGGAGAAATCTTCGATGGCAAAACCGACGCTATCGAAAAGGGTGATCTGGTGCTCGTCGCGCCGTCCAGGTGCCAGCCCTGCGACGACCTGCCAAAGCTCGGTTACGGGGTAGTCAGGCGCCATCTGCTGAATTTCACCCTCGATTCGCGTCTGCGGTGGATATTCCACGAAAGTGTCTGCACGCAGTAGGATGTCGCGGTGGAGCTCGGTCTTTCCAGGGCAATCGCCGCCGATCGCATTGATATGCACACCGGCGCCAATCATGTTGTCCGTCAGAATGGTTGCGAACTGCTTGTCCGCGGTGCAGGTTGTGATGATCTCCGCCCCTTCGATGGCAGCCTGCGAGGAACGGCAGCCGGTGACGGACAAACCTGAGCCGGCGAGGTTGCGGATCGTCTTTTCGGTCGCTGCCGGATCGATGTCGTAAAGGAGGACGTGCTCGATGCCGAGCACCGCTTTCATCGCCAATGCCTGGAACTCCGCCTGCGCACCATTGCCGATCAGCGCCATCGTCCTGGCGCCGTTGCGCGCAAGATGGCGTGCTGCCATGGCAGACGTTGCGGCCGTGCGCAAAGCGGTCAGCAATGTCATCTCCGTCAGGAGCACGGGGTAACCGGTCGAGACTTCCGCCAGCAGGCCGAAGGCGGTCACCGTCTGAAGCCCGTGGGCCATGTTTTTCGGATGTCCGTTGACATATTTGAAGCTGTAGATCTCGCCGTCGGAGGTCGGCATCAATTCGATGACGCCTTCACGCGAATGGGACGCGACGCGCGGCGTCTTGTCGAACGCCCCCCACCGGCGGAAGTCGTCCTCGATAACGCCTGCCAGTTCCTCAAGGAAGGCCTCGACACCGATGTGATGCACGAGCCGCATCATGTTTTCGACGCTGACAAAGGGGATAAGGGCTTTTTGGGAAGGGGCCTGCAGCACATCTGTCTCCTTGGTACTCTCGGCAAGGATACCAGCCCGCCGCGCTCCGCTAAATGCCAAAGCTGTGTTGCATCGGTCAGCATTTTGGACAAATTGACCAGTCATGTTGCCCAGTTTGCGAAGAAGGCTCGTTATGGAGAATGCAAAATATATTCCCGACGATCTCGACCGGCGGATTATCGCGCATTTGCGGGCGGACGGCCGGGCCTCGCTGTCGAGGCTTTCAAAGGCTCTTGGCGTTGCCCGAGGTACCGTGCAGAACCGCCTCGACCGGCTGATGGAAACCGGAACACTGCTTGGCTTCACCGTGCGGGTGAGGGAGGATTACGATGCGCAATCCGTGCGGGCGGTGATGATGATCGAGGTAGTGGGCAAGTCCACCACCCAGGTTATTCGCAGGCTCCGCGGCATCGCCGAAATCTATTCGCTCCATACCACCAACGGCAATTGGGATCTCGTGGCCAATATCCGTGCATCCAGCCTTTCGGATTTCGATCGCGTGCTGCGCGAGGTGCGCATGATCGATGGCGTGTCGAATAGCGAAACCAGTCTGCTGCTCAGCTCGGTCTAAGCCAGACGGTTGTCGGCCTTGCCCGAACCACTGGTTGTGAAGAAACCTAGCACGGGAAACGAGAGCGGCCCAGAAGGCCTTGTTCTTCTAGTTTTCGTCGTTCATCGCGGCTCGTAAAATTGCATTGATGCGGTCTTGCCAACCGGGGCCAGCCGACTGGAAATATGCCAGCACTTTGCTGTCGAGCTTGAGGGTAACGAGTTCCCTGGCATTCGGCAGTACTGGCTGTTCGACAGGTGCCGCCGCCGGCTTCTTGGCCGGGCTGAACAGTGCTTCGGCGGCGTCACGCGGATTGGCGGCTCGTCTCGGCGTCTTCATGGATTCGTCCTTGGTTGCTCAATGCCGCGCGGCCAGACACGCCTTTAGCATTGAAGAGCCGCACTATCTTGAAAATCATCAGCGGGTTCCGGACCTACCTGCCGAAACCGGCGAGACTTATGACGCTGAAGATTGGATCATCGATCATCTTTCGACCGCGCATCGGCGACCGTCGCCCTTCCTGTATCACCGCAAGCATGGGATTGATACGGAGAAGTGCCGAATGGACACCGTTTCCGCCCGATGGAGCGCTGGGCATATTCCGCGGGTTCCATAGTTAAGCACACGCTACAAATCGCCTCTAGCCATTAACTTCTTATTAAAAAGACAGAATCCGGATTTCGGGAGGTGGCTGCAATTGAACTCTTGATTGGAGACGCCCTGAATTTACAGCTTTTCGGCCATTTCTGAGAGGCGTGCATCACTGTGAGAATCTCGATGTCGTGCCGAAGCCGATAGGGGATGATGTAGGGAATGTCGGACAATACGAGTTCGCGCGTGCCGGTGATGCGACCGATGCGACCAGCGGCCGGAAGCTCTGCCAGCTTATCTACAGCAGCGACGAGCCGGGTAACCACTCGTCCAGCGGCATTCGGTCTTACTGTACCGAAATGGTTGTTTTCGTGGAGATCATAGTTCTGATCCACAAAGAGAGAGCCGTAAGCGAGATAGCCGAGGACCTCGTCTCGATCCCTCAGCAGTTTACCGTCGCTCAGCGTGAAAAAATGTCGCTGCAGGTTCAGGTTCTGCAGAACTTGTTCTGTGAATTCAAAAACGCAAAGGTCTCGGCGTCGTCGTCGGTGGGCTCGCCCACGGAGAGATATCTAGAGAACCCGGCTGAACTGATGTAGGCGTTCTAATCGAGATTGATCACGCCCACCGACTTCTCTAGAATGCCTTTGGGCTGATGCGCCGTGGTCACAAGGAGCCTCGGCCTGAACTTATGAAGCAGTCCAACTTTTTGTCCGCACGCCACCGGCTCAGTTTTGCGTGGAAACCAACAGTCCAGCCTCCCAAAATCAGCTTGAAAAAGTCCTTGCGGTCGCATTCACGTCCGGCAACATCGGGTTACGGTTCGCTGGGCTCCATATCGCGTGAAGTTCAACAAAACAGTCTTTGCGCAGGTCCAGGGGCCGGAACACGACGTCGTTGAAGCATGCGTTCTGCGTTCCCGCGGGAACGATAGCCAGACCGATTTCAGCGCTGACCAGCGACAGGATCGCCTGGGAGTGAGTCATGCTCTGTACGATCCTAGGAGAAACGGCGGCATCCGCAAGCAGTTGCGTCAGCTTGTCGTGCAGGTAGCGCGCCTGAGGAGCGAACATGACGAAAGGCTCACCACTCAGCATAGTGAGAGCCGGGCGCCGCTTTGCTGCGAGAGGGTGAGCTTTGGGGGCCGCCAGCATCATCGGTTCGCGGGCGACGCACAGGCAGTCAAGGTGATGTGGCCCGGTCAACGGGCGCGAAAAGCCCAGATCAATCTGCTCGTCATTGATCGCCTTCAGTTGTTCAGCCGTCTCCATCTGCACCAATTCCAGCTCGACATGAGGCGCAGAAGCGCGAGCGCGCGTGATGAAGGCTGGAAGGAAGCTGTAGGTCGCGGCACCAACGAATCCGATCCGTATCGATCCGGCGCTGCCGCGGGCTGCGCCTCTTGTCGCGGCGACGGCTGCTTCGCTTTGTGCAAGCAGTTTCTGGGCCTCAGGAAGAAATGCACGACCGGCGGGCGTTAACACGACGCGTCGGCTGCTCCTTTCGAAGAGTGGAACATCGAGCTGCTGTTCCAGAAGCTTCATCTGCCGGCTGAGCGGAGGTTGCGTTATGTTGAGGCGGCGGGCAGCGCGGCTGAAGTTCAGCTCTGCCGCAAGAGCGATGAAGGATCTAACATGGTTCATGTCCAGCATCTATTTAAATCCGGCATAGATTATCATCAATATTCGATTTGGACTTAGATGGATCCCCGCGGTATCAGTCAAGGGAAGATCAAACGTCAGGGGCCTGAACCATGGACACAAAAGCGACAATGGGTTCGCTGCAACAGAACAACAGCGCCGACAACATCGCTTGGGTAAAGCTGTCCTCGATCTTCTTGCCGCTGAAAACGCCCATCAGCGATGCAAAGGTTCTGACCGGTCGACAGAAGCCGCTGACCGAAGTGGCATTTCTGTTTGCCGAGATCGAGACCAACCAGGGCTATAGCGGCATCGGCTTCAGCTATTCCAAGCGAGCCGGCGGCCCGGGACAATACGAACATGCGAAAGAGATCGGCAATGTCCTGATTGGCGAGGACCCGAACGACATCGGTAAGCTCTGGCACAAGCTCTGCTGGGCAGGGGCGTCGGTCGGGCGCAGCGGTTTGGCCGTTCAGGCCATTGCCGCCTTCGACGTGGCACTATGGGATCTCAAAGCCAGGCGCGCCGGCCTGCCGCTCGCAAAACTGCTCGGCGCCCACCGCGATTCCGTGCGTTGCTACAACACGTCAGGCGGCTTCCTGTCCTCTCCGCTCGAGGAGGTTTTGGACAATGTCGAGCAGTCGATCGCTGCCGGGATTGGCGGCATCAAGATCAAGGTCGGCCAGCCTGACATGGTTAAGGACTTGAAGCGCGTGGCCGCCGTCCACGAGCTTATGAACGGCCGCGCGGCGATGATGGTCGATGCCAACCAGCAATGGGACAGACCAAGCGCGATGCGGTTCGGCCGACTGATGGAGCCTTACAATCTCACCTGGATCGAGGAGCCTCTGGATGCTTATGACGTGGAGGGCCACGCCATGCTTGCAGCACAACTCGATACTCCAATCGCGACCGGCGAAATGCTGGCGAGCGTCCTCGAACATGTAGCGCTCATCAACAACAACTCCGTCGACTTCATCCAGCCAGATGCGCCACGTGTCGGCGGCATCACCCAGTTCCTGAAGATCTGCGCGCTGGCCGAAGCGAAGAAACTGCAGTTGGCGCCGCATTTCGCGATGGAGATTCATCTCCATCTGGCTGCAGCCTACGAGCTTGAGCCATGGGTGGAGCATTTCGATTGGCTCGATCCGCTGTTCAACGAGCGGCTAGAGATCAAGGACGGTCGAATGCTCGTGCCGACCCGGCCGGGGCTTGGCATATCGCTCTCTGAACAGGCACAGCAATGGAAACGTGCGGAGGCAGAGTTCGGAAAGCGACCGTAAGCGCGGACCTCAGGCGGTCCCGCGGGTGACGATTTGGAAGTCGACATTCATCATGGTTTCCACATGCTCGTCTCCAGCGATCTTTCGGAGGATCGACTGCGCCGCTTTCGTGCCTATCCCTCGGCGGTCGATGCGGACGGTCGTCAGGGGAGGGTGGGTGTGCGGCGCGAAGTCGAAATCGCCGAAGCCGACAATCGCAAGATCGTCAGGGATGCGGCAGCCCCGAGCGTATGCTTCAGCCAATGCACCATGAGCCACAACATCTGAAGAACAGAAAACGCCAAGCGAGCCCTGGCCGCGATCGAGAAGCTGCGCCATGGCAACGCGGCCGTCCCGGAAAGTGGAGGGTGTACCCATTTCCAGATCCGGCAGTTCAACAGTTGCTACCCCCTCGAAGCGATGAATAAAGCCGTCGCGGCGCTGAACTGCGCGGGGATCGTTGGCGCCAATCTGGGCGTAGCGGTCATATCCTCGGCGCAGCAGGTGATCGGCAACAAGTGCGCCCACTGCTGTGTGAGAAAAGCCGACTGCCGTATCAAGCGGAGAAGGAGTGGAATCCCATATCTCCACGATCGGCAATCCCGCACCTGTTAGCATGGCGCGGGTTTCCTTGAGATGCGTTATGCCGGTAAGAATGATGCCATCGGGGCGGCGCGCCAGAATCGCCCGCGTCAGTTCAAGCTCCCGCTGCGCATCATAGCCGCTCAAGCCCAGAAGCAGTTGATACCCCACCGAGACAAGTTCGGCGTTCAGACCTTCGATCGTTTCGGCAAAGATGGTACTGGAGACCGCCGGCACGATGGCGGCGATGAGCTTTGTTCTGCGCGATGCGAGGCCGCCGGCGAGAAGGTTGGGCACGTAACCGGTTCGCGCAATGACCCGTTCGATCGCTTCCCGCGTCCGAGGCTTTACCAGATGCGGCGTATTGATTGCTCGCGACACCGTGACGGGCGATACTTCTGCCAGCCTCGCGATATCGGCCAGTGTCACCGGGCCGGAGGGAAGCTTTTGCTTATTCCTGATCTGATCGGCCATGATACCTTCCTGCCAAAAATGATTTACGCATTCATTGGCGTCCTTATCAAGCGGCGCACTATCGAATTTCCGGGAAGATGAACTAAGAGCTTGATTCATAGGTGTAACAAATTTTTGCGGCGTGCTTGCGACTCTTGTTTTAGTAGCTAAAATGGAAGCGCTTCCATTTCTTCCTGAGGAGGGATCAGAAATGGTGGTCTTTTGGAACTGGCCGAGGCCAGGCAGGTGGAGGAGAATTCATGTACCTCAAGAGATTTATGATGTGTGCGGCCGTCGCGGCTGCCCTGACCGTTGCAGGCGTGCAGCCCGGCGCCGCCGCCGATAATTACCCCTCGAAAACCGTTACTGTCGTTGTTCCCTTCGCGGCCGGCGGCAATACGGACACGTTCGGCCGCCTCGTGGCTGAGGAACTAGATAAGCGGCTGGGCCAGCGCTTCATCGTAGAGAACAAGCCCGGGGCCGGCGGTAATGTCGGGCTCGGCGACTTAGCGCGGTCGAAGCCGGATGGCTATACGATTGGGATGGGCACGGTCAGCTCCAACGCCATCAATCAGACGCTCTACAAGACGCTGCCCTATGACAAGGAAAAAGGCTTTGAGCCGATCTCGCTAATCGCCAGCCTGCCGAACGTGCTGGTGGTCAACCCCGACAAAATCAAGGCCAACACCGTGGAGGAGCTGGTGGAGTTCCTGAAGACCGACTCGGCCAAGCATACCTATGCATCCTCGGGCGTCGGAACCTCGATCCATCTTGCCGGCGAACTCTTGGCCACCAAGACGGGCGTCAAGATCACCCATGTGCCTTACAAGGGCAGCAGCCAAGCCATTCTCGATGTGGTTGCCGGTCACGTCGACATGATGTTCGATAACATTCCGACCGCTGCTCAGCAGGTGAAGGCAGGCAAACTCAAGGCGCTGGCTGTCACCAGTCTGGAAAGAGCAAAGTTGCTTCCCGACGTGCCCACCATGGCAAGCATCATTCCGGCCTTCGAAGCAACCTCTTGGCATGGGCTGTTCGCGCCTCCCGGCACGCCGCCCGAAATCGTCGAAAAGCTTAGCAAGGAAATTCAGGCCATCATCGCCGACCCGGCTATGAAGGCGAAGCTCGAAGCGATGGGGGTGACCCCGGTCGGCAGCAGCTCGGCAGAGTTCAAGGACTTTATCGCCAAGGAAACGGTGAAGTGGGCCGAGGTCATCAAAGCCGCAAACGTTCCTCTGCAATGACCGATCTTGCCGGCCGGGTTCTGCCTGGCCGGCAACAACATTCATCTGCGAGTATCATGCCATGCTGAAGATAAGAAACGGCCGCGACTTCGTCGGCGGCTTGACGATGATCTGCGTCGCCCTGCTGTTCATCTGGTTCGGCCGCGATCTGGAAGTGGGCAACTCATTCCAGATGGGCCCCGGTTACTTTCCGACCATGCTGAGCCTCGTTCTGATCGCGATCGGCGTGCTTATCATCGTACAGTCGATCACCGTTCATGCCGAAGAAGGCGAGCCGGAAGCGTGGAACTGGAGGGGCTACTTTCTGGTCATCGTCGGGCCGGTCTTCTTCGGTCTTGCACTTTCCGGCCTGGGTCTGGCTCCCACCATTTTCCTTCTGGTCGTCGGTGTCGCGGCTGCGAGCAAACATGCCAACTGGCGACACTCGATCCTGCTCGCCCTGTTCCTGTCGGTGTGTTCGGTTTTCCTGTTCACACGGCTGCTGTCGCTTCCTATCAGCGCCTTCGGACCCTGGCTCCCATTTTTCGGCGACCTTTAAGATCGCCAGCCAACCGATGAAACCGGATGGATTGCATATGGATATCTTTTCTAATCTTCTACTCGGGGCGTCGACCGCCTTCCTGCCGATGAATCTGTTCTACGGCTTCGTCGGCTGTCTTCTCGGGACGGCGATCGGCGTATTGCCGGGCCTTGGGCCAACGGCAACCATTGCCATGCTGCTGCCGATCACCTTCGGCCTGCCGCCAGAATCCGCGCTCATCATGCTGGCCGGCATCTTTTACGGGGCCCAGTACGGCGGTTCCACCACAGCGATCCTCATCAACCTTCCGGGGGAAAGCTCCTCCGTCGTCACAGCGATCGACGGCTATCAGATGGCTCGCAATGGCCGCGCCGGTGCCGCACTCGCGACTGCGGCCCTTGGTTCCTTCTTTGCCGGCACCGTTGCGACCATCCTGCTAGCGTTAGCGGCGCCGCCTCTGGCTGCTGTAGCGCTCAATTTCGGCCCGGCCGAATATTTCTCGCTGATGGTGCTCGGTTTGGTCGCGTCTGTGGCGCTTGCGAGCGGCTCGCTCCTCAAGGCGATGGCGATGATCGTCTTCGGCCTGATCCTTGGAACTGTAGGCACCGACGTCGAGAGCGGCACTCCTCGGTATGTGTTCGACATCCCCGAACTCTACGACGGCTTAAATTTCGTGGCCGTCAGCATGGGGATTTTTGGGCTCTGCGAGATCTTGCGCAATCTTGAGCATGAACGGAAGCGGTCCGTCGGCATCAAGAAGGTGAGCGGGCTGATGCTGACGAAAGATGAGTTCAAGCGGGTTCGCGGTCCCGTCCTTCGCGGTACGGCACTTGGCTCCTTTTTGGGCGTCCTGCCGGGTGGCGGGGCGATGCTGGCCTCATTTGCTGCCTATGCGATGGAGAAGCGGCTTTCGCCCAATCGCGCGCAGTTCGGAAAAGGCGCGATCGAAGGCGTTGCCGCGCCGGAGTCGGCTAACAATGCCGGCGCTCAGACGTCCTTTATTCCCATGCTGACCCTTGGTATTCCCGGAAACCCGGTCATGGCGTTGATGGTGGGCGCGATGATCCTCCAGGGGATCACTCCAGGCCCTAATGTCATCTCGGATGAACCGGCTCTGTTCTGGGGCATGATCGTCTCCATGTGGTCGGGCAACCTTATGCTCGTCATCCTCAACCTACCGCTGATCGGCCTTTGGGTGCGGATGCTGACGGTGCCGTATCATTTGCTCTTCCCGGCGATCATCGGTTTCTGCTGCATTGGCGCCTACAGCATCAACAACAGCGTTTTCGACGTGTTCATGATGGCCGGCTTCAGCGTCGTCGGCTTCGCTCTGAGCAAGCTGCGCTTCGAGCCGGCCCCGCTGCTCCTAGGCTTCGTCCTGGGCTCGATGCTGGAAGAGAACCTCAGGCGCGCGATGCTGATCAGCCAGGGCGATCCTATGATCTTCCTGCGCAGCCCGCTGAGCCTGTCGCTGCTGATCTTCGCCCTCATCGTCCTCGCCCTCGTGCTGTCGCCGAGCATAAGCCGGAAGCGAGAAGAGGCATTCACTGAATAACGGGCGCCAGCGATTGAAAAATAGGTGCCATTCGGCACGGGAGTTTGAAATGGTAGGCAGGAAAACTTACGAGCAACTGCGCTCGGCGCGATGGATGATGCCTGACGATCAGCGTTCTTTCGGCCATCGATCACGAACCATGCAGATGGGCTA
>NZ_SMCL01000012.1:0-155757 GCF_004343065.1 Neorhizobium sp. S3-V5DH
GGCAACGTCGCCTCCGGCCATGCGACGCTCGTCAACACCAGGAACTCGCTGGTCATGTCGCGCACCAGCCATCTGGCCGTCCAGGGCCTGGACGGAGTGGCCGTCATCGCCAGCGAGGACGCCGTCTATGTCGGCCGGCTGGAGGACAGCCAGGATGTCGGCAAGCTCGTCAAGCAGCTCGCCGCGGCAAAGGCGACCGCGGCACTCACACAAACCCATCCGACCTCCTACCGCCCCTGGGGCGGCTACACCTCGGTGCTCAACGGCGACCGCTTCCAGGTCAAACGGCTGTTCGTCACCCCCGGCAAGAAACTGTCGCTGCAAAAACACCATCACCGCTCCGAGCACTGGATCTGTGTCAAGGGCACCGCAGAGGTGACGATCGGCGACGAGATCAAAATCGTGCGCGAAAACGAATCCGTCTACATCCCCCAGGGCGAGGTCCATCGCCTCGCCAATCCAGGCAAGATCACGCTCGAAATGATCGAAGTCCAGACCGGATCATATCTCGGCGAAGACGACATCATCCGTATTGTGGACGAGTTCGGAAGAGGGTGAGGAGAGCGCCGCCATTGGCGGCGTGACATCACTCACGAGATCAATCGATCTCGCTGCGGTGATCGAGATACCATTCGACGAAGGCCTTCACTCCTTCGTCGAGCCCGGTTTCGGGCTTGCGGCCGGTCAGTGCGACAAGAAGATCGGGGCTTGCATAGGTCCGCGGCACGTCGCCCTTCTGCATCGGCAGCATCCTGCGCTTGGCAGGTTTGCCCATGACCCGTTCGATGGTCTCCACGAAATCGAGGAGGCCTGCCGGTTGTCCTCCGCCAATGTTGACCACGCGGAACGGGCCCTGGCGGGACAACGTGTCGACATCTGCCACCCGGTTGTCCTCAGCAGGAAAGATGCGCGACAGGTCGATGATCGAATCCACGAGGTCGTCGATATAGGTAAAGTCCCGGCTCATCTTGCCTTCGCCGTAGATTTCGATCTCGCGCTCCTCGATCATCGCCTTGACGAACTTGAAGAGCGCCATGTCGGGACGGCCCCAGGGCCCGTAAACGGTGAAGAACCGAAAGGCGGTGATCGGCAGCTTATAGAGATGGGCATAGCTGTGGGCCATCAGCTCCATGCTCTTCTTCGTAGCGGCATAAAAGGTCAGCGGCTCGTCGGCCTTGTCCGTCTCCCGGAAGGGCACCTCCGGATTGGCGCCGTAGACGGAGGACGTGGAGGCAAGCATCAGATGGCCCACGCCATGGGTGCGGGCGAGCTCCAGGATATTCCAGGAACCGACCAGGTTCGAATCCAGATACGCCTTCGGGTTTTCGAGACTGTAGCGCACGCCGGCCTGGGCTGCGAGATGAACCATGACATCCGGCTTGAAGCCGGAGATCGCCTCCTCCAGCAGCGGCTTGTCTTCGAGCATGCCGATCACCGGCCGGAAGGTGGGAAACTGCGCGAGACCCGCATGTCGGGCTTCCTTCAGCCGCAGGCTGTAATAGGGCGTCATGCCGTCAAAGCCGAGGACCTGGTGTCCTTGTTCCAGCAGGCGCCGTGCCAGATGAAACCCGATGAAGCCTGCCGTTCCGGTGATGAAATAACGCATTGAAAAACCCGCTGCTGCCGTAGCGTCTCCCATACAGCGGAAGCCGCGGTCTGTCATCCGCTGGTTCGGCAGCTATTGCTCGCCTCGGCGATGTCTAGTGAAAGAGCCGCAGTCTCGCGGGCGGCGTGCCGGGCCGGCCATTCTTGCGGTCGACAGCGAACTGGATCAGGTCCATGGAGGCCTGGTCGGTGAGCGGTTTGGCCATGACGCCGAGGACGCCGGACACGCCGGCGGCGACAAGGCCGGGGTTACCCGTGATCATGATCACCACGATGCCATATTCAGCAAGCGCCTTGGCAATTTCCGGGCCGGTCTCGCCGTCGGCAAGGCGGACATCGACGAAAGCGATATCCGTATCGCGCGTGTAATTCAGCGCCACCGTCATGTCGGGCGCAATGCCGACCACATCGTGGCCGCTCCGGTGAATGGCATCCTCGATATCCATCGCCACCAGCAGGCTGTCTTCGACGATGAGGAAACGATATTCCATACAAGAACCTCCCGGCTTCAGGAAAACAAATAGAATCCGATCTCCTCTTGGCAATAGGAGGAGGATTTTCAGGATGGTTTTTTTGGCAAGCATGAGCCCGCATCGTTAACGGGCGCTGAACCTGCAAATCAAGATAAACCCGGCTCTCCAAAGTCTCTCGCCGCTGCTCCCGTCGCTCTCCCAAGTTTTCACTCGCTTACGAAAGGTTACAAGGTCGCCGGAACCGCCTTGAGGTTCGAGGGTTATCTGCTCGGAAGCTCTACGAAGGAGAAGAACTATGAAAAAGATTATTGTGACTTCCTGCGCCATTCTCGCCGCTTGCTTCGCCACTCAGGCAGGTGCGCAACAAAGCACCGTTAACGGCGCAGCCGGCGGTGCAGTAACCGGTGCGATCGTTGGTGGTCCTGTCGGCGCCGCAGTCGGCGGCGTCGTTGGCGCCGTCGCCGGCACTGCGATCGACCCGCCGCCGCGTGAGGTCGTCACCTATGTGGAAGAACAGCCCGCTTCGACGACCTCCGTCATGGTCGAAGAAAAGATCGTGGTCGGTAAGCCGCTTCCGAAGAAGGTTGTCGTGACCCCGGTTCCGAGCAATCCGAAATACGCCTATGCGGTTGTCAACAATCAGCGCGTGATCGTGGACCCGCAGACGCACACGGTTGTTCAGGTTATCCAGTAAGCCAAAACCACTTATGAAATACAGGCCCTCATTGTATCGAGGGCCTGTATTTCAGACGAATACGGCCTGATCGACGCGGTCTTCCTGACCGAATAACCTCAAATAACGCTCCACCTCTGCCGGATCCCCGGTGGCTTTTCGCAGATTGTCCGACAGCTTGACCGCAGGTCGCCCATTGGCCTCGCTGACCTTGCAGACGAGCGAGATCGGCTTCAGGCTTTCGACGTTTTGCGGCGCGCAGCCGGCAAAATCGTTGGTGAGGTTCGTCCCCCAGCCAAAACTCATCCGGACCCGCCCCTCGAAATGCCGATACGTGTCGATGATGGCGTCGACATCGAGCCCGTCCGAAAAGATCAGCAACTTGCTTTTCGGGTCGCGGCCCATCCGCTGCCACCACTCGATGATCTTTTCTCCGCCCTCGATAGGAGGCGCGCTGTCGGGGCGAAAGCCGGTCCAGTCAGCGACCCATTCGGGAGCATCCCGAAGAAATGCGGCGGTGCCGAAAGCATCCGGCAGCACAATCAACAGATTGCCGTGATAGAGCCGATTCCAGTCCTTGAGGACCTTGTAAGGTGCGGCCCGTAATTCCTCATCGCTATTGGCGAGGGCCGCTACGACCATCGGCAATTCATGGGCGTTGGTGCCGACGGCTTCGAGGTCGGAATCCATGGCGAGCAGCACATTGCTGGTGCCGGTGAAGGCCTCGCCGATCCCTTCCTTCAGCGCCTCGACACACCAGCGCTGCCAGAGAAAGCTGTGGCGCCGCCGCGTGCCGAAATCGGAGATGCGCAGCCCCGGCAGGGTGCGCAGCCGTTCGACCTTTTCCCACATCTTGGCCTTGGCGCGGGCATATAGAACGTCCAGGGTAAAGGGACCCATGCGCCGCATGGCCGCCCGGGATCGGAGCTCGTTGATGATGGCGAGTGCCGGAATTTCCCAGAGCGTGGTTTCCATCCAGCGGCCATGGAAGCTCAGCTCGAACTGGCCGTCGCGCTTGGACAGTTCGTATTCGGGCAGCTTGTAGGTGGACAGCCAATTCAGGAATTCCGGCTCGAAGATCTGCTTCTTTCCGTAGAACGTGTTACCGGCAAGCCAGATCATCTCCTTCTTTGAAAGGCCGACCGTACGGGCGTGATCGAGCTGCTCGCGCAGCATGCCCTCGTCGATCTCTTCCGCAAGCCTGACGCTGGTCGTGCGGTTGATGAGAGAAAAACTCGCGTCGACATCGGGATAGAGCTTCCAGATCATCTGCAGCATCAGGAGCTTGTAGAAGTCCGTATCGATCAGGCTTCGGATGATCGGGTCGAGCTTCCAGGTGTGATTGTAAACCCTGCTCGCAATATCGGTCTTGGTCATGCCCTGCCTGCCCCCGATCCGTTACGGACCGGCTCCGCCGAGTGAGATGCATCCGGAGGCAGCGGCTGATCAACCTCCGGCAGTTTTATCGAAAAAAAAGCGGAGGAAGTCCAGAACGCAATTCGGCCGCGAGGGATCGCGGCCGAGCGATGCCGATTGCAGCCTTATGGATTGGTGCTGGCAGGCGGTGTCGGAGCCGGCGGATTGGCCGGATTGGCGGACGGTGCGACATTCGGGTTTTCCGGCGCGGTGCTGGCCGCAGGCGGTGTTGCCGTCTGTTCCGCAGGGGGATCGGTCGCCTCGCCCCACCATTCTGCGGCCCCCCATGCGAGCAGAGCCAGGATGAGACCGGCCACCAGCACGATCAGGACCGGCGATCCTCTTCGTCCCTGACGGGCTTCCGTCGCGCTCATCGGTTCTTCGGCGGGCGAACCGGGCGGGTTGGGACGGCGGCCTGCAGGCTCCTTGGGATCGAAACGGGTGTTCATGATTCGCTCCTTGTTTGCCGGAGTGCCCGGCTCCTGCGCAAGAAACGGTCCTGGGATGCGAATGTTCCCGTGCGTCAATAGCCGGTGCGGCGGTCGACCAGATGCTGCAGAGGCTGTCCCGCCTCGAAACGCTCCATCTGGGCTTCCGCATTGCGAAACAAAGCCCGGACATCGGAAGCCGACGCCGCGTGCGGCGTTACCATCACATTCTCCATCCGCCACAGGGGGCTGTCAGCCGGCAACGGCTCCTTTTCGAATACGTCGAGCGACACGCCACCTAGGACCCCGCCCTCGAGTGCCGAAATCACGTCTGCTTCCACCTGACTGCCGCCGCGGCCGGCATTGATGAAGACCGGCTTTCCGAGCGCCCCACTCTTCCGAAGCTTAGAAAACAGGGCCGCGTCGAAGATGCCGCGCGTATCGGGCGTCAGAGGCAGGAGGCCGACAAGTATGTCCGTCTTGGACAGGAACGTTTCCAGTTCGGCGCCGTCGAATGTCTCGATACCGTCGATCGTCTTCCTGCTGCGCGACCAGCCGATAACGTTGAAGCCCATGATCTTCAGCTTCCTTGCCGAATCCTGGCCGAGCACACCAAGACCCATGACTCCGACGGTCAAGTCCCTTGCCTCCGGCTGTGGAAGCTCGCGCCACTGGCGTTCGCGCTGCTGCTTCAGATAGGCCGGCACCTGACGCAGGTGGCTCAAGGCCTGCAGCACCACCCACTCGCTCATGCGGGTCGTCAGGCTCTCATCGACGAAGCGAACGATCGGGATATCCGGCAAGTCTGGCAGCGTGAGGATGTGATCCACGCCTGCTCCGCCCGAAAACAGCACTTGCAGATTTGGAGCACGCCGAAACAGGTTTGGCTCCGGTTTCCAGATGACCGCATAACGGGCTTCTGACAGATCGAGGTCAGGATCGGAGGCGCGCAGCACCTGCCGGCCGGAAAAGGCATTGGCAAGCGCGGCATCGACCTCGCGACGCTCGAATTTGAGATCGATGACGACGGGCTTTTGGGCGGACATGAGGTTACCTTAGGGCTACTGGCTGATGGCGGAGGTCTCGACTGCCTCCAGATTGAAGGCAGCGGCCATCAAGGCCCGGGTATATTGCTCCTTCGGTGCCTTGAATATCTGCTCGGCCGGCCCCTCTTCCACCACCTTGCCGAGCCGCATGACGATCACATGATTGGCAAGCGCCTTCACAACCTTCAGGTCGTGACTAATGAAAAGGTAGGCCAGATCGTACTTCCTTTGGAGATCCCGCAAGAGATCGACGACCTGCGCCTGTACGGTCATGTCGAGCGCCGATGTCGGTTCGTCCAGCATGACGAAACGCGGCTTCAGGACCATGGCCCGCGCAATTGCAATGCGTTGCCGCTGGCCGCCGGAAAACTCATGCGGATACCGCCAGCGTGTGGCCGGGTCGAGCCCGACCTCCGTCAGCGCCCAGGCGACACGTTTATCCCGTTCGTCGGCGGAGAGCGAGCGCTCGTGCACCTTCAGCCCTTCAGCCACGATTTCTCCGACGGACATGCGGGGGCTGAGCGATCCGTAAGGATCCTGGAACACCACCTGCAGCCGGTCGCGGAAGGGCAGCATCTCCTTGAACGAGAACTTGTCGATCTCGTTACCGATGAAGGCGATACGGCCTTGCGACGAGATGAGACGGGCGAGCGCCAGGCCGAGCGTGGTCTTGCCGGAGCCGGACTCCCCGACGACACCAAGAGTTTCGCCGGCGCGCAGGGTGAGATCGATGCCGTCCACCGCCTTCACGTGGTCGACGACCCTACGCATCAAGCCCGCCTTGATCGGAAACCAGACACGGATGTCCTTGCCTTCCATGATGACCGGCTTCGTCGGATTGGCCGGCGGCGGTTCGCCGCGCGGCTCGGAGCCCAGCAGGTGGCGGGTGTATTCATGCTGCGGACGGGAGAAGACGTCCTCAACGGTGCCGCTCTCGACGATCCTGCCCTTGGTCATCACACAGACGCGGTCGGCAAATTTGCGGACGATGCCGAGATCGTGGGTTATGAACAGCATCGACATCCCGTGCTCGCCCTTGAGGCTGCGCAGGAGGTCGAGTATCTGCGCCTGAACCGTGACGTCGAGCGCTGTCGTGGGCTCGTCGGCGATCAGCAGTTTCGGCCGGTTCGCCAAGGCCATGGCGATCATCACACGCTGGCGCTGTCCGCCGGAAAGTTCGTGCGGATAGGCGGTCAGTCGTTTCTCGGGCTCGCGGATGCCAACCTGATTGAGCAGTTCGAGGGTGCGGATGCGGGCGATCTGGCCGGTGATGCCCTTATGCAGCTCGAGAATCTCGCCGATCTGCTTTTCGATCGTGTGGAGCGGATTGAGCGATGTCATCGGCTCCTGGAAGATCATCGTGATGTCGTCGCCGCGGACATTACGGAGCTCCGGCTCGGAGGCCCTCAACAGGTCCCTACCTTCGAAAAAGATCTCACCCGACGGATGGCTGGCGGCCGGATAGGGAAGAAGCTTCAGGATCGAATTGGCCGTCACCGATTTGCCGGATCCGGATTCTCCCACCAGCGCCACGACTTCGCCCGGGTGGATTTCGAAAGATACCCTGTCGACGGCAAGCGAGGTATCGCTTCCCTGACGGAAGGCGACTGAGAGATCACGGACGGAAAGGAGCGGTTCTGTCATAGGCTCAACCGAACGTCTTTCTTGGATCGAAGGCATCGCGCACTGCTTCGCCGACGAAGATCAGCAGCGACAGCATGACCGACATGGTGAAGAAGGCGGTAAGCCCCAGCCACGGTGCCTGCAGGTTGTTCTTGCCCTGCGCAACCATCTCGCCCAGCGACGGCGAGCCCGGCGGCATGCCGAAGCCGAGGAAGTCGAGCGAGGTCAGGGTCGCGATCGAGCCGGACAGGATGAACGGCAGGAAGGTGAGCGTCGCCACCATGGCATTCGGCAGGAGGTGCCGGTACATGATGGTCCAGTTGCCGACGCCGAGCGCACGCGCCGCCCGGACATATTCGAAATTGCGGGCTCTCAAAAACTCCGCCCGCACCACGCCGACAAATCCCACCCACGAGAAAAGCAGCATGATGCCGAGCAGGACGAAGAAGCCTGGCGGCAGGATCGCCGCGATGATCAAAAGAATGTAGAGAACCGGCATGGACGACCAGATCTCGATGAAGCGCTGGAGCAGGAGGTCCGTCCAGCCTCCGAAATATCCCTGGATCGCGCCGGCCGTGACGCCGATGATCGCCGAACAGATGGTGAGCGCCAGGCCGAACAGGACCGAAATGCGGAATCCATAGATCATGCGGGCGGTCACGTCGCGCGCTTGGTCATCTGTGCCGAGCCAGTTCATGTTGCCGAGGATGCAATTGGGATCCTGATCGCCTTGCGGATAGGCCTTGCACCGATCCCCTTTGGCCATCATCCAGAACGGTTCGGTGGGAGCCGAATGCGGAATATTGGAATTGACCGTCTGATAGGAATAGCGGATCGGCGGCCAGATCATCCAGCCGTTGGCGTCGATCTCCTGCTGAATGAAGTCCGAGCGGTAATCGGTGGTGGCCAGGAAGCCGCCAAACTTTTCCTCCGGATAATCGACAAGAACCGGATAAAGAATTTCCCCCTTGTACGAGGCAAGGATCGGCCGGTCGTTGGCGATGAACTCGGCCATCAGGCTGAGCACGAACAGGATCATGAAAATCCAGAAGGACCAGTAACCGCGCTTGTTGGCGCGGAAGTTGTCCAGCCGGCGCCGATTGGTTGGCGAAAGCCAGGGGCGCCTGGACGGCCGATCTACCTGAACCGTGGTCTTTGCGGCGGATGCCTCCATCAGACATCCCTCCGCTCGAAGTCGATGCGCGGATCGATCCAAGTGTAGATCAGGTCGGAGATCAGAGCGACGATGAGACCGATCAGCGAGAAGATGTAGAGCGTGCCGAAGACGATCGGATAGTCGCGATTGACGACCGCGAGGTAGCTCAGCCGGCCCAGGCCATCGAGCGAGAAGATATTCTCGATCAAAAGCGACCCGGTGAAGAAGGCCGAGATAAAAGCGCCGGGGAAACCGGCAATCACGATCAGCATGGCGTTTCGAAAAACGTGGCCGTAGAGCACCTGGCGTTCGTTAAGACCCTTGGCGCGGGCGGTGACGACATATTGCTTCTTGATCTCGTCGATGAAGGAGTTCTTGGTGAGCAGCGTCGTGGTGGCGAAAGCCGAAAGCGAAAGTGCGATCAGCGGCAGGGTCAGGTGCCAGAAGTAGTCGACGATCTTTTCCCACCAGGAAAGCTCGGAAAAATTATCCGACACGAGGCCGCGCAGCGGAAACCAATCGAAGAAGGACCCGCCGGCAAACAGCACGATCAGCAGGATGCCGAAAAGGAAGCTCGGCACGGCATAACCGATGATGATGATGCCGGAGGTCCAGACATCGAAGGTCGATCCGTCCTTCACCGCCTTGCGGATGCCGAGCGGTATAGAGATCAGGTAGGAAACGACGAGAATCCAGAAGCCGAGCGAGATCGACACCGGCAGCTTCTCGCCGATCAGTCCAATAACGGAGGTATTTCGGAAGAAGCTCTCTCCGAAATCGAAGCGGATGTAGTTCCACATCATGTCGAGGAACCGCGTCAGCGGCGGCTTATCGAAGCCGAACTGCTGTTCAAGTTTCTTGATGAATTCAGGATCGAGCCCTTGGGCGCCGCGATAACGGGACTCTTCTCCACCGCCCTGGCTCAGCACATCGCTGCCACCGCCGGAAAGCCGGTCGCCGGTGTCCTGGCCCTGAATCTGCGCGATGATCTGCTCGACGGGGCCACCAGGCGCAAACTGCACGACGAGAAAGGAAATCGCCATGATGCCGACAAGCGTCGGTATCATCAGCAGGAGACGGCGGAGGATATAGGCGCCCATTAGAACTCCCTGTCCGTCATGGCGAACTTTGCCTCACCGCGCATCATAACCAACGTCAAACGGCGTTTTCCTCGTACCTGCCTGCGAATCATCTGGCCCCATTTGGAACAGGAGCCGGCCTGCGGCGCAAGTCTCGTCACTTGCCGGCACTCTTCGACCACCAGATGGCAGGGAAGCCTATGCCGTAGGCAGGCAGTTCGGCGGGCCGGGCAATCCTGTTCCAGTAGGCGATCTTCGCTTCGCCGGAATAGAAGAGAGGCACGACATAGTGGTGCGCCAGCAGTACGCGATCCATGGCCTTGATCGCCGCTACCTGTTCCTCACGATTGGGAGCGGCGGTGATCATGCGGACCAGCTCGTCGACCGCCGGATCGGCAATGCCGGCATAGTTGCGCGAGCCTGTGCGATTGACGGATTCCGATCCCCAATAATCGGATTGTTCATTGCCGGGATTCATCGTCTGCGCCCAAACCGCCCAGATCACGTCGTAGTCGAAGCTTCGGGTTCGATTGACATATTGCGAAGCATCCACAGTGCGAATGCGGGCGTCGACACCGATCTTCTTCAGGCTCGCCACATAGGGGAGCACGGACCGTTCCATGGAGGGGCTGCTAAGCAGTATTTCAAAGCTCATGGGCTTCCCGGTCCTGGCATTCACCATCTGGTTGCCTTTCAGCTCCCAGCCCGCCTCCTTGAACAGGCCGATCGCCTTGCGCAGGTTGTCGCGCACCTTCTGCGGATCGCCGCCCACCGGATTGGTGTAAGGCGTGGTGAATACCGAAGCTGGCACTTTGTCCTTCAGGCCCTGAAGAATTTCGAGCTCGCGGCCTTGCGGCAGGCCCGAGGAGGCGAGCTCCGTGCCCCAGAAGAAGCTGTCGACACGTTTCAAGCCGCCATAGGCCAGGTTCTTGTTCATGTCCTCGAAATCGAAAGCATAGTTCAACGCTTCGCGCACCCGAGCATCCTTGAAGATGTCGCGGCGCATATTCGGCACCATAGCCTGCATTACACCGGTCGCCCGGAACGGATTGGTCAGAGCCTCACGAACGACCCGGCCGTCCTTTACCGCATCGAAATCATAACGTGTGGCCCAGCGGCTCGAACTGTTTTCCTGCTGATAATCGATATTGCCTGCACGGAACGCTTCGAACTCGACGTCGCGGTCGGCGAAATAGGTATAGCTGATCACCTTGAAATTGTACTGGCCGACATTGACCGGAAGATCCTTGCCCCAATAATCGTCGCGCAGCTCGTAGCGAATAGTCGCGCCCGGCTGGAAGGCAGCCATTTTATAGGGGCCGGACCCCATAGGAGGCTCCAGCGTGGTGCGAGAGATATCCCGCTGCTGGCCTTGAGCAGTCTTGCCCTCCCACCAATGCTTCGGCAGCACGGGGAAATCGCCGACGATGGCTGGCAGCTCCCGATTGTTCTTTTCGTCGAACCGGAACGTAACCTCACGCTCGCCCGTCTTTTCCGCCGCTGTCACGTGCCGGTAGTAGTTCGAGTAAAGCGCACTGTGCTCCTTAGCCTTTTGAAAACTGAAGATCACGTCATCAGGCGTCACGGGTTGTCCGTCCGCCCATCTTGCTTCGGGGCGAAGACGGAAGGTCACGGAAGACATATCTTCCGGATAAGAGAGCGCCTCGGCCAGAAGGCCGTAAGAACCAAAAACTTCATCCTCGGAATGTTTCAAAAGCGTATCATACAGGGTGCCGAGTCCAGCTGCCGGCGTGCCTCGATCGATGAGGGGATTGAAATTGTCGAACGTCCCTTCCTCGGAAAGCCGAAGTTCGCCGCCCTTCGGCGCGTCGGGGTTCACATAGGGAAGCCGTTTGAAATCTGCGGGCAGCTTCGGCTCGTCGAGAACAGCAATCGCATGCCGCCATTGTGGCTCCTGCGCCGCGGCGGGTGCGGCCGCCACTGCAACCGCCATGAGAAACATTCCAAAGCTGCCTTTCAGCCGAGCCAAATTCATTCGCTACCCCTTGTTCGAATTCTTTGTTGCGCCGAAGCATAGGGCAAAAGGCGGCAAAAAACAGGAACTCCTGCTCACAAGCGCTTTATCTTCCGTATCGGGACAGCGCTTCTTCGATCTCCATTTCACCAAAATCGTATTTCACAGTAGATTCGAAGCTACTGAGTGATTTGCGGCGGATGGGCATGGCATCGATTTCGCGTTCAATTATTTTGCAGGCGGTTGCGACCGCGCTTCTTTGCACCGCATTGGCCGGACCTTCGGCAGCACAGGAGGGCACCCCGGCGAAACAGCTTTTCGGCGGCGTGGCGCTGCCGAGCAAGGCCGATCCCCAGCCGGTCGGTTTTTACGCGAAGGGCTGCATGTCGGGCGCAGTGGCGCTGCCGACCGACGGTCCCACTTGGCAGGCCATGCGCCTTTCGCGCAATCGGCGCTGGGGCAATCCGCAGATGATTACGCTTCTGGAGCAGTTTTCCCGCGATGCGGCCAAGCTCGGCTGGGGATCCGGCATCCTCGTCGGCGACATTTCCCAGCCCCGCGGGGGACCGATGTTATCCGGCCATTCGTCGCACCAGATCGGCCTCGACGCGGATGTCTGGTTTACGCCGAAACCCAACCAGCCGCTTTCGCCCCAGGAACGCGAAAGCATGCCGTTCACCTCCATGCTCGACAAGAGCAAGTTCCTGACCGTCGACCCGAAGCGATGGACACCCACCCACGCCCGCGTGGTAATGCAGGCGGCGAGTTATCCACAGGTGGAGCGCGTCTTCGTCAACCCGGCGATCAAGAAGAAGCTCTGCGACACCTGGACGGGCGACCGCTCGCTTCTCGGCAAGGTTCGACCGATCTACGGCCACGACGAACACTTCCACATCCGCATCCATTGCCCCGCCGGAGCGTCCGGCTGCCAGAAGCAGGCGCCGGTCACGGCCGGCGACGGGTGCGACAAGTCGCTTGCCTGGTGGTTTACCAAGGAACCCTGGGCGGCACCGAAACCCGATCCAAACAGGAAGCCGGTGAAACCGCGTCCCGTGATGCTGTCGGATCTGCCAAAGGCTTGCGCAGCCGTGCTTTCGGCCCCTGCCCGCCGCGAAGAGGAGGCGACCTTCGGCGGCGGCGCAATGGCTTTCACCTCCCAGCCAGCCTCCGCTACGCCGCCCAGCAACATCGAAGCCATCATCAACGATCCGCCTGTGCCGACTGCCGAGATTCCTCTCCCGACGCCCCGGCCGCTGCAATAACGATCGACAAGGCCGGCGCTTGAAAGCGTCGGCAGCTCCCCCACCTTCCCAAGAACAATCGGGCACGCTAGAAGCGTGTAAATCGATTGAAACCGTTCCTGGGAGAAGGCTCGTTTATGTCGCCCAAGCCCTGCATCGCGCTGATCGCGCACGACGAGAAAAAGGACGACATGGCGGATTTCGCCCGCCATCATCAAGGCTCGCTGTCGCGCTTCCGCATCGTCGCCACCGGCACGACCGGAGGGCGGGTACAGGATGCCTGTCCGAGCCTCGACGTCACGCGACTGAAAAGCGGTCCCCTTGGAGGAGACCAGCAGATTGGTGCGATGATCGCTACCGGCGAGGTCGATATGCTGATCTTTTTCATAGACCCCTTGAGCGCCCTGCCGCATGACGTGGACGTCAAGGCACTGACGCGGCTTGCGACCGTCTACGACATTCCGATGGCGCTCAATCGTGCCACGGCCGAAAAACTCATCGACTTTCAGAAGGACTGAGCCTCGCCATGGCCGACAGCATGAAGACCGACAAGCTGCCCTTTCCCATCCTGATCGGCGATATCGGCGGCACCAATGCCCGCTTCTCCATCCTGATCGACGCCTATGCGGAGCCGAAAGCGTTTCCGAACGTGCGGACAGCCGACTATCCGACCATCGACGATGCGATTCAGGTCGTGGTCCTCGACAAGACCTCCGTCCAACCTCGTTCGGCGATACTTGCCGTCGCAGGGCCGATCGACGGGGACGAAATCGATCTGACGAATTGCGACTGGGTCGTCCGTCCCAAGGCGATGATCGTCAATCTCGGTTTCGAGGATGTCCTGGTCGTCAACGATTTCGAGGCGCAGGCGCTGGCCGCTGCCGCCCTGCCGGACGAATACCGCGAAGCACTAGGACCGAAGGGAGAGCCGCACATGGCCTCCCGCGTCGTTCTTGGGCCCGGCACCGGCCTTGGCGTCGCGGGTCTTGTCTATGCGCGTCATATCTGGTTCCCGGTTCCGGGCGAAGGCGGGCATGTGGATGTGGGTCCGCGCTCGGAGCGGGATTTCGAGATCTTTCCGCATCTCAAGCGGATAGAGGGCCGCATTTCGGCAGAAGAGATCCTGAGCGGCCGCGGCGTCGTCAACATCTATCAGGCCGTCTGTGCCGCCGACGGAATTGAACCCGCTTTCTCCGACCCGGCAGACATCACGGCAAATGGTCTCAACGGCGGAAATCCGCAAGCCGCCGAGACGCTTTCGCTATTTGCCACCTATCTTGGCCGGGTGGCAGGCGACATGGCGCTGATCTTCATGGCTCGGGGCGGCGTCTATCTCGCCGGCGGCATCTCGCAAAAGATACTTCCTGCCCTGAGAGCGCCGGCTTTCCGGGCCGCATTCGAGGACAAGGCGCCGCATAGCGAGCTGATGGCCACAATCCCGACTTTCGTGGTCACTCATCCGCAGGCCGCACTTGCCGGGCTTGCGAGCTTCGCCAGAACCCCCGCCGCCTACGGAATTTCCATGGATGGCCGCCGCTGGCAGCGGTAACAGCTCCATGCCCGAATGCAACAGCGTCGCCGAATCTTGGTCCTGCGGCTTTCAAAACTTCGCCTGAACGGTTAATACCGCCGGCACACGGAACTGCCGGCCGGTGGGCCGAAACGGGAAAGCCTTTTGAAAGCCGCCAAGAATATCAAACGACAAGTCGATTCAGAGACCGTTGTTGCGGTATTGAGGCGCGTGATTGCCGAAAACGGTCGCGCCCATATCCGTGGTTATGCCTTCGCGATTTTCTGTCTCGCGGTCGTGGCACTGTCGACGGCATTCACCGCCTGGATCATGGAGTCGGTGGTCAACGAGGCTTTTGCCAACAAGCGCGCAGATGTCGTCTGGCTGATCTGCCTCTCCATCTTCACCGCCTTCGTGCTCCGAGGTCTCGCAACCTATGGCCATTCGGTCACACTTTCGAAGATCGGCAACAACATCGTCGCCAGTTACCAGCGAAGGCTCTTTTCGCACCTGATGACGCTGTCGGTCGGTTTCTTCAACGAGTCCCGCTCGGCTCATCTGGCGGCTCGGATCAGCCAGAACATAAACGGCATTCGTGACGTCTTGAACCTGACGGTAACGTCGACGGCGCGCGATCTCCTGACCCTTGTTTCGCTGATCGGCGTGATGATCCTGAAGGACTGGGTCCTGTCGCTGATTGTTTTTGCGGTCGCACCGCCGCTCTTTCTTGCCCTCCGATACGTGTCCAGACGTCTGCGCGCGGCAACCAAGGAGGCGATCGAGCTCAATAGCCACGTGCTCGGAGCGACCCAGGAAACGATCCTCGGCATGACCATCGTCAAGTCGTTCACGATGGAAGAGGAACTGACGCGCAAGCTCGAAAAGATCATCCGAGCCGCGGAAAACCGTGCAAACCGTATCGCCCGCCTGACGGAACGGACGGCGCCGCTTACCGAAACCTTCGCCGGCTTTGCGATATCGAGCGTGCTTGCCTATGCCGCCTTCCGGTCGATCTACGACAATATCCCTCCCGGGGCGTTTTTCGCTTTCGTCACCGCGCTTCTCATGGCTTATGACCCTGCACGCCGGCTTGCGCGACTTCAGGTGCAAATGGAACGCGCTGTCGTCAACGCCCGGATGATCTACGAGCTTCTCGACATGGAGCCGCGCCAGCGCGATCTGCCGGACGCCAGGGATCTTGTCGTGACCGAGGCGAAGATAGAATTCCGGGATGTCCGTTTCGGCTATGGAGCCGACAGCGTCCTGAATGGTGTCAGTTTTGTCGCCGAGGGCGGAAAGACCACCGCGCTGGTCGGACCGTCGGGAGCGGGAAAGTCGACCGTGATCAGCCTGATCCCGCGTTTCTACGATCCGGCTGGAGGGGCGATCCTGATCGATGGGCAGGATATCGCCCACATCACAAAACGGTCGCTACGCAGCCAACTCGCCTACGTTTCGCAGCAGCCCTATCTGTTCGAGGGCACGATCCGCGACAACATCCGCTACGGCCGGCCAGAAGCCACGGACCTCGAAGTGGAGGAAGCCGCCCGCCTGGCTTACGCGCATGACTTCATCATGGAACAGCCCCAGGGTTACGAAACCCCGGTTGGCGAAAACGGCATCACGCTCTCCGGCGGCCAGCGGCAGAGACTTTCCATCGCCCGCGCTCTTGTTCGCAACGCTCCCATCCTGCTTCTGGACGAAGCGACCTCCGCCCTCGACACCGAATCCGAAGCCGCGGTTCAGAAGGCGCTTGACGAAGCCATGCATGGCCGCACCGTCGTCGTTATCGCCCACCGTTTGTCCACCGTGGTTCGGGCGGACAAGATCATCGTCATGCAACAGGGCAAGGTCGTGGAAGAAGGCGACCACAATTCGCTGATACAGATGACCAACGGCATCTATGCCCGGCTGAACAATCTCCAGCGCACCTCCGGATCTGAACTTTTCTAGACGACCATAACTCATTGATCTGCCACCGCATGTTTGTTACAATTCTGTGACAAACATGCGGGGGGTATTTATTTGTTCGGATCGCCTTTGGATTTGGCCGACGGATGGTCGAAGATCGCCGAAGGCTCTGCCCGGGATGTGTATGCGTCCGCGGACTATCCGGATGTTCTGATAAAGCTGGTCAAGCCCGAATGCATCGGCGTGAACGGAAGCCGAAAGACTAGGCACAGACTCCTGTTCTTTCGCAAGTATCGCCGATTTGGCGCCTATATGACATTCCGTCGCGAATTCGACGAATACCTGGAACAGGCGCGAAAATCCGCACAATGGAATGCCGCTGAACTTCCCATCGCCAAGGTCTTTGGGCTTGTCCATACGTCACTGGGCCTCGGCCTTGTCGTGGAGAAGATCTGCGACCGGAACGGCCAGATGGCGCCGACGCTTCTTTCGCTCGCGCGCTCGGGCAAAGTTACGCAACGGCACTACGACATGCTGGCCGATTTCTTCGAGGAATGTCGCAAGAGACATATCGTGCTGATGGACAAGACCCCCGGCAATTTCGTCGTGGCTCCGAAGGCGGATGGGGGCGAACACATCGTCTGCATCGACGGCACGGGAGACAAGAGCCTCTTCAAGCTCTATTCGGCGAGCCGCTATCTCAACGGATTGAAGCTGGAGCGCTATCACCGCAAGGTGCTTTGGAAGATGGCGAAGGCCATGCAATCGGGCTCACAGCCCGAACGCCTCGATCCGAGACCGGAGGCGATCAAACTCGCCGGTTGATCGCACGGACGACCGAGCGAAGGCGCACGTCGCCTTGACCTGTCGAAAGTTCCGTGCAACCAGACCTCTCTGCTATCGATCGCGGCGTGGAGCAGACGCCGTGATGTGTCGGCTGGTGAGGCGGAATGAGCAATAGCGACATGAAACTCGTGGTGGTCGGGGCAGCGGGCCGGATGGGTCAAGCCCTGATCCGAGTGATCCATGAAACCGAAGGCGTAAAGCTGCATGCGGCAGTCGGACGCGAGGGATCGGCTTTTGTCGGCAAGGACGCCGGCGAACTCGCCGGAGTCGGACCGCTCGGAGTGCCCGTCACCACCGATCCCCTGCAAGCCTTTCTGGATGCCGAAGGCGTGCTCGATTTCACCACACCGGCAACAAGCGTCGCATTTGCCGGTCTGGCTGCACAGGCGCGTATCGTCCACGTGATCGGCACAACGGGGTGCTCGGCCGCGGACGAGGAGAAGTTCCAGGCAGCAGCCCGCCATGCGCGCGTGGTCAAATCCGGCAATATGAGCCTCGGCGTCAACTTGCTCGGTGTCCTGACCGCTCAAGCCGCCAAGGCTCTGCCTGCCTCAGCCTGGGACATCGAGATCGTGGAAATGCACCACAAGCACAAGGTCGACGCGCCGTCCGGCACCGCGCTGCTCCTCGGCGCAGCGGCGGCCAAGGGTCGCGGCGTGGATCTTGCCAGCCAGTCGGTACGCGTACGCGACGGCCATACCGGGCCGCGCCCTGCCGGAACGATCGGATTTGCGACGCTGCGCGGCGGCTCGGTCGTCGGCGATCATTCGGTTATCCTTGCAGGGGAAGGCGAACTCGTGACGCTTTCGCACAGCGCCCGCGACCGTTCCATCTTTGCGCGCGGCGCCGTTGCCGCTGCGCTCTGGGCGCGCGACAAGAAGCCCGGCTTCTATTCGATGCTCGATGTACTCGGGCTTTCCTGAAATCCACCTGGAGGAATTGATCTTATGAGTGGAACTCTCGTCCTTGTTCGCCACGGCCAGAGCGACTGGAACCTGAAGAACCTTTTCACCGGATGGCGGGACCCGGATCTTACGCCGCTCGGCATTCAGGAGGCCGAGACCGGTGGCCAGGCGCTTGCCGATACGGGCATCAAGTTCGATATCGCTTTCACTTCGGTGCTGAAGCGCGCGCAGGATACGCTGAAGATCGTGCTCGACAAGGTGGGCCAGCCGGATCTCGAAACCATCCGCGACCAAGCCCTCAACGAGCGTGACTACGGCGATCTTTCCGGCCTCAACAAGGACGATGCCCGTGCCAAGTGGGGCGAGGAGCAGGTGCATATCTGGCGCCGTTCCTATGACGTGCCGCCGCCCGGCGGCGAAAGCCTGCGCGATACCGGCGCCCGCGTCTGGCCCTACTATCTGACCGAAATCCTGCCGCGCGTGCTGCGCGGACAGACGGTGCTCGTCGCCGCGCATGGCAATTCCTTGCGCTCGCTGGTGATGGTGCTCGATCGGCTGAGCAAGGAGGAGATCCTGAAGCTCAACCTCGCAACCGGCGTGCCGATGGTCTACAAGCTGAACCCGGACTCGACCGTCGCATCCAAGGAAATCCTTGGCGACATGTCCGGCGCCCACTGAGGCGGCTCTCCTTCCGATCGAGACCTGAGCGAGCCGTTCAGTGCTCGATCGTAAACTGGACGCTGTCGGCCGGAAACCGGCTGACGGCATACTGGATCGGCGCCCCGTCCGGATCGGTGTTCAAAGCCCGTGCGATCAGAATGATCGCTCCCGGCGACAGTTTGAGATCCGCGCGGTCCTGTTCGTCGGCGTGGCTCGCGGTTATTTCCGTCCAAGTTCTCAAATAATCGGGAAGGCCAAGGGCCTTGAAAGCGGCAGTGATCGAACCGCTGTCGCGATAGGCTTCCGCAATTCCGGCGAAGCGTGCGGCCGGAAACCATGCAGTCGACCGCGAAACCGGCCGGCTGTCGGCCTTGCGGAGCGTTTCCAGTCGGATCACCGGCGCGCCCTCCTCAAGGCCCAGCGGTATCGCCACACTGGCCGACGCCGGCTCCTCGCCCGAGTGCAGAAGAAGGCCTTCCTTTTCCCGCGCCTGATCGCCGATGCCTTCATTGAACCGGGTGCGCCGCGTGATCGGGAAATTCAGGCGTTCCTTGCGCTCGATCAACGTGCCGCGGCCCTGCACGGCCCGCACGATGCCCTCCTGCGCCAGGGCCGCGAGCGCACTTCTTACCGTATGGCGGTTGACCCCGAACTGGGCGGCCAGCGCCATCTCCGGCGGCACCTTGCCGGAGGCGTCGTACTCGCCATTGGCGATCGATGCGCGAATCCGGTCCGCAATCTGGCGCCAGAGGGCCACGCCATTCTGCCGCTGTACGTTCACTTGCCCCACATCCATGTCACACGCTTGTTATATCCAAAGGTTACAGGTAAAGTAATTTGTATGGTTGTCTATATTAATAGACATTTAGAGGTTTAGCAATGGACCCAGCAGAAGAAATCGAGCCGATTGCCGATATCCAAGGCCGCCGCCGCGCTGCCGGCCTTTTGGCTCAGGCCAAGATGGATGAACTGCAGGCCGCCTGGGACACGCTGCCCGACAGACCCGAGGTGAAAGCCGTGCGCGGACCGGAAACCGGTCTGGTGATGATACGCGGGCGGATCGGCGGCGGAGGCGCCCCGTTCAATCTCGGGGAGGCCACCGTGACGCGGGCAACGATCCTCCTACCGTCCGGCGTTGCCGGCCACGCCCATGCGCTCGGCACCGACAAGGCGAAGGCGCGGCTTGCGGCGATCTTCGATGCACTTTGGCAGGAAAGGGCGAAACGAGACTTCGTGGAAAGCACCCTGCTCGGTCCGATTGAGGCGCGCATCGCGGCGGAAGACAAGCGGACAGCGGAGGAAACGGCCGCCACCCGCGTCGATTTCTTCACAATGGTGCGGGGGGAGGACTGATGAACATCAAGACGCAAGCTCTGTCCGGGGGGTTCCAGGAACCGGTATTCCACTCACAGGGCGTCTTTCGCATGCTGATGGATGGCATGGCGCGGCCGGGAACGGTACACACCATCGCAATGGATATCGGCCAGCCCGAGCCACTCGGCCAAGCAGCGGGCGCAATTGCGCTGACGCTCTGCGACCACGACACCCCGACATGGCTGAGCGCGGGCCTCCTCAAGTCGCCCGCAGCCGAGTGGATCGGCTTTCATACTGGTGCGCCGATCACGCGCGAGAAGGCGGAATCCCGCTTTGCTTTCGTGGAGGCCGGCGTGGCACCCTCCTCCTTCGGCCTCTTTGTCGCCGGGACACAGGAATATCCCGACCGCTCCACGACCCTGGTGATCGAGATCGGCGCCTTGGGCCAGGGCCAGGCCCTGACGCTGAAAGGCCCCGGCATTCAACAGACGACGACGGTCAAGCTGAAAGGCCTGCCGGAGGTTTTTCCGCGCCTTTGGGCCGATAACCGCGCGCTCTTTCCGCGCGGCGTCGACGTCATCCTGACGGCGGGCAAGAGCCTCTTGTGCCTGCCGCGGACCACGCAGATCGCGGTCCAATGAAAGTCGCGTGCGGGCGCCTTTCGACCCAACGACCAATCCTTCCGCACCGGAAGTGGTGCCGAAGACGGGCAGGAGAATGAACCATGTATGTTGCCGTCAAGGGTGGCGAGGCCGCCATCAACAACGCTCACCGGCTTCTCGCCGACCGGCGTCGCGGCGATCGCTCGCTTCCATCGGTCACCATAGAGCAGATCGTGGAACAGCTGGGACTCGCCGTCGATCGGGTGATGGCGGAGGCCTCGCTTTATGACCGGACGCTCGCCGCACTTGCCGTCCGACAGTCACGGGGAGACCTGATCGAGGCGATCTTCCTGCTGCGCGCCTATCGCACCACGCTTCCACGCTTCGGCACCTCGGTTCCAGTCGATACGGCAGGCATGAAGGTGGAGCGCCGCGTCTCGGCGACCTATAAAGACTTGCCCGGCGGCCAACTTCTCGGCCCCACTTTCGACTATACTCATCGCCTTCTCGACCCATCCCTGCTGAGCGACGAACCGATCGAGGAGCCGTCGCGCAAAAGCGCATCCGGCGAGCATGTCATGCGGGTTTCCGACATTCTCGCCCATGAAGGCCTGATCGAAGCGGATGGCGAATTTCCCGATGACCACGAGGCGGGCGATCTGACCCGCGAACCGCTGGAATTTCCCATGGGCCGCGATCTCCGCCTGCAGGCGCTCGCCCGCGGGGACGAGGGTTTCCTGCTGGCGCTCGGATATTCCACCCAACGCGGCTACGGCCGCAACCATCCTTTCGTCGGCGAGGTGCGGATCGGCGAGGTAGAGGTCGAGCTTGAGGTTGCCGAACTCGGCTTTGCCGTTTCGCTCGGCCGCATCCGCGTCACGGAATGCCAGATGGTCAACCAGTTCAAGGGATCGTCCAAGGCGCCGCCGCAATTCACCCGCGGCTACGGCCTGGTCTTCGGCCAGAGCGAGCGCAAGGCGATGTCGATGTCGCTCGTCGACCGGGCGCTGCGCGCCGAAGAGCTCGGCGAGGATGTCACCGCGCCGGCACAGGACGAGGAATTCGTCATCTCGCATTCCGACAATGTCCAGGCCACCGGCTTCGTGGAACACCTGAAGCTGCCGCATTACGTCGATTTCCAGGCCGAACTCGCGCTGGTGCGCAAGATGCGCGCCGACATCGACAAAACCCGCCGGGACGGCAACCACAGTCCTGACCAGGAGGCCGCAGAGTGACCGAGCTCGCCACCTACAACTTCGCCTATCTCGACGAGCAGACGAAACGGATGATCCGCCGCGCGATTCTGAAGGCGATCGCCATCCCCGGTTACCAGGTGCCTTTTGCTTCCCGCGAAATGCCTATGCCCTATGGCTGGGGGACGGGCGGCGTGCAGGTCACAGCCTCGATCATCGGGCCGGAAGACGTGCTGAAGGTGATCGACCAAGGAGCTGACGATACGACCAATGCGGTCTCGATCCGGGCCTTTTTCCAGAAGGTCGCCAATGTCGCCGTTACCACCCACACAAAGGACGCGACGATCATCCAGACGCGCCACCGCATTCCCGAACAGCAGCTCGAGAAAGGCCAGGTGCTCGTCTACCAGGTGCCGATTCCGGAACCTTTGCGCTTCCTCGAGCCGCGCGAGACCGAAACCCGCAAGATGCATGCGCTCGAGGAATACGGCCTCATGCATGTGAAGCTCTACGAGGACATTGCCCGCCACGGCCGCATCTCCACCACTTACGCCTACCCGGTGAAAGTGGCGGGCCGCTATGTGATGGACCCCTCTCCGACGCCGAAGTTCGACAATCCGAAAATGCATATGTCGGAAGCCCTGCAGCTTTTCGGCGCGGGCCGAGAAAAACGCATTTACGCCGTGCCTCCTTACACGGACGTCGTCAGTCTCGACTTCGAGGATTATCCCTTCGAGATCCAGAAATTCGAACAACCCTGCGCGCTCTGCGGCGCGCAGGGCGTGTATCTCGATGAAGTCGTGCTCGACGACAAGGGCGGCCGCATGTTCGTCTGTTCCGATACCGACCACTGCGAGGACCGCCGCGAACACGGCCATGCCGGCGAGATGCTGGCACCTGCCAAAGAGGCGGCTGAGTGATGGCGGTTGTGGCTTACCCCCCTCTGGCATTCAAGGACAATACGCCATGACCGATACCCCCCTCCTCAAAGTCAGCGGCGTCTCGAAATTCTACGGCAGCCGGATCGGCTGCAAGGATGTGTCCTTCGATCTCTGGCCCGGCGAGGTGCTGGCCATCGTGGGCGAATCCGGCTCGGGCAAGACGACGCTGCTCAACTGCCTGTCGACCCGGCTGATGCCGACCACCGGCAGCGTCGAATACCGCATGCGCGACGGCAATTTCCGCGACCTCTACCACATGAGCGAGGCCGAACGCCGCTTCCTGATGCGAACCGACTGGGGTTTCGTGCATCAGAACCCGGCCGACGGATTGCGCATGACGGTCTCCGCCGGTGCCAATGTGGGCGAGCGGCTGATGGCGGTGGGCGACCGGCATTACGGCAAGATCCGCGAGACGGCCAATGATTGGCTGACCCGTGTCGAGATCGGCACCGACCGTATCGACGACCAGCCGCGCGCCTTTTCAGGCGGCATGCGCCAGCGGCTGCAGATCGCCCGCAACCTCGTCACCGGCCCGCGTCTCGTCTTCATGGACGAGCCGACCGGCGGCCTGGACGTTTCGGTCCAGGCCCGCCTGCTCGACCTTGTCCGCGGCCTTGTCAACGACCTCGGCCTCTCGGCCATCGTCGTCACTCACGACCTTGCGGTGGCGCGGCTGCTTTCCCACCGGATGATGGTGATGAAGGACGGGCATGTGATCGAACACGGGCTGACCGACCGGGTGCTCGACGACCCGCGGGAGCCTTACACCCAGCTTCTTGTTTCTTCGATCCTGCAGGTCTGAGGGAGATATTGCGATGGCCACCCCCCTCGTCGTTTCCGAAGTCTTTAAAAGCTTCACCATGCATCTGCGCGACGGCATCAAGCTGCCGGTCGTTAACGATGTGAGCTTTTCGGTCGCAAGCGGCGAATGCGTCGTGCTCGGCGGCCCGTCAGGCATCGGCAAAAGCTCGATCCTGAAAATGCTCTACGGCAACTACGCCGTCGATGCCGGGCAGATTCTCGTCGATCACAAGGAAAAACTGGTCGATATCGCCCGGGCCGATCCGCGCACCGTGCTCGACGTGCGTCGCCATACCCTCGGTTATGTCAGCCAGTTCCTGCGAACCGTGCCGCGTGTTTCTGCGATCGACGTGGTCGCCGAACCGCTCGTCGCTCGCGGGATCGGAGCGCCGGAAGCAAAAGAAAGGGCTTCCGACCTGCTCGCAAAGCTCAATCTGCCGCGCGAGCTCTGGAGCCTGCCGCCTGCCACGTTCTCGGGCGGCGAGCAGCAGCGCGTCAACATCGCCCGCGGCTTCATCACCAGCCACAGCATTCTGCTCCTCGACGAGCCGACCGCATCGCTCGACGCGGTGAACCGGAGGGTGGTGGTGGATATGATCGCCGAGAAGAAACGCGAGGGCGTGGCCCTTCTCGGCATCTTCCATGACGAGGAAGTCCGTGAGGCGGTCGCAGACCGCATCCTCGACGTTTCCCAATTTTCGCCCAGAAAGGCCGCCGCATGAGCGTCAAGGTCGGGCTGGAGCCCGCGATCCACCAGACCGCCCGCGTCAACAACTCCACGCTCGGCCGTTACACCGAAGTCTCGGAGCGCTGCCGGATCGACGAGGCGGAGATCGGCGACTATTCCTACATCATGCAGGACGGCTCGATCTGGTGCGCGACGATCGGCAAATTCGTCAATATGGCGGCGGCCGTGCGCATCAACGCCACCAACCATCCGACATGGCGGGCGACGCTGCATCATTTCACCTATCGTGCCGCAAATTACTGGGATGATGCGGAAAACGAGGAAGACTTCTTCGAGTGGCGACGCGACCATCGCGTCGTCATCGGTCATGACGTCTGGATCGGACACGGAGCAACGGTCCTGCCGGGGGTGACCGTCGGCAACGGCGCCGTGATCGGCGCCGGCGCCGTCGTCTCTAAGGATGTCGCGCCCTACACGATCGTCGGCGGCGTGCCGGCAAAGCTCATCCGGGAACGCTTCACGAAGGAGATAGGCGAGGCCATGGACCGGCTTGCATGGTGGGACTGGGACCACCTGAAACTCAGAGCCGCACTGGATGATTTCCGTGCCCTTTCTGCGGAAGAATTCCTTCTCCGCCATGGCTGAAGCATCATCATTATGTCATGGAAATCTTTTAGCCGAGGTCCTGTCTCGGGGCACATCGACAGGCTAGTCTTCCTTCGCCCCTCCTGGTTCCTGGATACTTGTCTTGCGCTACGCTCTCTATTTTTCGCCTTCCGAAAGCCATCCTTTGACGAGGATGGCATCCCATTGGCTCGGACGCGATGCCTTTAGCGGTGAAATATTCCCGACACCCGAGGTGGATGGACTGCGGGGAGAGACAGTCCATGCGCTGACTGCCGATCCGCGGCGTTACGGTTTCCATGCAACGCTGAAGGCGCCCTTCGAGCTGCATCCCGACCGCACGGAGGCGGAACTAATCGCCGCCACAGAACGCTTTGCTGCCGACACGCCCGCTTTCGACATCCCAAATGTCATCATCGGCCAACTCGGGCGGTTCTTTGCGCTCGTGCCGGACACGATCTATCCCGAACTGCAGCATTTCGCGGCCCGGACAGTGGAAGAATTCGAGCCGTTCCGGGCGCCGCTCACGGATGCCGATATCGCTCGCCGCAAACCGGAAAACCTGAGTGTTCCCCAGCGCGCCAATCTCGACCGCTGGGGTTATCCCTATGTGATGGACGAATTCCGGTTTCACATGACGCTCACCGGCCAGGTCCCCCCCGAACAGGCCTCTGCCATGCGCCTTGAGCTAGACCGCCGATTTGCCGCATTTGCGCATAAGGCGCTTGCCGTCGATGGGCTTGCGCTGTTCATCGAACCTTCGCGCGGCGCCCCCTTCCATGTTCATCGCTGGTTCCCGCTGGCGCGCAGCGCCGCAAACAGAAAGATTGCCTCATGACCGCCGAACTCGTGCTCACCAACGCCCGTATCGTGCTGGAGGACAGCGTGATCCACGGCTCCGTCCAGATTCGCGACGGCAAACTCGCCGACATTTCGGAAGGCCTCACGCGGACGGGAGAGGATTTCGAAGGCGACTATCTGATCCCGGGCTTGGTGGAATTGCATACCGACCATCTGGAACAGCACTATTCGCCGCGTCCCGGCGTGCGCTGGAACACGATTGCGGCAATCCAGGCCCATGACGCGCAGGTGGCGACCTCCGGTATCACCACCGTCTTCGATTGCCTTCGCATGGGCGCGGACGAGGACGGGGGTTTTGTCAGGGGCGAAATGCGCGAGATGGCCGACGCCATCCACGCCGCAAGCCAAGAGGGCCGGCTACGCTCCGAGCACCTTATCCACCTGCGCTGCGAGGTCTCGGCCGACAACGTGCTCGAACACTTCGTCGACTTCGAGGATGATCCCTATGTCCGGCTCGTCTCGCTGATGGATCATGCGCCCGGCCAACGCCAGTTCCAGACCATGGATCAGTACGTCTTCTATTATAAAAAGAAGCGTGGCCTAACCGACGAAGCCTTCGCGAAGTTCATTGCCAAACGGCAGGAGGAGTCGGCACGCAATTCCACCCCGCACCGCCTTGCCATCTCGAAGGTCTGCGCCGAGCGCGGCATTACGGTTGCCAGTCACGACGACGCTACATTGGCCCACGTGGGCGAAGCGATCGAGAATGGCGTGCGGCTGGCGGAGTTTCCCACCAGTTTCGATGCCGCGAAAGCGTCGCACGACGCGGGCATGAGCGTGTTGATGGGCGCGCCGAACATCGTGCGCGGCAAATCCCATTCCGGTAATATCGCGGCTCGCGACTTGGCCGAACGCGGCGTACTCGACGTACTTTCCTCCGACTACGTACCACTCAGCCTCCTGCATGCGCCATTCGTGCTTGCCGATGAAGTGGAAAGCATTTCCTTGCCGAAAGCCCTTGCCATGGTGACCGCGACGCCTGCCCGGACCGTTGGTCTTGATGACCGCGGCCGGATAGAGACGGGTCTGCGTGCCGACCTCGTCCGTGTCCATCACGAGCAGGGCGTGCCGGTGGTCCGCGCGGTCTGGCGGGAAGGCAAACGGGTCGCCTGATGGACGCGCGGCCGGAAGACGCCGGGCCTTCCGGCACGATGGTCGTGGTGGTCGGTCCGAGTGGCGCCGGCAAGGACACGCTCATGGCCTATGCCGCCCGGCATTTCGCGGGAAATGAGCGCGTCGTTTTTACCCGCCGGGTCATTACGCGCGACGAAGCGGCCGGCGGCGAAGACCATGATGCCGTTTCCGAAGAAATGTTCGAAACGCTCGAAAAAACCGGTCGTTTTGCCGTCTCCTGGAGCGCCCACGGACTGCGTTACGGCATTCCCATCGAGACAAAAGCGGCGGTCGATCGCGGACGGCTTGTCGTCGCAAACGGCTCCCGTTCGGCCCTCAGCCGCTTCAAGGCCGTCTATCCGTCCCTTTTCGTCATCAACGTGACCGCCAGCACCGATGTCCTCGCGGCGCGCTTGGCGGCCCGCGGCCGGGAGACAAAGGCGGAAATACTTCGCCGACTGGAGCGCAGTTCCCTTACCGTCACCGGCGACTATCGCGTGATAACGATCGACAACAGCGGTTCGGTAGAAACGGCAGGTCATCTAATGGTCGAAGCGCTCCACAGCTGCATGCCCGCGTCAAGATAATTCGGCGAAAACCTCCGCCCCACGCTTTAAAGTCTTCCCGCAGGCTCTATTTGCCTTTTCTTGTGTAGTAACGAGGAAAAGTATGAGTCAGATCAAACCGCGTGACGGACAGCAGGAAACCGTGGCAATAGCCGACCTTGAGGCCCGCGTGGTCGTGCTCGAGATCGTTTCGATGACCGCGCTCGCACTTGCCATGGACACCACCGACAATGCGGATGTTGAATATGCCCGCGGCATCACAAGCCTGATCATGGAAACGGTGCAACAGCGTTGCGGCGAAATGAACATGCCGGCCGAGGCCCGTCTGACCGCCTGCTCCTATGCCGGCGAACTGCTGTCCACGGCACTTCAATCTCTCTATCCCAAAGGACATTGAGCCGGTCAGTGAGCCTCGTCCCAATTGGTTGCGGCCCGCGCATCGACCTTCAGCGGCACCCTCATGGCTATCGCAGGCATGGCGGCCTGCTCCATGGTCGAGACGATCACGGGTAGCGCGCGCTCCACTTCGTCATCCTCCACCTCGAAGATCAGTTCGTCATGCACCTGCAGCAGCATGCGAGCCGAGAGCCCGGCATTGGCCAGCGCCGGCTCCATCTTCACCATGGCCCGGCGGATGATGTCGGCCGCCGAACCCTGGATCGGCGCATTGATCGAAGCCCGCTCGTTGAAAGCCCTGACCGAAGGGTTGGAAGACTTGATCTCCGGGTAGTGAGCGCGGCGGCCGAAGATTGTCTCTACATAGCCGTTCTCGCGGGCGAAATTCTTCGTGCTTTCCATATAGTCGCGGATGCCCGGGAACCGCTCGAAATATTTCTTGATGTATTCGCCGGCTTCCGACCGCTCGATGCTGAGCTGGTTCGCAAGGCCGAAGGCCGAAATCCCGTAGATGATGCCGAAGTTGATCGCCTTGGCGCGCCGGCGAACCTCGCTCGGCATTCCCTCTACCGGCACGCCGAACATTTCGGAGGCCGTCATGGCGTGAATGTCGACGCCATCGGAAAAAGCCTGGCGGAGCTGGGGGATATCCGCCACATGGGCGAGCACGCGCAGTTCAATCTGGCTGTAGTCGGCCGAGACCAGCTTGTGGCCCGGCGTCGAGATGAAGGCCGTGCGGATCTTCCGCCCTTCCAGGGTGCGCACCGGAATGTTCTGCAGGTTCGGCTCGGAAGACGACAGGCGACCGGTCGTTGTGGAGGCCAGCGAGTAGCAGGTATGGACCCGCTTGGTTTGCGGATGCACATAACCCGGCAGAGCATCCGTGTAGGTCGACTTCAGCTTGGTGAGCTGGCGCCAGTCGACGATCTTGCGCGGCAGTTCGTGCCCGGCGGCGGCCAAATCCTCCAGGACGCTTGCCGAGGTCGACCACTGGCCGGTCTTCGTCTTGGCGCCGCCCGGCAAGCCCATCTTGCCGAACAGGATGTCGCCCAGCTGCTTCGGCGAGCCGATCGTGAATCTTTCACCGGCCAGCGTATAAATCTCGTCCTCGAAGGCCGCAGCTCTCTGGGCCAGCTCGCCGGAAAGGCGGGAGAGTATCTGCCGGTCGATGGTGATGCCGCGTTCTTCCATATGGGCGAGGACAGCCACCAGCGGGCGCTCCAGGCGCTCGTAGATACGCGTCAGGCCGGCCGCGGCAAGTTGCGGCTTCAACGCCATCCAGAGGCGCAGCGTCACATCAGCATCTTCCGCCGCATACGCCGTTGCCTTGTCGATGTCGACAAAGTCGAAGGTTACTCCGGCCTTGCCGCTGCCGGCGACGTCCTTGAACGTGATCGGCTTGTGGTTCAGCCAGCGTTCCGACAGCGCGTCCATGCCATGGTTGGCCTTGCCGGCCTCCAGCACATAGGACATCAGCATCGTGTCGTCGTAGCTTTCGACGGTGATGCCATGGCGTTTCATCAGGAGATAATCGAATTTCAGGTTCTGGGCCACTTTGAGAACCGAGGAATCCTCCAGTAGCGGCTTCAACCGGGCGAGCGCCTCGCGCATCGGGATCTGGTTTTCGGCAAGCCCTCCGCCTAGCAGGTCGCCGACTCCCGTCTTGTGGTTGAGCGGGATATAAGCCGCGCGGACATCAAGGCCGGTCGGGCTGTCGATATTGTCCGCCAGCGCCAGCGAGAAACCGACAAGCTCCGCCTGCATCGGATCGAGCGACGTGGTTTCGGTATCGAAGGCGACGAGGCCCGTATCGCGGGCCGCCCTGATCCAGTCATCCAACATCTCCACGTCGCGGATCGTCACGTAACAGCTCGGGTCGAGCTTGGCATTCGCGAAGGCGTCGATGCGGGCCTTGGCAAGTTCGGCCGGCGTCGCCGCATCCGTTCCCTTGGCAACCGGCGCCTTGGCCGCGTTGGCAGGTGCCTTGGCCGCGGCTTCTCCGGTGTCTGCGGGCGTTACAGATCCGGCATCGAGATCGGGGCCTCGGGCGGCGTCGCCCCATTCGACCTTGACCACGGCGGGCTCAATGGCGTCCGCATCGCAATCGCAGGCCGCCGCAACACGCCGCGTGAGCGTGCCGAATTCCATGGTCTTCAGGAATCCGATCAGCTTCGGTCCGTTCTGAGGCTCCAGCACCAGCGCATCGAGCGGCAGCTCGAGCGGCACATCGGTGCGCAGCGATACGAGCCGGCGCGACAGCCGCGCGAGATCGGCATTGGCGACGATATTTTCCCGTCGCTTCACCTGCTTGATCTCGCCTGCCCGCGCCAGGAGCGTATCGAGGTCGCCGAACTCTTCCAGAAGCTGGGCCGCCGTCTTCGGGCCGATACCCGGGATACCCGGCACGTTGTCCACCGAATCCCCGACCATCGCCTGCAGGTCGATCATCTTTTCCGGCGGCACGCCCCATTTCTCGACGACGTCGGGAATGCCGATCTGCTTGTCCTTCATGCTGTCGTACATGTGGACATTCGGCGTGACGAGCTGCATCAGGTCCTTGTCGGAGGAAACGATGGTCACGTCCGCGCCGATCGCCTCGGCCTGCCTGGCATAGGTGGCGATAATATCATCCGCCTCGAAACCTTCCGTCTCGATGCAGGGCAGATTGAAGGCGCGGGTCGCTTCCCGAATCAGGCCGAACTGCGGGATCAGCTCTTCCGGGGGCGCGGAGCGGTTTGCCTTATAGGCGTCGTAGAGGTCCTTGCGGAACGTCTTCGCGGAATAATCGAAAATGACGGCGAAATGGGTGGGCGTGACGCCGACGGACGTATCGCGGGCGTCGGTCAACAGCTTCCATAGCATATTGCAGAAGCCGGAAACGGCGCCAACCGGTAGTCCGTCGGATTTTCGGGTGAGCGGCGGCAGCGCATGGAAGGCGCGGAAGATGAAGCCGGAGCCGTCGATAAGGAAGAGATGATCGCCTTTTTTCATGGGCCAAAGCAATAGCGTGGGGCATTCGTTCCGTCCACGAAAACTTGGGCTGGCGCGGGTTTGCAAAGCCTCACCGGAACGTTACCGATTTGTAATGGCCCAATGCCTTGAAAAGCTCCGTTGCGGCGCACATCTCAGCAGTACCGGCGACTGATCACGCCGCAGTCTGGAAGACGGCCTGTCCCCCGCCGCACCAGACCGGGCAAAGACCTACCCCCCTCTCCGGGTCTTTGCCCTTCCATCGGAACCGCCATGGCTGTCCCCTCCCGGCCATGGCGGTTTTTCCGTTTTAAGAGCACAGAAAGACTTGTCATTTTCCGAGTCTTCGCACAGGCTTGGCGAAAGCATGGCCTGCGATATATCCGGCTGCCCCATAGGCAGATCGGAGAGGATGGAGACCGAAGCCATGGCATTCGACCGCTCGCGTTCGGCGACCTATCTTGCCGGTCAACTGGCCAAAGGCTTCGCGCGCTCACTGCAGACGCGATCTGCGGCACTGGGCTTTTCTCCGGGACAGTTTCCCGTCCTGCTCGAACTGTGGCAGGAGGATGGGCTGACCCAGAAACAGCTTCTCGACCGGCTGGAGGTGGAGCAGGCAACGCTGGCCAACACCCTCTCCCGGATGGAGCGCGACGGTCTCATCCAGCGCACACCGCATCCCAACGACCGACGGGCGCAAATCATCACACTGACCCAGGCCGGCCGCGATCTCGAAGCGGAGGCCGTGGAAGCCGCAGCCGACGCAGATGCGGCCCTTTTCGAGGGGTTCAAGCGATTTGAGCGGGAGCTGATGATCGAATACATGCGGACGATCGTGGAGACCGCGCGCAAGCTCTGACAGCTCCATCAACCGCCCGTATCAGGAACAGCACGCGCCGCTTGCCGAGGACGGTCCGCAGCAGGCGGCCGCCTTCCGGCTTTCCTCGGCCAGCCAACGGTCGCGAGGCTTGCAGCTCGCCGGCCGCGGCGACAATTCCACATGCAGGGCGCCATCCCCAAAGATGGGAAGCGACGCACAAAAGAGCTGCATCGGCTGCACGCCGTCACTCACCTCGAAGGTCAGCTTGGCGGATCCGTCGAGCCGCACATGCTCGGACACCTTGCGGATGATCTTGGAGAACTTCGCCGCCGGCATGTGCGTCCTGTCGCCTTCTTCGATATCCCAGAGCTGGACGAATATCTCCGACCATGCTTCGGGATTGGCGCCGCAATCAAGCGCGGAGAAATGGCCGGCCTTCACCTCGGTCACGTGATAGCCTTGCTTGATGGCCTTGCCCTCGTAATGGAATACCAGCGGCACCTCCGCGTGACTGGCAAGCGTGTCGAGCATCAGGCCAAGAGTGATATCAGCGGCGCGGGGCTTGTCGATCGCATTCATTTGCGCTACTCCTTGTTTCAATATTTCAAGGATCATTGAATTATGGAGAAACGTCAAGCCCTCGCATCCTTCGGCGCGCTTTCGCAGGAAACGCGCCTGGAGATTGTCCGGATGCTGGTCATCGCCGGACCAACGGGAATGCACGCGGGAGCGATTGCGGAGAAGATTGGGACGTCGCCGTCCAACATCTCCTTCCACCTCAAGGAGCTCGACCGGGCGGGGCTGATCGGCCAGCAGCGGGAATCGCGATCGATCATCTACAGCGCGAAATACGACGCGCTTTCAGACCTCGTCCGCTTTCTGATGGAGGACTGTTGCGCCGGGCATCCAAAAATCTGCAAGCCTGCTGCCACCGTCACCGCCTGCGGCGGTCCTTCGAACAAGGAAAGTGCGATCGGGGACCCTGAAGGTACAACGTCGCTTAGTTTGCAATCCATATCCGGAAATGACGCCGACCTGCGTATTGCTCTGACTGCCGCGGCACTGCCGACCGACGATCTGACCGAGGACGGTCGCCACTTTTTCCGGATTGCCCGCGGCACGGATACCCTCGGCTTCGGCGGATACGAACTGCATGACGGAGACGCGCTGCTGCGGTCGCTCGTCATTCTCCCGGACCACCGCGGCAAAGGCCTTGGAGATCTGGCAACCCGCCTTCTCCTTGAGAGCGCCCATTCAGCAGGCGCCCGGCGAGCTTATCTTCTGACCACCTCGGCGGCCTCGTTCTTCGAACGCCTCGGGTTTGAAAAGATCGATCGGTCGGCGGCTCCGACCGCTATCCTGCAAACCCGGCAGGCGACGTCCATCTGTCCGGCCTCGGCGGCACTCCTCGCCAAACCGCTTACGCCGGGCGCCGACGCGAACGTTGGGAAGAAGTCGGAAGACTTGAACGCATGAGCCCCAGAACCTTATGAGTGCCCGCATTCCGATTGCTCCCATTGCCGCCCTCGGCATCACCCAGATCATCGGGTACGGCACCCTCTATTACAGCTTCAGCATCCTGGCGCCGGACATGGCGGCATATTTTGCCTGGTCAACGGAATGGATCTTCGGGGCATTGTCTGCGGCGCTTCTCGTCGGCGGCCTGGCCGCTCCCTGGCTCGGCTCGCTGTTCGACCGCTGGGGAGCAGGACGCGCCATGACCCTCGGTTCGGTCGTTGCGGCTGCAGCTCTCACGGCTTGCGCCATGGCGCCGGGGAAGATCGCCTTCGTTGCCGCATTGATCGCCATAGAGGTTGCGGCCAACGTCGTGCAATACGGCGCTGCTTTCGCTCTTCTTGTCCAGCTCCGACCCGAGGTTGCGCAACGAAGCATCACCTATCTGACCCTTATTGCCGGGTTCGCCTCGACGATCTTCTGGCCCCTAACGTCGGCTCTGCACGAACACCTTTCCTGGCAGAACGTCTATCTGGTCTTCGCGGCCCTGAACCTCCTGATCTGCATGCCGCTGCATGCCTGGCTGGCGCGTGGCGCAAGCGCCCGGGAACCTCTCGAAGCAGCAGTGCCTTTGCGGGCGGAAGGAGTACTCGCTCCACGATCGCGGCGCCTCGGATTCGCCCTTATGGTCGCAGGCTTTGCGCTGCAGTCGCTGGTCAGCTCGGCAGCGCTGGTGCACATGGTGCCGCTACTGTCGGCGCTGGGGCTCGGCGCCACCGCCGCAATTGTCGGCACGCTTTTCGGCCCTTCGCAAGTTCTTAGCCGGCTCATCAATATGCTGCTCGGCCGCGATCTGCAGCCCCTCCACCTGGCCACGATCGCGGCAGCGCTGTTGCCAGGCGGCGTTCTGGTACTGATCCTGACCGCCCCTTCCGTGCCGGGAGCCATGGCTTTCGCGGTAATCTTCGGCATGGGCAACGGGCTTCTCAGCATCGTCGCCGGCACCTTGCCGTTGTCGCTATTCGGAAGCGAAGGTTACGGCAGGCTGCAAGGCAAGATGATGGCGGCGAGGCTCATCACCTCGGCCATCGCGCCTTTTGCGCTGGCCTTGTCGATGACCTGGATAGGCGTCATATGGTCATTGGCGGTGACGGCGGGGCTGGGCGCGATTGCGGTGCTTGCCTTCGTGCTCATCGGCCGCCTGGCCGGCCACCAGCGGGCGACAGGCGAACCGGCGCCCTAGCACACAAACGTCGCTTTGCCATTGTGCCTTCATGCATAGGCTTGCTAACAAGGAGCGCGCCACCACGGCTGACTCTTCCTCGTCCGGAAGAGCCAAGGCCTCGCATTTCAAAGACAGGGATCTTTTCATGACCGATCTTTCCGCCGTCCTCGATCGCGCCGACCAAAACCTTCCCGCCAGCCTCGAACGTCTGTTCGGCCTCGTCCGCATCAAGTCGATCTCCACCGACCCGGCCTTCAAGGCGGATTGCCGCAAGGCGGCCGAATGGCTCGTTGCGCAACTTACGGAGCTGGGCTTCGAAGCCTCGGTACGCGATACGACCGGTCATCCCATGGTGATCGGCCATCATCCGGGACCGCATGCCGATGCGCCGCATGTGCTGTTTTACGGCCATTACGATGTGCAGCCGATCGACCCGATCGAACTCTGGGAGGACGATCCTTTCGATCCCAAGGTGAAAGACCTAGGCAACGGGCGAAAGGTCATCACCGGCCGCGGGACCTCGGACGACAAGGGCCAGCTCCTGACCTTCGTCGAGGCTTGCCGGGCCTGCAAAGAGGTTCATGGCAACCTGCCGGTGCGGGTGACGGTTCTTTTCGAAGGGGAAGAAGAGTCCGGCTCGCCGTCGCTCAAACCCTTCCTCGAAGCCAATGCGGCGGAACTCACGGCCGACTGCGCGCTCGTCTGCGATACCGGCATGTGGGACGGCGATACGCCGGCCATCGCCGCAGCCCTCCGGGGACTGGTCGGGGAGGAACTGACGATCAAGGCGGCCGACAGGGACCTTCATTCGGGCCTTTTCGGGGGTGCTGCCGCCAATCCCATCCACATCCTCACGGATATCCTGGCCGGCCTGCACGACGAGACCGGGCGGGTGACGCTGGACGGTTTTTATGACGGCGTCGAAGAAACCCCGTCGAACATCAAGGCCGGCTGGGAAACGCTCGGCCGGGACGCGAAGTCCTTCCTGGGCGAGGTCGGCCTTTCGATCCCGTCGGGCGAGAAGGGCCGCTCGGTTCTGGAACTCACCTGGGCGCGTCCGACGGCCGAGGTGAACGGCATCTGGGGCGGCTATACCGGCGAAGGCTTCAAGACCGTGATCGCGGCCGAGGCCTCCGCCAAGGTATCGTTCCGCCTCGTCGGCCAGCAGGAGCCGGCCAAAATCCGCGAGGCCTTTCGCGCCTATGTCCGGTCAAGGATCCCCGGTGACTGCTCGGTGGAATTCCACGAGCATGGCGCTTCGCCGGCAATTCAGCTCTCGTACGATTCCCCGGTTCTCACCAAGGCCAGAAACGCTCTGTCCGACGAATGGACCAATCCTGCCGTCGTAATCGGCATGGGCGGGTCAATCCCGATCGTCGGAGATTTCCAGAAGATGCTCGGGATGGATTCGCTGCTTGTCGGCTTCGGCCTCGTCGACGACCGCATTCATTCGCCCAATGAGAAATACGACCTGAAGTCCTTCCACAAGGGCATACGCTCCTGGACCCGCATCCTGGCGGCGCTGGCCGGCTAATCGGGCCACATAGAAAAGGCCCCGCAGTTTTCACTGCAGGGCCCTCAAACAAAAAGGCCGGGCAAGCCCGACCTTTCCACTCCCATTCATGGGTGCCAGTACATCCGTGGTCACTCTCAATGGGACAAGCATTTCCGACGCGGCCGCTTCGCGACCTCAAAGAAGTCAACGCGGCTCTAGCGGTCATCGTCTCTCCGAACGGTAAACATCCCGTTAACGCGGAAATGGATATCGTCTCAAGACGGCACGGTTTCCCGTATTTGCCGTTACACGCAGTCCTCAAGCGCTTAGCTCAAACCTGCGGTGCGTCGGAAACGCCATTGAACCCTAGATAGGAAGGCCTTTTCCGATTTGCAAGGGTGCTCGAAAGACCCAAAACAAAAGGCCGGCAAAGCCGGCCTTCCGAACATTGGTCGCGATCTCTACGATCAAGCCGACTGAAGACGGTCGGCCGAAACCTTGCCCGAACGCTTGTCCGTGACGAGTTCGTAGGAGAGCTTCTGGCCATCCTTGAGTTGGCCGAGGCCGGCGCGCTCGACAGCCGAAATGTGAACGAAAACGTCCTGTGCGCCGTCATCCGGCTGAATGAAGCCATAGCCCTTGGTTGCGTTGAACCACTTTACAGTACCGGTCGCCATAACGATGCCTTTCCCTTGCAAATGACCGACTATTCCGCGCTCTGCGCTTGGAACGGTGAAGTTTCGTATTTGAAGAAAGATCGTCGCAGACGCCGGAGGCGCTTAGTGCTGGCTATCAAACAAATATCGATGGCTCACCATCTAGGGTCTTACCGCAAAAAGGTCAAGATCGGGAAATTCAGGGAGGGCGCGAGAGCCGCAGGGACGCTCATCGCTGAAAGCAGAAAACCCGGCGCGGGAGGAGGTGCGCCGGGTTTCTGAAACTGACCAACAACTGGGAGGAGGAGGTGTCGTTGGTCCCATCGGGGGCGCTGGGAGGAGGAGTGCGCCCGTCGATGATTGTGTTATACAGGATCAGAGCTTAAAAAACAGCCAGGATTTTGCACCGCAGCATTGCAAAATTCGCATACCTGTCTCTGCCGCTTGCGATCCCGTTTCCATTGCGCCATTTTCCGGGTCATGAGTCTCGAATCCGTCCGCGCCTTCTTCGCCGCCCACGCTCCCGATCTCGACGTGATCGTCACGGAAGACAGTTCGGCGACCGTGGCACTTGCTGCGGCCGCCCATGACGTGGCGCCCGATCAGATCGCCAAGACGATCTGCGTCCGCGCCGGCGACATGACGGCGCTGGTCGTCATGTCCGGCACGAGCCGGCTCGACAACCGCAAGTTCCGGGATCGCTTCGGCGCCAAGCCTCGGATGCTCGACGCAGAGGAAGTGACCGCACTCACCGGCCATCCGGTCGGCGGCGTCTGCGCCTTCGGGCTGGCCTCAGCGATCCCTGTCTATTGTGACCTGTCGCTCAGGAGGCATGCGGAAGTCCTGCCGGCCGCCGGGGCCATCAATGCTGCGGTCCGCATCGCGCCGGAGCGCATGGCAGAGCTGACCGGAGGAACCTGGGTCGACATCAGTCAAGATCCCGCAGGCGGAGATACCTCCACCTAAAGCGTGTTGCCCTGCTCCTAGAAGCGGTCGCCTAGGTAGCGGCGATACCAGGCCTGCTTGCTCTCGGCCGACGCCGTCGCGACGACGTAACCTATCGCAAAGCCGATTGCGCCGATCAGGGTAAAAAGTGTGGTCGTGGCTGCGGGGTGTTCGCGGATCGTCCCGGCCACCGAGGAGGCTTCGCTCTGGACATAGCTGGCGGCATCGCTGGCTCGGCCGGTGATCTTTTCATAGGCCGTGCCGGTTTTCTCGGCGAGCAGCTGGCGCAGATTGGCAATCTCCGAACGCAAGGTCGCGATTTCGTTGCCGACGTTGTCACCGGACTCGTGATCGAAAGACGGCGCGTCCGTCTTCAAGGGCGTTTTCAGATTTCTGATTGGCTCTGCCATACCGGCCTCCTTGTTGCTGATCGAGAAATCGGTCAACTGACAAGGGCGGGATAGGTTCCTTGTTTCCGCCGGGATGCTAGAGACTTTTCGCCAGGTTCTCGGCGAGCGTTGCCAGCTGGTCCTTATCGTCGGAACCCTTTTGCAGGGAATTCACCAGGATGAGGGCCAGTGCCTCTGCGTCAGGGCTATCCTTGTCGATCTGATGTTCCGCGCAAGTTTCGTCAAAGACCTGCTGCAACAGGCTCAGCTGCTGCGGATGGACCGGATTGCGAACCATCTGTCTAGGCATATAACCCTCCCGATCAAACTGGGGCACGACCGGCGATAATCTCCCCGCTCTTGCAATAGTGGCGTCGATATTGATCGCCGGCTTCTATTGCAGCAGTCTTGCGCCAGCCATGCCGACGCCGGAAGAGATAACGTTTTCCGACCAAAGGTTATTAACCGTGAGCCTTTTCTAATGGATTGGCAACAACAAGATAAAACGGGTGCAATATTGGGGTGGACCCGTAAGGGGTTCTACCTATGCGAGCCTGCCCTGAGGCCGGGCAGGCTCGATTCATATCGCAGGGTCAAGCCATGCCGGCAGGATCGCCGATGGGTAAAAGAGCCGGATCAAGCGTGGGATCCTGAGGGTTTTTGGTATCTCCCGGATCTTGAGCCGGAGTAAGAGGGGGCTTTTCCTGGGTCCTGTCAGGAATGCCGTCCGTCGGCGTCGGTCCTCGCGGCGTTTCCGAAGTTGGCGTCGGTATCGGGTCTCGGTTGGGCATAACGATCTCCTTTCTGTTCAAGGAGTCGAACGGCCCAAATCAATGCCGGTTCCGCCCTCTGTAGACGATAGCCCTATCGCCACCGGTCCCAACCGGAGGGAGCCCGCGCAGAAGACGACAGGCCGACCATGTAACCCACGGCAAAGGCAAGAAGACCGACGGCTGCAATTGCAGAGCCCGTAGCAGCGGGATGATCGACCGCATGGGCCGCCACCATTCCCGCTTCATCCCTCACGCGAGCAACTGCGGTTCTCGCTTTGGCAGCGGCGCCTGTTTCCTGGGTGATATCGCCTGTAAAGCCGATGTCCAACGATTTCCTGGCCATTATGGTCTCCTTTGCGGAGATAACCCAAGGCGGGAAAAGAGGTTCCAAGCCAGCGAAAAACCCGCGCCTGCGAAAGCCGACGCGGGCTCGCCGACTACTCGGTGACTTCGGTCTGTTCTTCCGTCTGCTGACGCTTCAGGACGACCATTTGTTCACGGGCTTTGTCGGCGGCAGAAGCTGCAATGCTCGCCGTGGTGACCTCCTTGTCGACCTCGGCAGACGCCGTGACCTTGTGGCCGGCGCATTCCGCAAGGGCTGCGGTCGACGAAAGGCCCGGTACGGCTGCGACGACGAGAAATGTCTTCATGTCATTCTCCTTCGTTGTGGTTGCGGCTTTAATCTACCCAAGGACATAATGAACTCGAAATCACGAATCCGCGTCTCCGGCCGCGGATAGGCGGCAAGATTGGTAAATTTCCGCAACCCAGCCGATTGCCTTGGCCGGTTACATCAATTTCGACAGCGTCTCGCGATTCACAAAAATATCGGTCTTGCCGGCTTCGTAAGCCGGATGACTGAATTCGAACTTTTCCTTCTCGGGCATTTCGAGCGCCTGCTTGACGCTTACCAGCCCGACCGGAACGCGCTGGTCGCCATTACGCACGACCGCCTCGACAATCTTGATCATTTCCTCCCCTCCTCCAAGGTGGAATCCGTCAGAACGCGGAACCCTTCTTGTTGTTCCAGGGAGAATCGGCTTTTTTTGAGAAACAAATCAAGCTGACGAATCGATCTACTGTCCAAGCCGATCCTAATGGAAATCCAGAGGAAGCTGGATGCCCTTGGGAATGTTCGGGCGGCGCTGGTTGGCAATCTGAATTTTCTGAAATGTCTCGCGCCGGCGTTCGGCTTCAGCCTCGCGGATTGCCCTTGAGGCTGCGACGGCGGCCATGGCGCGTTCAATAACCTGTTCTGCTCTGGTCATCGGCAACTCCATATGTTCTCTTTTTGTTCTCACGGATGTGAATAAAAGTCAAGCCCATTCCAGATTCGGGCAGGGTTCCGGCGCCGACAGTCCTGCCTTTACCCCTCCTTAAATCGCCGCATTTAGAGTCCAGCAGTGGCCCGGGCGACGAGACAATTGGGTAAGAGCCTGTTTCCGCAGGCGAAGTGACGGGGGTACGCCAGCTCATTATGGGGTTCAAAGGCAGACCAGACAAACGCGTGGAGCCTTCCTTCGACGGCTCGCGCCAGAACGACGATTTACGCCTCGACGCTGAGGAACGGATCGTCGGCAATGGTCGGACCGCGAAGCGCTCCCCCAAGGCAAGCGGCGAGGAGCGCTCCGAAAATCGGGCCCGATCAGGGCAATCCGAACGCGCCCGCCCCTCCCGCAACAAGCCGTCACGCCGCCGCGGAGAAGGCGGGCTTTTCTCGCCGTTGCGGACTCTTATCTACTGGTGTCTGGTTCTTGGGATATGGGCAGGCATCGGCGTCGGCGGCCTCGTCCTTTATTACGGTGCGCAGATGCCCTCTGCCAGCACCTGGGCCATTCCCGACCGGCCTCCGAACATGAAGATCACGGCCATCGACGGCTCGGTCATCGCCAACCGCGGCTCGACCGGCGGCGAAGCGCTGGCGCTTGAGGAAATGTCGCCTTACCTGCCGCAGGCAGTGATCGCCATCGAAGACCGGCGCTTCTATTATCATTTCGGCGTCGATCCGCTCGGTCTGGCCCGCGCCCTCGTCAACAACCTGACCGGCCGGCCCATCCAGGGCGGCTCGACCATCACGCAGCAGCTTGCCAAGAACCTGTTCCTTTCGCCGGAACGCACCTTCGAGCGGAAGATCCAGGAGGTCCTGCTCTCCTTCTGGCTGGAGCACAAGTTCACCAAGGACCAGATCCTGGCCATGTATCTGAACCGGGTCTTTTTCGGGTCGAACGCCTATGGTGTGGAAGCGGCGTCGCGGCGCTATTTCAACAAATCCGCCCGTGATGCCAATCTCGGCGAAGCCGCGACGCTTGCCGGACTGCTCAAGGCGCCCTCCCGCCTTTCGCCCGCCCGCGATCCCAAAGCCGCTGAGGCCCGAGCTCAGGTCGTGCTCGGCGCCATGCGGGAGGAAGGCTACATTACCGACAGCGACCTGAAGACCGCCATGTCGCAGCCGCCCGCAAACGCCAAGAGCTATTGGTCCGGTGCCCAACATTATGCGGCAGACATGGTCGTCGACGAAGTTAAGGGACTTATCGGAGAACCGAAGACGGATGTCGTCGTGGAGACGACCGTCGACCTGCGTCTCGAGCAAGCGGCCGAGAAGGCCCTGAACGACGTCCTCAAGAAGGAAGGCGGTAAGCTCAATGCCTCGCAGGCGGCCCTCGTGTCCGTCGACGCGACGGGGGCCATCCGCGCGCTCGTCGGCGGCCGCGACTATGCGACGAGCCAGTTCAACCGTGCCGTCAAGGCGAAACGCCAGCCCGGTTCCGCCTTCAAGCCGTTCGTCTATGCAGCGGCCCTGGAAGCCGGCGCGCGGCCGAATTCCGTGCGCAACGATGCGCCGGTAAGGATCGGCAACTGGACACCGGAAAACTATGACGAAAAATACCGCGGCGAGGTGACACTCGCCTCCGCTCTCGCCCAGTCGCTCAACACCGTCGCGGCACAGCTGGTCATGGAAGTCGGGCCGGACAATGTGATCAGCCTCGCTCACCGGCTCGGCATCGAGTCCGAGCTGCAATCCAATGCGTCCATCGCGCTCGGAACCTCGGAAGTGTCGCTGGTCGAACTCACCTCGGCCTACGGCGCCTTCATGAACGGCGGCTACAAGGCGACCCCGCACATCGTCAAGCGAATTCTCGATACAGAGGGCAAGGTGCTTTACGAAGCGGATTATGCCAATCCGCCGCGCGTCCTGAGCGAACCCGTCGCGGCAACCATGAACAGCATGATGAACCGCGTCATCAACGAAGGCACGGGAAAGGCGGCGAGACTCGATGGCTGGCAGGCCGCCGGCAAGTCCGGCACCACCCAGTCGTTCCGTGACGCGCTCTTCGTCGGCTATACCAGCATCATGACGACCGGCATCTGGTTCGGCAACGACGACGGCACCTATATGAAGAAGGTGACCGGCGGCGGGCTGCCCGCCAAAGCCTGGAAGGAATATATGACCGCGGCCATGAAGGGCTATACGCCGACCTCGCTCTTCGGGACCGGGCGCGGTCTCGACCTGCCGCCGCCGGCCGTCCAGCCGGATGCGGAGCCCACGACGATCGGCGACATTATTTCGGGGATTCTACCGGGCGCGGGGCGCCGCGCCCAGGAAGAGCTTCCTCCGGACTATCCGCCGGCTCCGCGTGCTCCGGTACAGGATTCAGCCTATGGCGGACGCGACCGCTACGGCGACGTCGTTCCGCCTGCCGATGTCCCTGTGCGCGATTACCGCGAATATCGCGGCCCTTACGATACGCCTGCCCCCCTTCCTCCCATGGAGGTCGGCCGCGGTCCCGTACCGCCTGGAGAGGTCGGTCCCGCCGCTGCCGCGCGGCAGCCTCGGCAGACCACGCTTTTCGACATCCTCATGGGACAGTAAAGCGATTTCGCAAAGGCACATGGCAAAGTCCTATATTTGCTGGGATACGGGCGACTTCTCGCCTTGCAGTCCGAAAAACCCGTCCTTATATACCCCATGACCGCAGCCGATGCTGCGAAACCATCCCAGTCGAGGAACTGTCAAGGGAATGCCTGAAGGGGGTTCCGACGGTTCGCTTAAAGGAGAGAGAAGAAATGGCAAAAGTAATTGGCATCGACCTCGGCACCACCAATTCCTGCGTCGCCATCATGGACGGCAAGGACGCGAAGGTGATCGAGAACGCTGAAGGCGCGCGTACCACGCCATCCATGGTCGCATTCACCGATGATGGCGAGCGCCTCGTCGGCCAGCCGGCCAAGCGCCAGGCAGTCACCAACCCCACCAATACGCTATTCGCCGTGAAGCGCCTGATCGGTCGTCGTTACGAAGATCCGACCGTCGAGAAGGACAAGGGCCTCGTTCCCTACGACATCACCAAGGGCGACAACGGCGATGCCTGGGTAAAGGCTCACGGCAAGAACTATTCCCCGGCTCAGATTTCCGCGATGATCCTTCAGAAAATGAAGGAAACCGCTGAGTCCTATCTCGGCGAAAAGGTGGAAAAAGCCGTCATCACCGTTCCGGCCTACTTCAACGACGCCCAGCGCCAGGCCACCAAGGATGCCGGCCGCATCGCCGGTCTCGACGTCTTGCGCATCATTAACGAGCCGACCGCTGCCGCTCTCGCCTATGGCCTCGACAAGAAGGAAGGCAAGACGATTGCCGTCTACGACCTTGGCGGCGGCACCTTCGATATTTCCGTCCTCGAAATCGGCGACGGCGTCTTCGAGGTGAAGTCCACCAACGGCGACACCTTCCTCGGCGGTGAAGACTTCGACATGCGCCTCGTCGAATATCTTGCAGCCGAGTTCAAGAAGGACAACGGCATCGACCTGAAGAACGACAAGCTGGCCCTGCAGCGCCTCAAGGAAGCTGCCGAAAAGGCAAAGATCGAGCTCTCATCCTCGCAGCAGACCGAAATCAACCTGCCGTTCATCACGGCCGACGCGTCCGGTCCGAAGCACCTGACGATGAAGCTGACCCGCGCCAAGTTCGAAAGCCTGGTCGACGATCTCGTTCAGCGCACCGTGGCACCCTGCAAGGCAGCCCTCAAGGATGCCGGCGTTTCGGCGGCCGAAATCGACGAAGTGGTTCTGGTCGGCGGCATGAGCCGCATGCCGAAGGTCCAGGAAGTCGTCAAGCAGCTGTTCGGCAAGGAGCCGCACAAGGGCGTCAACCCGGATGAAGTGGTGGCCATGGGCGCTGCGATCCAGGGCGGCGTCCTGCAGGGCGACGTCAAGGACGTGCTGCTGCTCGACGTGACCCCGCTGTCTCTCGGCATTGAAACGCTCGGTGGCGTCTTCACCCGCCTGATCGACCGCAACACGACGATCCCGACCAAGAAGTCGCAGGTTTTCTCGACTGCCGAGGACAACCAGCAGGCCGTGACGATCCGTGTGTCGCAGGGCGAGCGTGAAATGGCCGCCGACAACAAGCTGCTTGGCCAGTTCGACCTCGTCGGTCTGCCGCCGGCACCGCGCGGCATGCCGCAGATCGAAGTCACCTTCGACATCGACGCCAACGGCATCGTGCAGGTTTCGGCCAAGGACAAGGGCACCGGCAAGGAACAGCAGATCCGCATCCAGGCCTCCGGCGGTCTCTCCGACGCCGAGATCGAGAAGATGGTCAAGGACGCAGAGGCCAATGCCGAAGCCGACAAAAAGCGTCGCGCAGCGGTCGAAGCCAAGAACCAGGCCGAAAGCCTTGTTCACTCGACCGAGAAGTCGCTCACTGAGTATGGCGACAAGGTTTCCGAGACCGACCGCAAGGCGATCGAGGACGCGATCGCTTCTCTGAAGACCGCCGTCGAGGCCGCGGAACCGGATGCCGACGACATCCAGGCGAAGACGCAGACCCTGATGGAAGTCTCCATGAAGCTTGGCCAGGCCATCTATGAGGCCCAGCAGGCGGAAGGCGGCGCCTCCGAAGGCGGCAAGGACGACGATGTCGTCGATGCCGACTACGAGGAAGTCAAGGACGACAAGAAGTCGGCTTGATCGTAACGTTGCCTGATGGCAATGCCTCGACCATAGTTGACAGCGTATCCGGCTGCCCTTGTGCAGCCGGAATCCTTTCCGGAGCCGGTTACCTCCATGGCAAAAGCAGACTTTTACGAAACGCTGGGTGTCGGCAAATCGGCTGACGAGAAGGAGCTGAAAAGCGCCTTCCGTAAGCTCGCCATGAAATATCATCCCGACAAGAATCCCGGCGACGCGGAAGCCGAAAAGAAGTTCAAGGAGCTCAACGAGGCCTACGAGACCTTGAAGGATCCCCAGAAGCGCGCGGCCTATGATCGTTACGGCCATGCCGCCTTCGAACAGGGCGGAATGGGCGGTGGCGGCTTCGGCGGCGGCGGTTTCTCCTCGGCCGGCGGCTTCTCCGACATCTTCGAAGACATCTTCGGCGAAATGATGGGTGGCGGGCGTGCGCGGCGATCGTCCGGCGGTCGCGAACGCGGCGCCGATCTTCGCTACAATATGGAAATCACGCTTGAAGAAGCCTATGCTGGCAAGACGGCGCAGATCCGGGTTCCAACCTCGATCACCTGCGACCTCTGCTCCGGTTCGGGCGCGAAACCCGGCACGCAGCCGAAAACCTGTGCCACCTGCCAAGGCTCCGGCCGCGTGCGGGCGAGCCAGGGCTTCTTCTCCGTCGAACGCACCTGCCCGACCTGCCACGGCCGCGGCCAGACCATCACCGATCCCTGCACCAAGTGCCACGGCCAGGGCCGCGTCACAGAAGAACGCTCGCTGTCGGTCAACATTCCGGCCGGCATCGAGGACGGCACCCGCATACGCCTGCAGGGCGAAGGCGAGGCCGGTGCACGCGGCGGACCTGCGGGAGACCTTTACATCTTCCTCTCGGTTCAGCCGCACCAGTTCTTCCAGCGCGATGGCGCCGACCTTTATTGCGCCGTGCCGATCTCGATGACGACGGCAGCGCTCGGCGGCACTTTCGATGTTGCCACGCTCGACGGAACGAAATCCCGCGTCACCGTGCCGGAAGGCACCCAGCCGGGAAAGCAGTTCCGCCTGAAAGGCAAGGGTATGCCGGTGCTCAGATCATCGCAGACGGGCGACCTCTATATCCAGATCCAGATCGAGACGCCGCAGAAGCTCACCAAGCGGCAGCGCGAACTGCTGCAGGAATTCGAGCAGATTTCCTCCAAGGAGAATAATCCGGAATCGACCGGCTTCTTTGCCCGGATGAAGGAATTCTTCGACAACTGAGCCTCGCGCTCAATATTGGAACTCAGGAACGCCGATCCGGAAGGGTCGGCGTTTTTTATGCGAGCGACTGGATGGAGGATGAGGTAAGGATCATCGCGAAAACGACAAGGCAGGCCGCCGCCACGCGACGCACGAGAACCGGCTTGATCTCGAACCTTTCGGTACGCCCGATCACGCTGCCGAACAGGATCCAGCCATTGGCGGCCAGCAGCACCAGAGCGGCGAACAGCCCAAGCCAGGGCAGAAGCTCCAGGAGGCCGCCGTGCGGCATGATGACGAGCGCGATGATCACCGCCTTGGGGTTCAGCAGTGTCGTGACGAAGACCTGCCCCAGAGAAATCTCGCCTGCATCTCCGATCGTCCTCTCCGAATTCCACAGCCTGTAGCTCAGGAAGAGAACCCAGATGCCGGCGGCCGCTTTGGCAAAAAGCAAAGCTGCGGGATAGGCGGTGAAGAACGGGGCGGCGACGGTCGAGACCGGAATGATGACGGTGAGATACCCGCCGAGTTCGCCTGCCGTGAGCGGCAAAGCCCTGGCCCAGCCCCGCAAATAGCCGCCAAGCGCCATCAATGTATTCGTCGGCCCGGGCGTGCAGAGGAGCAGCAGGATGGCGACGGTGAACTGCAGGAGGGTCATGATCTACCTGGTGAAATGGTGGTGCTTTTGCTCTACCAGCTTTTCCGCCATCTCAATTGACGTTGATCAATCCAGCTGCAACGACCAGCCCGAATGCGTCGTGCTCGGCGGCCCGATCCTCAGTAGTGCGGCGGCCTGGTGATAGGCGGCGCCTCGAGCGACGATTCTTCAAGCGAAAGGAAGCGCTCCGTCAGCCGATCGAGCTTGGCTCTCGTCTGCTCGATGACTTTCCATTGCTCGGCAAGCTGGTCGGACAGTTCCTCGATCACCTTGGTCTGATGCGCGGCAAGCTCCTCCAGCCTGACCAGCCTTTCGTCGTCACTCACTCGAAGATCCCTTTGTTGCTTTCCAGGCCCTTACGGCATCGGGCATTCCGTCATGAGCCCCGAGCGGGCGCTCCGGCGCGTCGTCCCACCAGTCGGACCGCATCGCGCGCCGCTCCGGGTTCTTGGGATAGAAGATGCGATTCTCGTCCTTGTTTGCCTCACCGATCACCAGCAGCTCGGCCTCTTGGTCCGAGTTGTTGATGAAGGTATGGGCAAGGCCCGTACCGGCAGGAAAACCGACCGAATCGCCAGGTTTGAGCCGGTGCACTTCTCCATCCAGCCAGACTTCCGGCGTACCTGCGAGCACATAAACGAACTCTTCTTCGAGGCTTTCGGCATGCGGAAAGGAGGTGCGGCGGCCAGGAAGCACGCGAAGATGATGGATGCCGATGCGCGTCAACCCCAGATGCCGCGCCAACGGTGCGCCGATTGCCATAAGCTCGTCGTCGCCCTTGTAGCGCTTGTTGTCGGGGCCTTCGATCTCAGTCCAGTGAACGATGCAGGAAGGGCGTTCCTCTTTGGTCATCGCGCGGTCTCCTCTCGAAACCGCGCGACACTAACCAAGTGTGAGGCTCAGGTCTATCGGTTAAGCCCGCAGCCGCGGCCGGCCAGCCGTATGCTCATGATCGTTCTTAATCTGGAAGCGAGCGATCAGGGAAGCCAGCCGGCCGCTGATGCCGACAAGGTTTTGGGTTGATGCATTCGTCTCTTCCATCAGCGCAGCATTCTGCTGGGTGATCTGATCCATATTGCGCACCGCGGAGTTGATTTCGTCGATGCCGGAAGCCTGTTCCTGAGATGACTGGGCGATGGAATTGATGTGTTCGTCTATCGACTTCACTCTCGAACCGATCCCCACCAGCGCTTCGCCGGTCTTGTGGACGAGGTCGACGCCGCGGTGCACGTCCGAGGAGGACTGGTCGATCAGTTCCTTGATTTCCTTTGCGGCGGCTGCGGATCGCTGTGCAAGCTCACGCACTTCCTGCGCGACGACAGCGAAACCCTTGCCCTGTTCGCCGGCACGGGCAGCCTCCACACCGGCGTTCAGTGCCAGCAGGTTGGTCTGGAATGCAATCTCATCGATCACGCCGATGATCTGGGTCATTTTCTGGGAGGACTGCTCGATCTCTCCCATGGCGGCAACCGCCTGTTCAACCACTTGGCCGGATCGCTCGGTCTCGGTAGCCGATTCCCTCACGATTGCCTGAACCTCGCGAGTGCGCCGCGCCGCCTGGGCTGCGCTTGTGGTGATTTCCTCCAGCGCCGCAGCGGTCTGCTCCAGCGCCGCTGCCTGCTGCTCGGAACGGGTCGCCATATTGTCCGAGGCGTCGGAAATGCCGGCTACCTCGGCCCGCACCTGCTCAACCGAGGAGTTGATCTCCCGCATGGCTGCATCAAGTTCGGATACCGAGGAGTTGTAGTTCTGCTTCAAACCGGCAAAGCTTGGGGCCAGTTCCTGCCAAAGCTCCGACGTCAGGTCGCCCTGCGCCAGCTTTTTGAGCGCTGCATCCAATGCTCCGAGGGCCGCGTCCTGCTCCGACTTGGCCTTTGCCCGCTCGGCCTCTGCCCGCTCCCGCTCTTCGTTCAGTGCCTCGAGATAAACGGAGATGCTGTAGTCCATATCGATCAGAGCCGCCTTGACGATAGCGGTCAGGTTCTCGGATAGAGCCTTGGCCTTTTTCTCCTGGAAAAAACCTTTCATTTCCTCCTTGACCACCGCGCGGAGAAGTCCGTCCAGCACCATGGCGTAGCCGCCGATATACCAGCGCGGCTCGAGCCCGAGGCGCGCATGGACCCGACCGATCGCGGAGACGGCGCCCACATATTCTGCGTCGTACTTGCCGGAGGCGATCACGTCCCAATGGGCGGCCTGACGACTTTTGGCATGCGCGATGTGGCTGTCATTGGAGAAGAATTTTGCGGTGTGGGAATTGGCTTTGACCTTGCCGTAGAAGGCGTCGAGCGCTGCTCCAACCGTTTGCTTGATGAGCGGTTGAAGAGTTGCGAGAGTGCGGCGCTGCTGTTCGCCAAGCCCCGCGAAGTCAAGGCGCTCCATCAAGTCGTTTTTTTGGCGGGATTCGTTCATCATTGCTCCAACAGCGATAATACTCGCTTTAACTGAGAGTGATTTGTTGAATATTAGTGTGCCGCCGTGATTTAACGGTTTGTTAGCCATAGCCCCTCAATTTTTGGCATTCATAAATTAGGATTGCCTGCAGAAACGCATGATTCTCTGGAAGCGGCCGTTGCTGATCCACGGGGGATCTCCGGCAGAAGGGGAATAAAAACCGCCGCTTTGTTAGCAACATCAACATCTTAACCTGTCTCGTTTCCCCCCTCTTCCGTTTGGTGCCTACAATTGTCCCGCTTCCGTCGCCGGAGTGTTTCGCGAGACGTTCGCGGGCAGGCGGAAGCCGGCGCTTCCATCGGATCCGTAACGTGCGGCGATGGTGGAAGAGGTGAAAGCCATGGAGTGTTGGTCGACAAGACGAACATTCCTATCAAGCCTCCCCCTGGCCGCCGGGCCAGGTTCGGTTGAGCCGTGCAAGTGGTGAGCCTGTCCCGAAAGGACGAGCGAGAACAAGACCACGCAGCGAGGCGAGATGATCACCTGTAGGGGCTGGACACCCCGAGAGAACGCCGAAGGCCACGCGAATGCGGAGCCACACTCTACAATTCCAATGAGGTTCCGCATTCGTGTGGGCTCTCCAAAACACGGGCAAAGGCTGTCGCGTGAAGGCGAACGCTTGCCTTCCTTCGCCCGAGCCCTTAGCTCCTGTGCGACGACGAACAAGAATTCCGATGGCTCAGAAAACTTTCCTCTCCCGGCTCAAGCTCACCGACTTCCGCAATTACGCGGACGTATCGCTGACCCTTGACGGTAGGCATGTGGTGCTGACGGGCGAGAATGGCGCCGGCAAGACCAATCTTCTGGAAGCGGTCTCCTTTCTCTCTCCGGGACGCGGTTTGCGACGCGCCGTGCTTACCGATGTCAGCCGCGTCGGAGCATCCGGCGGCTTTGCCATCTTCGCGGCGGTCGAGGGCATGGAAGGTGAAGTCGCGATCGGCACCGGCATCGAGACCGCAGATGGCGAGAGCGTGACCCGCAAGGTCCGGATCAACGGGACGCCGGCGAAATCGACGGAGGAGCTTTCCGATCATTTGAGCGTCCTCTGGCTGACGCCTGCAATGGACGGCCTCTTTACCGGTCCTTCTGCCGATCGCAGACGATTTCTCGACCGGCTCGTATTGTCTCTGGACCCCGCGCACGGCCGCCGGGCAAGCGATTTCGAACGCGCCATGCGCAGCCGCAACCGCCTGCTGTCCGAAGGCCGTTTCGATCCTGCCTGGCTTTCGGGAATCGAGACGCAGATGGCGGGTCTGGGCATTGCCATGGCCGCCGCCCGGCAGGAAATGCTGGGCCTTTTGCGAACCCTCTCGGCCGGATCCGGCGAAACTCCATTTCCCACTCCGGTTCTGGCTCTTGAGGGTTTTATGGACGGATCCCCCGATCGCCCTGCGGCCGAACTGGAGGAAGAATATCTGGAGATGCTGCGGATCAACCGCGGACGCGACGCCGCCGCCGGCCGGACGCTGGACGGCCCGCATCGATCCGATCTGCTGGTCAGGCATAGGGAGAAAGACATGGAGGCCGAGCGTTGCTCGACCGGCGAACAGAAGGCTCTGCTGATCGGCCTCGTGCTTGCGCATGCGCGGCTGACCGCCGATATGACGGGCTATGCGCCTGTCCTGCTTCTCGACGAGATCGCCGCCCATCTCGACGAAGGCCGCCGCGCCGCCTTGTTCGATCTGGTTCACGGTCTGGGCGGCCAGGCCTTCATGACCGGCACGGACCGGAGCATGTTTTCGGCCCTCTCCGACCGCGCGCAATTCTTTACGGTCACGCATGGCGCAGTCACATCCTGAGTTACACGGATCGGCCGGCGATGTTATGATATTGCCATGGACAGCTTGACGCCTGAAGAAATCGAACGTTACCGCCGACACATCCTGCTGCCGGAGATTGGCGGCACGGGGCAGCAGAAACTCAAGAGTTCCCGCGTGCTGGTGATCGGAGCCGGGGGCCTTGGCGCGCCCATTCTGGAATATCTCGCCGCGGCGGGGGTCGGTACGCTGGGCATCATCGATGATGATCGCGTTTCACTCTCCAACCTGCAGCGGCAGGTCATTCACGACACCGGCACGGTCGGGGAGATGAAGACCAGAAGTGCCCGGCAGACGCTCGCGCGGCTCAACCCGCATGTCCGGATCGTGGATTTCGAAGAGCGATTTTCGATGGAATGGGCGGCCCGGCACCTGTTGGGCTTCAGCCTGTTGATCGACGGCTCCGACAATTTCGACACCCGTTATGCCGCCGCCGACGCCGCCGAGTTGGAAAAGATTCCTCTTGTCACCGGTGCGGTTGGCCGCTTCGACGGCTCGCTGACGGTGCTCAAGCCTTACGAGGCTGGGCCGGACGGATCGCTTAACCCGACCTATAGGGACCTCTTCCCGGAAAAGCCGCCGGAAGGCCTGATCCCCTCTTGTGCAGAAACGGGCGTGCTTGGAACGCTGACCGGCGTCATCGGCACGCTGATGGCGATGGAAGCGATCAAGCTCATCGCCGGCATAGGCGAGCCGCTGATCGGTCGCCTGATGCTCTACGATGCGCTTTCGGCGCGCTTCGACGTGATCAAATACAAGCGCCGCGCGGCAAGAGCTGCTGCCGAATGATGACGTCTGAAATGATCACGATTGTCCCGATTAGCGAGGACTTCGGCCGGTGGGACGAGCTGCTTGCGCTTATCCTATCCTCCTTTGCCTATATGGATGAGGTCATCGACCCGCCCTCCTCCGCCCACCGGCTGACGTTGGCGTCCTTGGCGCAGAAGGCCCGGGAGGAGATCGGCTTTGCGGCCATCGAAGACGGAAAGCTCGTCGGCTGCGTCTTTTGCAAGATCGAGCCGAGTTCGCTTTATGTCGGTAAACTCGCCATTGCGCCCAGCCATCAACGGAAAGGGCTTGGCCGACGGCTGCTGGCTGTCGCAGAGGAAATTGCCAGAAAGAACGGTCTGTCGGCGTTGCGGCTTGAGACCCGGATCGAACTCACCGGCAACCATCTGGCCTTCTCGAAATGGGGATTCGAAAAGACCGCCGAAAACTCCCATTCCGGTTATAGCCGGGTGACGTCGATCGAAATGCGGAAGCGGCTTGCCTGATCAGTTGCGGCCGGGGAGCACCCGGTTCGGTGGCCGGTGCCCGTCAAAGAAGGCACGGATGTTGATGATCACCTTGTCGCCCATGTCGATCCGCCCTTCGAGCGTCGCCGAACCCATATGCGGCAGCAGCACCACCTTGCCCTGGTTGGCGAGCTTGACGAGTTTCGGGTTCACCGCAGGTTCGTTCTGGTAGACGTCGAGACCGGCGCCATAGATCTTGTTGTCGCGCAGCAGCTGGATCATCGCCGCTTCGTCTATGATGTCGCCGCGGGCGGTATTGACGATAATCGCGCTCGGCTGCATCAGCGCCAGCCGGCGGGCCGAGAGCAGGTGAAAGGTCGCCGGCGTCGAGGGGCAGTTGACCGAGACGATATCGACCCGGGCAAGCATCTGGTCGAGGCTGTCCCAATAGGTTGCCTCCAGCTCTTCCTCCGTCGCCGGGTTTACTCGCTTGCGGTTGTGGTAGTGGATGGACAGGCCAAAGGCTTTGGCCCGGCGGGCCACAGCAGTTCCGATCCGGCCCATGCCGACGATGCCGATACGCTTGCCCCATATCCGCCGCCCCAGCATCCAGGTCGGGCTCCAGCCGCCCCAGTCGCCGGGCTTGTCGGTCAGGATGCGCGAACCCTCCACCAGCCGGCGATTGACCGCAAGGATCAGCGCCATGGTCATGTCGGCGGTATCTTCCGTCAGGACGTTCGGCGTGTTAGTAACGGTGATGCCCTTCTTCGCTGCGGCATCGACGTCGATATGGTCGATGCCGTTCGAAAAACTGGCGATCAGCTTCAGCTGCGGACTGGCTTCCTCGATCAGCGCCTCATCGATTCGATCCGTCACCGTCGGCACCAGCACATCGGCTGTCCTCATCGCGGCCACGATCTCATCGCGGGAGCGCGGGGCGTCGTCGGTATTGAGCTCGGCTTCGAATAGCTCGCGCATGCGGGTTTCCACCGCGTCCGGCAGCTTGCGGGTAATATAGACCGTGGGTTTCTTCTTCGCCGTCATGCAGCTCTCTGTCTGGCTCCTTTTAGGAGGTCCTTAACCAAGTCGCGCGATATTCGGGTTCATCCAGGGCGTTTTCTACCAGACCCGTTGGCGAAGACAAACAAAACCTCGCACGGTCTGCGTGGCGCCTCATGGTCCTTCAGCCGGAACCACACCCATGCGTCGCGTTATTCTTCGTTCCTTTGCCGTTTTCATCCTCGCTTTCGTCACCTGTCTCTCCGCTTCGGCCATGGCTTACGCCCAAGGCGCGAAGGGGCCGAGCGGGCTGCCGCTGCCGCGTTTCGTCAGCCTGAAGTCCAAAAAGGTGAATATCCGAATCGGTCCAAGCACCGACTACGCCGTCTCCTGGATGTACATGAAGTCCGGCACACCCATGGAAATCATCCAGGAATACGAAAACTGGCGGCGCGTCCGCGATGCTGAGGGCACCGAAGGCTGGGTCAATCAGGCATTGCTATCCGGAGACCGCACGGCAGTCGCAGCCCCCTGGATGCGCGGCAAGGGCAAGGACATCTACGTGAACATGCGCCGGGATCCGCAGAGCAGCGCCGCCATCATCGCCAAGCTGGAACCCGGCGTCTTTCTGAAGGTGGAGGAATGCAACGGCGATTGGTGCCGCGCGGAAGCCAACGGCACCGAAGGCTGGGTTCCCCAAGCCGAGATCTGGGGCGCCTACCCGGGCGAAGCCTTCAAATAAGGCCTTCCTTCCGGGCCGCCTCCAAGAGCGACGCCATCGGCCGCGGACCGATCTGCTGGATGCAGATTGCAGCTGCAAGGCAGCCGAGCTTGCCGCAAAGTTCCAGCGAACGGCCCTGGGTGTAACCGAACAGGAAGCCGGCGGCGAAGAGATCGCCCGCTCCGGTCGTATCGACCAGTTCCCTGATCGGATAGGCCGAGACCTTCACCCGTTCATCATCGCGAACGATGATCGCGCCTTCTTCACTAAGCGTCACAGCCGCGAGCTTGCAGTCGCGGGCGATGTTTTCCAGCGCCAGTTCGAAGTCTTCGGTCTCGTAGAGCGAGAGCGCTTCCTGTTTGTTGGCGAAGACGATGTCGACCGTGCCGGAACGCATGAGATCGAGGAACTCCGCGCGATAACGGCCGACGCAGAACGGATCCGAAAGCGTCATGGAGACTTCCCGGCCATTTGCGTGAGCAATCCTTGCGGCTTCGCGAATCGCTTCCTTGGCCCGCGGCGGATCCCAAAGATATCCTTCAAAATAGGTCACCTTCGCTTCGGCGACGACATCGGCTTCGACATGTTCAGGGCCGAGGTCAACACAGGCGCCGAGATAGGTATTCATCGAGCGCTCGCCATCCGGCGTGACGAAGATCATCGAACGAGCCGTCGGCGGATTGGTACCCTCCGGCGTCGTCTGGTAATAGACTCCCTGAGCGCGGATATCGTGCTGGAAGATATGGCCGAGCTGGTCTTCCGCGACCTTGCCGAAATAGGCTGCCTTGCCACCGAACCCTGCAATGCCAGCCGCCGTGTTACCAGCCGACCCGCCCGAAGCCTCGACCGCCGGACCCATCTTCGAATAAAGAAGTTCGGCCCGTTCGGCATCGATCAGGTTCATAGCCCCCTTGATGATCGAATTCTCGCTCAGGAAACTGTCTTCACAGCGGGCGAGGATATCAACGATGGCATTACCGATGGTCAGCACGTCGAACTTGGGCATACGGTCTTGGTCCTTCTTGCAGATTTTGCGCGGAAAGCGGTAGTCGGCTTTTCAGGCGATTGGAAGAAGAAACAGTCGCAGCCCTTATAAAAACGGGACTTTGATCTGCGTCATGTCGCTGTCACGATTGAAGGCTATAGAAATAGCCATCCGATTGTGTGGCCGACCACGGATGAACTGGCGGCAGACATTCCGGAGCCTGGACGAGACCAGGAGGGAAAGCGGGGTATTGCCCCGCTTTTTTGTTTTTGCCCTGCGATAACGTCTCGACCAGCAAGGGCTCCTCTGCCGGAAACGCATTTGTCGCAGCTGCCCATATACGCTAGAGCGTAGGAAACCTCTGCGAAAGCCATGCTGCCTTGTCCTCCGTCTTTCTGAATGTCGTGCCCGTCTTCATCCTGATCCTGATCGGCTGGGTGACTGCCAAGACCGGCATTTTGAAGCAGGAAACCGGCGACGCGCTCGGTGAGTTCGTGTTCAAGATCGCGGTGCCGATGCTGATCTTCCGGACGCTTGCGGACGCGCATTTCGAAGGCGTTTCTCCGTTCCGGCTGTGGGCGGCCTATTTCCTCGGCGTTGCAGGCACCTGGACCGTCGGCCACCTTCTCGCCACGCGGCTTTTCCGCCGCGACGCCAAAGTCGGCGTCATTACGGGCATGTCCGCCTCGTTTGCCAACAATGTCTTCATCGGCCTGCCGCTGGTCGCCAATATCGTCGGCAAGGACGGGCTGGTGGCGATCTCTATTCTGCTCGCGATCCACCTGCCGCTGATGATGGTGGTCGGCACGATCCTGATGGAAGGGGCAGTCTCGAAAGTCGATGGAGGGAAAAAACGCTCCGTTGCCGAAATTCTCAAACAGGTCGGCTCCAATCTCGCCCGCAACCCGCTTGTGCTGGCGCTGGTGGTCGGGGTGAGCTTCAACTTCCTCGACCTGCATCTGCCGGTCGCGATCGCAATGGTCATCGATCATCTCTCGGCGGCAGCTGCGCCCGTGGCGTTGATTTCGATCGGCATGGCGCTGACGCAATATCCGATCCGCGGCGATATCGGGCTTTCGGGAACAGCGGCCATCCTGAAACTGCTCCTGCTGCCGGCGCTCGTCTTCCTGATGAGCTATCTGCTTGCCCTGCCGCATGACTGGGCGGCCGCCCTGGTGCTGACCTCTTCGGTGCCGACCGGGATCAATGCCTGGCTGATCGCGCAGCGCTTCCGCTCGGGCCACGGGCTGGCAGCCTCGGTCATCAGCATCACCACAGCCTTTGGAGTCGTTACCGTCAGCTTCTGGGCCTGGCTGCTGAGCTAAGCATCGTTAAGGAATCGAACTCGCACCGGAAACAAAAAATGCCCGGCTGATCAAGCCGGGCATTTTCGAATGGAGTTCGTCTGCACCGATCAGTTGGTGGCGGGAGGAGCAGCCGGAGCGGCATTCGGATCCGGAAGCGGCGCCGGGCTGTCGGACTGTTCACGCAGATAGGCGAGCAAGTTGGCGCGCTCGGTGTCGTTCTTGATGCCGGCAAAGCCCATAGCCGTACCCTTCACGTAAGCCTTGGGAGCAGCAAGGAAGTGATTGAGGTGCTCGAAAGTCCACTTCTCGGCACCGCCCTTGGAGAAATCCTTCATGGCGGCGGAATAGGCGAAGCCTTCATGCGAAGCGATCGGGCGATCGACAACGCCCCAAAGGCCAGGCCCGACCTTGTTCGCCCCGCCCTTTTCAACCGCATGACAGCTCTGACACTTCTTGAAAACAGCAGCGCCGGCGGCAGCATCGGCCTTGGCCATAAGCTGACCAACCGGAACGGCAGCCGGAGCAGCTTCGCCGCCACCTTCGCCAGCGGCAGGTTCTTCAGCCGCGACGATAGCAAAGCCTTCCTTCTCAGGTTCCGGCGCGTGGAATATCCCTTCCGAGGCAATCGACACCGACATCATGACGAAGACCGTTGCAAGCAGGGCGCCTGCCGCCATGTTTACGTAGGGGTTCATCCGCAACCGCTCCTTTGCAACCGCCTGTCACAAGGCGGGCCATCTTGAAATTGCGCGGAACCTATGTCTTTTGCATCATTGTTGCAACACGATAATCGTCCCGCGCTTGAGACTTTTTGACACTGTTTCACCGGGAATAGAAGGGTATCCCCCATGAAGAACTCGGCTTTTGACCGGACGCTGGTTCTCATCCCGGCGCGCATGGCCTCCACGCGGCTGCCGGGCAAACCTCTGGCTGATATTGCGGGCCTGCCAATGATCGTGCAGGTTGCAAAACGCGCCCAGGAAGCCGAAGCGGGGCGAATCATCGTCGCAGTGGACGACCAGACGGTTTACGATGTGGTGGCAGCCGCCGGCTTTGAAGTCGTCAGGACCCGCCAAGACCATCAATCCGGCTCGGACCGCATTTTCGAGGCCGTACAAAAAGCCGACCCGAATGCCGAAATGGATTTCATCATCAATGTCCAGGGTGATCTGCCGACGATAGAGCCCGAAGCGGTGCGCGCTTCGCTTCGTCCCCTCGACAATCCCTCGACCGATATTGCAACGCTCACCGTGGAAATCACCGAGGAGCATGAAAAGACCAATCCCAGTGTCGTAAAAGTCGTTGGGTCGCCGTTGTCGGAAACCCGACTGAGGGCGCTCTACTTTACCCGCGCCACGGCGCCTTATGGCAATGGGCCGCTTTACCATCACATCGGGCTCTACGCCTATCGCCGTGCGGCACTCGCGAAGTTTGTATCTCTCGGTCCTTCGGTGCTCGAAAAGCGTGAATCGCTCGAGCAATTGCGTGCCCTTGAAGCCGGCATGCGGATCGATGTCGAGATCGTTGACTCGGTCCCTCTCGGTGTCGATACTCCGGCCGACCTTGAAAAGGCGCGGGCGATCCTCTCGGCACGCGCCGCCTCCTGACGGATAACCCAATGAACGCAGTCACCAATCGCATCGCCTTCCAGGGCGACAACGGCGCCAATTCGGACATGGCCTGCCGGGATATGTTCCCGGCCATGGAGCCGCTTCCCTGCCCGACCTTCGAGGACGCCTTCCAGGCGCTCGAAAACGGGGAAGCCGATCTTGCGATGATCCCGATCGAGAATACGATCGCGGGACGCGTCGCCGACATCCATTATCTGCTGCCAGAATCCCGGCTTCATATCGTCGGCGAATATTTCATGCCGATCCGCTTCCAGCTGATGGTGCTGCCCGGCGTGAAGCGGGAGGAAATCCGCACCGTTCACAGCCATATTCACGCGCTCGGCCAATGCCGCAAGATCATCCGGGCGAACGGCTGGAAGGCAGTGGTTGCGGGCGACACCGCCGGTGCCGCGAAGCTGGTGTCCGAAAAGGGCGACCGCACCATGGCGGCGCTTGCCCCCCGGCTTGCAGCCGACCTTTACGGCCTTGAGATCATAGCGGAAAATGTCGAGGACACGGAAAACAACGTGACTCGTTTCGTCGTGCTGTCGCGCGACGAAAAATGGGTCCAGCGCAACGATCCGTCGGAAATCATCGTCACCACGTTCGTGTTCAATGTCCGCAACATTCCGGCCTCGCTCTACAAGGCAATGGGCGGCTTTGCGACCAACGGCATCAACATGACCAAGCTCGAAAGCTACCAGCTCGGCGGCAAGTTCGTGGCGACCCAGTTTTACGCGGATATCGAAGGCCACCCGGACGACCCGCCGGTGCGCCGGGCTCTGGAAGAGCTGCGATTCTTCTCGGAAAAGGTACGCATTCTCGGCACTTACAAGGGTCACCCCATGCGGGGAACTTTGAATAGGGAATAACGCAGGCAGAAGAAGACGGGGCAGCAGGTCGGCCCGCTGCCCCCGACCGGTTTCGTTACTGTCCCGTCATGGAATAGACGCGCAGGCGATGACCGTCCGGATCGGTCACGACGAAGGTGTAGCCGAAGTCCATCTGCACCGGCGTCTGAAGGACACGCAGACCACGGCCTGTCCAATCCGCATAAATCCGATCCACTTCGGCCGCATCCTCACGTTTGAAGCAGACTTCCATGCCGCCAACGCCGGAGGTCACGGCCGGTTCGGCCGTGTGCCGCGACCAGAGCCCGAACCGAAGACTGCCGGGAAGGACGAAAAGTGCGAATGTGGCGGACCGCTCCACTGGCTCGGTTCCGAACAGCGATTGATAGAAATCCGCGCTTTTCAGCGGGTTGTCGACGAAGAGGATGGTGAAATCAGGGTGGATCATGTCCGTGCTCCTTGGTTGGGACTGACAGAACACGTATCCCACCCTACTGTCAGATAATGGCAGTAGCGATCATTGAGGATTTGGAATTCCCTGCGCCAACCGCCACTCCTTCAGCAGCACCTGCCTGCGGCGCGGGTAACGCCTTTCCGTAGAACTGGCTGACGCAATGCGATCGGTGCGGAAGTGGCGAAACCCCTGCCTCAGCTCGCACCACGCGATCATCACCCTGACATTCTCGAAAAATCCGAGAGCGAAGGGCCAGACCGCGCGATGAGTGAGCACGCCCTTCTCGTCTTCATAGGCGAGTTCAAGGATATGTTCGGCCCGGATCGCCCTGCGGAGGAGGGTCAGATCGGCCTTGTCCTCCTGCCGGCGCGGCGCGCCGACGAGAAGCGGCGAGGTGTCGAGTTCTTCCTTCAGCTCCGGCGGCAGGACCGCAGCGATCTTGGCAAGCGCATCGACGGCGCCGGCCGCAAGCCGTGTATCGGCCGTCTTGGCGACCCAGCGTGAGCCGAGCACCAGCGCCTCGACCTCCTCTTCGGTGAACATCATCGGCGGCAGCATGAAACCCGGCCGCAGCACATAACCGACGCCCGCCTCACCTTCGATGAAGGCACCCTGTGCCTGGAGGCTGGCGATATCCCGGTAAAGGGTGCGAAGGCTGACGCCGGTTTCGGCAGCGAGCTTGGCACCGCTGACAGGTTGCCGGTAGCGCCGGAGCGTCTGGAGAAGGGCCAGCAGGCGCTCCGAGCGAGCGACGGTCATGAGATTTGAATCCTCCAGCCCCCGCTTAGGCTCAGGGCGTTCCTCGCTGCAATCGATTCGCCGGATCGATTGCTCAGGCTGCGCCTGACCGCTCGCCACCCCACTCGATCCAGTCGCGTAGCAGCCGATGGGCTATCGCGCCTTCGACCGGCGCGAAATAGGGACTGCCAGGACCGGCATTCAGCATGACAGCCGCTTCCGCCCGCCCAAACCAGCGGACGTCCTGCATTTCCTGGGTATCGATCTTGATCTCAACCGATCTGGCTTCGGCATAACATCCGATCATCAGCGAATGAGGCATAGGCCAGGGCTGCGACGCATGGTAGCGGACACGGCCGATCTCGATTCCCGCCTCTTCAAAGGTCTCGCGGCGCACGGCATTCTCGATCGTCTCACCAGGCTCGACGAAGCCTGCCAGGCAGGAATACATGCCTTCCTGAAAATGGTGGCTGCGGCCCAGCAGGCAACGATCCCGCTCCACATCGATGGTCAGCATGATGACAACCGGATCGGTCCGCGGAAACATCATGTGTTCGCATTTCGTGCAGACGCGCTTGTAGCCGCCGATCTTCATCTCTGTTGGCGAGCCGCACTTGCCGCAGAAAAGATTGGCGGCATTCCAATTGAGAAGCGCGACGGCCTGCGCGACTTCCCCCAGCAGCTCACCTTGAATAAGGGAATCGCGGAAAAGCGCCCGCGCCTCCGTCGGTTTGTAATGACTTGCCAGCTCTTCCGCTGGAATGAGGACCGGCACCGCAATCCGGGGCTCCCCGTTTTCCTTGTAGCCGAGCAGGACCGCGGCATCGAAATCGGGCTTCAGTTCCGCAAGCTCGTAGGCCGAAAACAGCGGATCGAGGATCTGGCCGTCATGCTTGAGGATCAGCCGGCTGCCGCTGAAGGCGAGAATATGCGTACCCTCGACGGCCAGCGCCTTTTCCACGCAATCATCCGCACGATATTCCGCCTGCCTGTCGAGCTTGTTGCCGGAAAAGGCCGTGAGCTCGCTTGGCTCCGGGTGGGGTGCATCGGTATCGAAAAGGGTAGCGGTCATGAAAGGGCTTCAACCAGTTTCTTGATGAGGTTCTGCTTCTGTGGTTGTTCGTAGGGCGTCGCCTGGCCAAAACCCCAGATGGGGCCTGGCCAATTTGGATCGCCTTCGAAGCGGGCGATGACGTGGACATGCAGCTGGCGCACGATGTTGCCGAGGGCGCCGACATTGATCTTGGTTGCCCCTGTGACCTGCTTGAAAGCCGCCGCCACGCGATTGATCTCGGCGGAAAGGAGAGCCTGATCGGAGGGGGAGAGGTCGAAGATCTCGCTCATTCCGTTTCTCTCAGGCACCATGACCAGCCAGGGCCAGCGGCTGTCGTTCTGGAGACGCAACTGGCAGAGGTCCAGCTTTTTCACAAGCTCGGAATCCCTCTCGATTCGTCCGTCCAGTTCGAATGCGCCCAAGCTTTCCTCCCGTCGTGTTTTCTGTTCGATAGCAGTTTTTTACAGGTCTGGCTTGCATTTGGAAGCGTTATTGACGATATGTGCGGCGGGAGGTTGGTGGTGGACGAGCCACTCGCCAACCGGGTCAGGTCCGGAAGGAAGCAGCCCTAACGAGCCCGGCACGGGTCGCCGTGCCAGCCTCCCACCCTTGCTTTCAACAGCATCTTGGTCAAAATCCGGTCCGGTCAAGTGGCCGGCCGCGGCCCGCCAGGATTGTGAGGACTCGATTGAGCGATACCGGGCCGACATCGAACAGCACTACAACTGGTAGCGGCTACCGGGTGCTTGCCCGCAAATACCGTCCGAAGGATTTCTCCGACCTGATGGTCGGGCAAGAGCCAATGGTGAGAACCCTCACCAATGCATTCGAGACCGGCCGCATCGCCCAGGCCTATATGCTGACCGGCGTTCGCGGGGTGGGCAAGACGACCACAGCCCGCATCCTTGCCCGTGCGCTGAACTACAAGACGCCCGAGATCGATAAACCGACGATCGACCTCCGCATCCCCGGCGATCACTGCCAGGCGATCATGGAAGGCCGGCATGTCGACGTCATCGAGATGGACGCGGCCTCCCATACCGGCATCGACGATATAAGAGAGATCATCGAGCAGGTGCGGTACCGTCCCGTCTCGGCGCGCTACAAAGTCTATATCATCGACGAAGTGCACATGCTTTCGACGCAGGCCTTCAACGGCCTCCTGAAGACGCTCGAAGAGCCGCCGGAGCATGTGAAATTCATCTTCGCGACGACAGAGATCCGCAAGGTTCCGATCACCGTCCTCTCCCGCTGCCAACGATTCGACCTGCGCCGCATCAGTGCGGCCGATCTTGTGGGCCTGTTCACAACGATCCTCGAAAAGGAAGGCATTCCGGCGGAGCAGGAAGCCTTGTCGATGATCGCGCGAGCCGCCGAAGGTTCGGCGCGCGACGGCCTGTCGCTGCTCGACCAGGCAATCGCGCATGGCGGCGGCAGTGTCCTCGCCGACACCGTGCGGGGCATGCTCGGGCTCGCCGACCGGGCCCGCATCGTCGATCTGTTCGAACATATCGTGCGGGGCGATGTCACGGCTGCGCTTTCAGAATTCGGTGCGCAATACGAGGCCGGCGCCAATCCGGTGGTGGTGCTGACCGATCTTGCCGACTTCACCCATCTCGTCACCCGTTTCAAATACATTCCCGATGCGGCCGACGATCCGTCGCTGAGCGAAGTGGAACGCCTGCGCGGCCGGGAATTCGCCGAGAGCGTTGCCGTAAGCACGCTGTCGCGCATCTGGCAGATGCTGCTCAAAGGCATTCCGGAGGCAGAGAATTCTTCGCGGCCATCAGGTGCCGCCGAAATGGTCCTGATCCGTCTGACCCATGCGGCTCATCTGCCCTCACCGGAAGATGCCGCGCGAAGGCTCTCAGATCTGTCCGGCGGCGACGGCCAGCGCTCCGCACCCTCACCGAACGGCGGGGGACGGGCGGCCTCGCCGTCCCAGCCTCCGGTCAATGCACGCGGCACCGAGATGTCGACGCCCCGCGTCCCTGCTGGAGGACCGACAGCAATGCTGCGTGCCGTTCCTTCACCGGAAACCGCACAGGAACCACTGGAGCACCCCGCACTCCAAGCGGCGGCCGAACCCCAGCCGGAGCCCAAGGTTCACGTGCGGTCGCTGGAAGACATCGGCGACCTCTGCGCCAAAAATCGCGAACCCGTATTGCGCGCCCGCATCCGGCAGTCCGTCCATCTGGTCAAGCTCGAGCCGGGGCGGCTCGAAATCAACCTTGAACCCGATGCGCCCAAATCCATCGTCAACGACCTTACGTCGAAGCTCCGGGAATGGACCGGGATCACCTGGTGGGTGACACTCTCCAATGAGCGCGGCGCCCCGACGCTGGCTCAAGCAGAAGAACAGGCCAAGGAGCAGCGCAAGACCGATGCCCGAGCCGATCCGGACGTGGCGGCCATTCTTGCGCAATTCCCGGGAGCCAGGATCATCGACGTCCGTATCCGGGCGGAGGAAGAAGAAGACGAGGCGGCAGAAATTGCTGCACCGGCAGCCGCGGAATCCGAAGAGGGCGACATCCTGCCCGGCGATGACATCGAATTGTAAAAGAAGAGGATTTTCGACATGCGCGACATCATGGGCATGATGGGCAAAGTCAAGGAAATGCAGGCCAAGATGGAACAGATGCAGGCGGATATCGCCGCGCTGGACGTCGAAGGCACATCCGGCGGCGGCCTGGTGACCGTCCGGCTGAACGGCAAGGGCGAAATGCTCGGCTTGAAGATCGATCCATCGCTCTTCAAGGAAGAAGAGGTCGAAATCCTGGAAGACCTGATCGTCGCGGCCCACAAGACCGCAAAGGAGCGCGCCGAGGCGATCGCTGCCGAAAAAACGAAGGAACTGACTGCCGGCCTGCCGATCCCGCCCGGCTTCAAGATGCCGTTCTGATCCGTCTAGAAGGGAATTGGGAGGTTCCGATGACGCTTACATCGCTTCTGGTTTTTGCAGCAGCGCTTTTCGTTGCCGCCGGTTCGCCCGGGCCGAGCATCGCTGCGCTTGTCGCCCGCGTACTTTCCAAAGGCTACCGCGACGTGCTGCCTTTCCTGACCGCCATGTGGATCGGTGAAGCGGTATGGCTTTCCTTTGCAGTCGCAGGCCTCGCCGCCATTGCCGAGAGTTTTCACCTCGTCTTCGTCGCGATCAAGTGGCTCGGGGTCATCTACCTGCTCTATCTCGCCTGGAAGATGTGGGTCGCAGAGCCTGCCGGTTCCGACAAGGAACTGCCGGAAAGCCGATCGGCGCTGAAGATGTTTCTGACCGGGCTGACGCTCACGCTCGGCAATCCGAAGATCATGATGTTCTATGTGGCGCTGCTGCCCTCGATCATAGACCTTGGAGGCGTGACGCTTGCCGGTTGGCTGGAGCTGATTGCCGCGATGTTTGTCGTGCTGGTCGTTGTCGATCTTGCATGGGTTCTGCTTGCCGCCAAGGCCCGGCAATTCCTGAAAAGTCCGCGCGCCGTGAAGATCGCCAACCGCATTTCGGCCGGGACGATGGCGGGTGCGGCCGCAGCAATCGCCACGCGCTAAGCCTCGAAGGTCGGCCTCCACCGGTGGCCTATGGGAGCTGAGAGGAAACGAGCTCGTTCCGCGTCCGAGAGGCTTCTGCCGACGGCCGCTAGCATTTCCGGGATGGTGACGCGCTCGCCGGCATAACGTTCGTGGCGGACGGGATCGCCTCGCGAAACCATGCCGGGTACGATCACACGGCAATAGATGCCTGGGCGGCCGGCTCTGGTATAGGCCTTCACGAATGTCGGGTCGCCCATCTTCACCGCAAGCGTGTTACAGGGCGAGCGGGCGCAACTTGCCTCAAGCACGACCTCGCCCACATGAAAGCGGTCGCCGGCGGCAACGTCCCGGTTATCGAGGCCGTCGATGATCAGGTTCTCGCCAAACGTGCCCGGCAGAAGATCGCGGCCGAGCTCTTGAGCCCACCAGTCCAGGGTCAGCGAACCTTCGAGCAGCACCGCCTGATCCTCGCCACCGTGATGTCTGGTGTTGCAAACGGCATCGCCGACCAGGCCGAGCCTGTCGATCATGACGGCAGAGTTGACGGCGGCCTTGTAGATGCCGGTCTTAAAGCTCTTACCGGGCAGCTTTTCGGGGTGGCCGAGACAGATGGCGAGAAGTTTCATGCAGGCATCCCTTCCGCGATTCCGTTTCGGAAGCATATGGGCTAAAGGGAAAATATGGCAAAGCGAGTCACTGGTCCCGAAATCGAAAAACTCATCCAGCTTCTGGCAAAGGTTCCGGGGCTGGGGCCGCGCTCGGCACGACGGGCGGCGCTGCACCTCATCAAGAAGAAAGAGCAAATCCTCGGGCCGCTTTCCCACGCCATGGGTGAAGCATATGACAAGGTGAAGATCTGCTCGCGCTGCGGCAATGTGGACACGGTCGACCCCTGCACCGTCTGCACCGATGTCAGCCGCGACCAATCCCTGCTGATCGTCGTGGAGGATGTTTCCGACCTCTGGGCGCTGGAGCGGGCGGGCGCAATGAATGCCGCCTATCACGTGCTCGGCGGCACGCTCTCGCCGCTCGACGGCATCGGGCCTGACGACCTCAATATCCGCGGGCTGATCGACCGGGTGAACGAGGGTACGATTCGCGAAATCATCATCGCGGTCAACGCGACGGTCGAAGGCCAGACGACGGCGCATTATATCACCGACCAGCTTTCCGGCATCGAGGTGAAGATCACCCGGCTTGCTCATGGCGTGCCGGTCGGTGGCGAACTCGACTATCTCGACGAGGGAACGCTGACGGCGGCCTTGAGGGCGAGGACGGTGATATAGCGTTGAAGAGGATGATGATGAGCAAGCGTACCGTCGAGCGAGCGATCGCATTGGTTTTCGCCATGATCGTGGCCCTCCTCTCCGTCCCCGCACTCGCCCAGAACCGCCCCGATGTTGAAAAACAGTTCCAGGGATGGATTGTCGGCGATCTGGGACCGGCAGCCAAAAAAGCCGGTATCTCCGAAAAGACGCTGAGGGCAGCGTTTCAGGGCGTCACGCTCAACTGGGATCTGCCTGACCTCGTGCCTCCCGGTACAACTCCGCCGAAGCACCAGGACCAAACTCAGGCGGAGTTTTCCTCGCCTGGCGCCTATTTCTCGGAGAAACGATTGCAGGGACTGGCCGCCACAGGCCGAGGCCTCGCCTCCACTCATGCGGCGGTGCTGAAGAAGATCGAAGCGACCTATGGCGTTCCCGGAGAGATCGTCGTCGCCATCTGGGGCCGCGAATCCGGCTTCGGAAGGGCGAAACTGCCCTATTCCGCCGTTCAGGTTCTTGCAACCAAAGCCTTCATGTCCACCCGCAAGGAGATGTTCCGCGACGAACTGATCGCCGCGCTGAAGATGATCGAACGGGGCGATGTCGATGCCGCGACCATGAAGGGCTCGTGGGCCGGCGCACTCGGTCAGCCGCAGTTCATGCCTTCCAGCTATCTGAAATACGCCGTCGATTTCGACAGGGACGGCCATCCGGACATCTGGAATTCCGTGCCGGATTCCCTCGCCTCGATCGCCCACTATCTCCAGAAGGAAGGATGGAGCCGAGGCCGTGACTGGGGTTTCGAGGTGACCATCCCCGAACGAGTCTCGTGCGCCCAGGAAGGCCCGGATCTCGCCAAGCCCATTTCGCAATGGGCCGCAACGGGAATTACCCGCATTTCGGGGAAAGACTTCCCCGCCGCTGATCTGAAAGCCTCCGGCATGATGCTCGTACCGGCCGGTCGGCACGGACCGGAATTTATCGTGACCCCGAATTTCTACGTGCTGAAGGAGTACAACAACTCCGATCTCTATGCGCTATTCATCGGCAATCTTGCCGACCGGATCGCCTCGGGGGCCGGCCCCTTCGCGGCACAATGGGACGACATAGGCAAGATGTTGCGTTCGGACGTGCTCGCCATGCAGAAGGCGCTGGTCGCCAAAGGCTATGACGTCGGCAATGTGGACGGTCTGCCCGGTTACAAGACCCGCCGTTCGCTCGGCGACTGGCAGGTGAAGAACGGCCTCGCCCCCACCTGCTACCCGCACCCGTCGCTCAAAGGCAAAATCCGCTAGAGGTTTCGTTTCAGGCCTTCGTGGCTGGCGACAAAGCCAAGTTTTTCGTAGAAGCGGATGGCATCCGGCCGCGCCTTGTCCGAGGTGAGTTGCACCAGCTTGCAGCCGCGTTCCCGAGCCATTTCCACCGCCCACTCGATGAATTGCGAGCCGAGCCCGCTGCCTCGCTCCCCGACCGAGATGCGCACGCTTTCAATCTGGCCGCGCCACATGCCGGTGCGGGACAGGCCCGGAATGAAGGAGAGCTGCAGGCAGCCGATCACCTGATCCGCTGAATCCACCGCGACCGCCAGAAGCTGGTTCTCATCGGCATCGATCGCCGCAAAGGCACGCTCATAGCGCGGATCGGTCGGGTGAGAGAGGATCTCCCGCGATTGCCCGAGCGGGTCGTCTGCCAGCAACGCGACGATAGCGGGAAGATCAAAATGGCGGGCTTTTCTGAAAAGGAACATGGTGGGCCGGTTAATGATGCAGGTCGGGGGGTGACTTGTGAAATACGTCGTCGTCCGGCGGAATCGTCTGCCGTTCGATCAGGCGATGGACGCGCGGGCCTTCTTTTTCGTGATGGAGCGCGCGGATCGCGTCCCAAACCTCGGCATCCGCCTGCGTGCGCCGCTGGTTGTGCCGCACGTAATCGGCCCAGGTCGCCGTATGGTAGGTCTCGGTCCAGATCTCCGGATGCTCGAGGTCGCGCATCAGGGCCCATTGCCGGGCGCCGTCGCGAATGCGGATCCGCCGCCTGCGTGACATCAGGGCAAGGAATTCCGGCACATCCTCGTCAGCGATGATGTAATCGATCAGCGACACGATCGGGCCGCTGCGAGGCTGCAGGTCGAGCCTCAATAGAGGCTCGTTGAACCGGTTGAGCGGATCGAGATTGAGGTCGCTGAGCTGCGGCAGGGGCGCTCGCATGCCGATCGCCGCACCGAGCAGCATCGCGAGGCTCGACAATGATAAAGCAACCGATACGTCAAAGCCTTCCGAGAGGATGCCCCATAGCCAACTGCCCCCGGCGATGCCGCCAAAGGCGGCCGTCTGGTAGAAGGAGAGCGCCCTGCCGACGACCCAGCGCGGCGTCGAGAGCTGCACCGTCGTGTTGAACAACGAGAGCGCCATGACCCAACAAGCACCGGGAACAAGAAGCACCGCAGTGCTGAGCCAGGTATTGGTGCTGAGCGCGAGAATGGCGGCGCTTGCGGCAAACCCCAGAAAGGAGAGGCGTACGATCGACTCGCTCGACAGTTTCTCGCGCAGCCTCGAGTTGCCCATCGCCCCAGCGATCGCCCCGACCCCGAAAGCACCCAGCATGACGCCGTAGGTGAGCGGGCCTCCCGCCACCAGATCGCGCGCCACAATCGGCAGAAGGGCGAGAATGGCGCTCGCCGAAAGGCCGAAGACCAGTCCCCGGAACAGGACGTTGAGGATGTTCGGCGACATCGCCACATAACCGAGCCCCGCCGAAAGCGCACGCAGCAACGTTTCCCGCGGCAGGGCATTGTCGCGGACAGGGGGCTTCCAACGAAAGAGCGCGTAGATCAGCGCGAAATAGCTGCATGCATTGACGGCGAAGGCGGCGGCGGCGCCTGCCGCTGCAACGATCGCGCCGCCAATGGCCGGGCCAAGGCTGCGGGTGATGTTGAAGCCCACGCTATTGATCGTCACGGCCGCAGGCAGCACCTCGCGGGGGACCATGTCGCCGACCGATGCCTGCCAGGAAGGGTTATTGAGCGCTACTCCGCAGCCGAGCAGGAAGGTAAACGCCAGGAGCAGCCAGGGCGTCAGCAGGTCGAAATAGGCACAGAGCGTGAGTATGACCGAAACCACGAGCATGAAGATCTGCGCCGTCAGCATCAGGTTGCGCCGATTGAAGTTATCGGCGAGAGCACCCGCGATCAGGGAGAAAAGCATGATCGGCAAGGCCGTCGAGGCCTGAACCAATGCGACCATATCCTGCGAATGGGAAATCGAGGTCATCATCCAGGCGGCGCCGACGGCCTGGATCAGCCCTCCGAAATTGGAGGCCAGGCTTGCTATCCAGATGGTCCTGAAGGTCTCGTGCCTGAAGGGTGCCAAGGTCGATATCCGGTCAGGCAATTTCCGTCCTCGTTTTTACTGCGTCGTCACGCAACCGTTATAGACGGGGCATATTCAAATTCCAGCAGCCAGGGGCAAAGAAACAGGCGACTCTTGCAATCCAGGGCATGAGGGCGTATATGCAGGCCATATTCTTGATCGTCCGATGAAGAGTGGGCCCGACCGGACCCGCTCTTTTTTGTTAGGCGGTCGGTTCAACCCGAATCCCGGCCAGGCCGGATTCGGCAATGATGCCGGAGAGCTTATGCCGCAAACCGAACACGAGCCGCGGCTCATCATCGAGACCGGGCTCGACCTCAGGATCGCCGAAATCATCGAGCCCGTGCTGATTTCCATGGATTTCCGGCTGGTTCGCGTTCGCCTGCTGAACCAGAACGGCCTGACGCTGCAGATCATGGCCGAGCGCAATGACGGGACCATGGATGTCGAGGGCTGCGAGGCCGTGTCCATGGCGATTTCGCCGGTCCTAGATGTGGAAGATCCGATCGATAAAGCGTATCATCTCGAAGTGTCCTCGCCGGGCATCGACCGCCCGATGGTCCGGAAATCGGATTTCACCCATTGGAAGGGCCATCTGGTCAAATGCGAAACGTCGATCATGATCGACAACCGCAAGCGGTTCCGCGGCAGGATCACGGAAGCGGACACGGAAGGGTTCACCCTCGAGCGGGACCAGGTCGCCTATGGCGAGGAACCGCGGGTGATAATCCCGTTTTCGGCACTGGCTGAGGCAAAGCTCATTCTGACCGACGATCTGATCCGCGACGCCCTTAAGGCAGACAAGCTTGCCAAAACTCAGGCAGCGAACCAGAACGACGAAGACGACGAATAACAGAAAAGATTAAGGGGCCTCGAGGAGAGGCCATACCTTTCGACCTACGGAGACCAACGACAATGGCAGTGAGTGCGAACCGGCTTGAACTTCTGCAGATCGCGGATGCAGTGGCGCGCGAAAAGGTCATCGACCGCGAAATCGTGCTGGCCGCGATGGCCGACGCCATCCAGAAGGCTGCCCGCTCCCGTTACGGCTCGGAAACAAATATCCGCGCCGACATCAACTCCAAGACCGGCGAAATCCGTCTGCAGCGCCTCTTGGAGGTGGTCGAGGCCGCTGAAGATTACGGCACGCAGATCCCGCTGGCACTGGCCCGCGACCGCAATCCAGATGCCAAGATCGGCGACTTCATTGCCGACCCGCTGCCGCCGATGGATTTCGGCCGCATCGCCGCGCAGTCGGCAAAGCAGGTTATCGTCCAGAAGGTTCGCGAAGCCGAGCGCGATCGGCAGTTCGACGAATTCAAGGACCGTGTCGGCGAAATCGTCAACGGCACCGTCAAGCGCGTCGAATACGGCAACGTCATCGTCGACCTCGGCCGTGGCGAGGGCATTATCCGCCGCGACGAAATGATCCCGCGAGAGAACATGCGCTACGGCGATCGCGTCCGCGCCTATGTCTACGACGTGCGCCGCGAGCAGCGCGGCCCGCAGATCTTCCTGTCGCGCACCCATCCGCAGTTCATGGTGAAGCTCTTCACCATGGAAGTGCCGGAAATCTACGACGGCATCATCCAGATCAAGTCGGTCGCCCGCGACCCCGGTTCTCGCGCCAAGATCGCCGTCATCTCGAACGACTCGTCGATCGATCCGGTCGGCGCCTGCGTCGGTATGCGCGGTTCGCGCGTCCAGGCCGTCGTCGGCGAATTGCAGGGCGAGAAGATCGACATCATTCCCTGGAGCCAGGATCCGGCGTCGTTCATCGTCAACGCGCTGCAGCCGGCCGAAGTCGCCAAGGTGGTTCTCGACGAGGATGCCGAGCGCATCGAAGTCGTGGTTCCGGACGAGCAGTTGTCGCTCGCCATCGGCCGCCGCGGCCAGAACGTCCGCCTCGCGTCGCAGCTTACCGGCTGGGACATCGACATCATGACCGAGCAGGAAGAGTCCGAACGCCGCCAGAAGGAATTCAACGAACGCTCCAACCTTTTCATGGAAGCGCTCGACGTGGACGAAATGATCGGCCAGGTGCTGGCGTCCGAAGGCTTCGCGCAGGTCGAGGAACTGGCTTATGTCGAGCTCGACGAAATTGCCTCCATCGAAGGTTTCGACGAAGACACGGCGACTGAAATCCAGACCCGCGCCCGGGAATATCTGGATCGCGTCGAGGCGGAGAACGATGCCAAGCGCAAGGAACTCGGCGTCTCCGACGAGTTGCGCCAGATCGACGGCCTGACGGCGCAGATGATGGTCGCCCTCGGCGAGGACGGCATCAAGACGATCGAGGATTTTGCCGGTTGTGCAGCCGACGATCTGGTCGGCTGGAGCGAACGCAAGGACGGCGAAACGAAGAAGTTCGAGGGCCTTTTCTCAAAGTTCGACGTTTCGCGGGTGGAAGCTGAAAACATGATCGTCCAGGCGCGTCTGCTGGCTGGCTGGATTACCGAAGAGGATCTTGCGCAGCAGCAGGAGGAGCAGGTCGAGGAGGCGGATACCGCCGAACAGGAATGATTCCGCTCGCAGGCGAGCCGGACAGCGACGATGACGGGCGGAGCGAGATTGTCGTGAATGACCGCACCTGCATCGTGACGCGCGAAAGCGGTTCGCCGGAGACGCTGATCCGCTTCGTTGCCGGCCCGGACGGGCGCGTCGTGCCCGACCTGAAGCGTCAGCTTCCGGGGCGCGGCTGCTGGGTCAAGGCTGACCGGGCTCTGGTTGACCGGGCGGTTCAGAAAAAGCTTTTCGCCCGGGCGCTGAAGACCGAGGCGAAAGCCGATGCCGATCTGGGTGCACTGGTGGACAGGCTGCTCGCAGCCGATCTTGTCGGCATGATGAACATGGCCCGCAAAGCGGGTCAGTTCGTTTCCGGCGCCATGAAGGTGGATGCCGCCGTCCGTGCGGGTGCCGCGCTTGCCGTCTTTCATGCGGCGGACGCTGCTGCCGATGGGGTGAGAAAGATAGATCAGGCCCGCAAGGCCTGGAAGCTCGGGACCAATGCCGAGGAAGATATTCCATCCTTTTCGCTCTTTACCGGAGCTGAATTGGACGAAGTGATGGGCCAGAATGCTTTTATCCATGCTTGCGCGCTTGCAGGGCAGGCGGGTGAGGGTGTAGTGAAGCGCGCAAACCTACTTGAACAGTACCGCACAGGCGGCCTGTCCCAAAAAAAGGATGTCGCCGACATGCCGAAGCAATGACGCGGTCACCGGCTTCAGCCGGACGCATAATCGAAATACATGAATTGAACGACAGGTTCTGATGGCTTTCATCTGTTCCTGTCCGAAGGAACAGGAACGGAATGACCGATAACAAAGACGACAAGACACTCGGCGTTAAGAAAACCCTTACACTGAAGCCAACGGGCGTAAGCCAGGGTACCGTGCGCCAAGACATGGGTCGCGGTCGCACAAAAGCCGTCGTGGTCGAGACGGTGAAACGCCGGCCGACCCGGCCGCTCGATGAGAAGCCGGTATTTGCGCCCGCAGCTCCGACGCCGAAACCTGTCGAAGCGGCACAGCCCGCGCCGCAGCCCGTCAATCCTCAGCCACGGATCCATCAACCCGCCCCTCAGGGTGGCCAGCGTCCGCTTCCCCAGCAAGGGCAACGCCCTTCGGCACCGCCGCCGCGTCAGCCGCAGCGTCCACAGGTGCTGCACGACCTCTCGGCAGGTGAAATGGAAGCCCGCCGCAGAGCGCTGGTTGAGGCCCAAGCCCGCGAAGTCGTGGAAGCCAAGCGTCGCGCCGAAGAAGACGAGCGCCGCCGGCTCGAAGATGAACGCCGTAGGGTCGAGGAGGCCGCCGAGGCCGCTCGCCGCGCAGCGGAAGCCGCGGCCGAACCCGCTAAGGAAGAGCCCGCCGCAGCTGCGGCTCCCGCCCCTGCGGTTGCCGAAAGGCCGGCAGAACGTGCCGCCACTCCGGCGGGTCGCCCGCAGGAGACGCGTCCATCGGCTCCCCGCCCATCTCCGGCGGCACCACCTGCAGGTCAGCCCGTCGTCGGTCGCGGCCGCAGGGCCGGCGAGGACGAAGAAGAGGAACGGGCTCCGGCTCGGGGCACTCCTGGCCGCGGCCGCGTTGCAGCGCCCGCACCAGCCAAAGTTCCTGCCCGACCGAAGGGCGAGGAAGACCGCCGCCGCGGCAAGTTGACGGTAACTACCGTCAGCGAGGACGACGAGGGCGGTGCTCGCGGTCGTTCGATGGCAGCCATGCGGCGCCGGCAGGAGAAATTCCGCCGCAGCCAGATGCAGGAACCGCGCGAAAAAGTCGTGCGCGAAGTCATTCTGCCTGAGACCATCACCATTCAGGAGCTGTCGCAGCGCATGTCCGAACGCGCCGTGGACGTCATCAAGTACCTGATGAAGGAAGGCCAGATGATGAAGCCGGGCGACGTCATCGACGCCGACCTTGCCGAACTCATCGCCGGCGAATTCGGCCACACCGTCAAACGCGTTTCGGAATCGGACGTCGAGGAAGGCATCTTCAACGTTGCAGACGACGAAGGCGAAATGGTTTCGCGCCCACCGGTGGTCACCATCATGGGTCACGTTGACCATGGCAAGACCTCGCTGCTCGACGCCATCCGTCACGCGAACGTGGTGGCAGGAGAGGCCGGCGGGATCACCCAGCATATCGGCGCTTACCAAGTCGAACAGAACGGCCAGAAGATCACGTTCATCGACACCCCCGGCCACGCCGCCTTTACAGCAATGCGTGCCCGTGGTGCGCAGGCGACCGACATCGCAATCCTCGTGGTTGCTGCCGACGACAGCGTGATGCCGCAGACGATCGAATCGATCAACCATGCCAAGGCGGCAGGCGTTCCGATCATCGTGGCGATCAACAAGGTGGACAAGCCAACGGCCGATCCGCAGAAGGTGCGCACGCAGCTTCTGCAGCACGAGGTTTTCGTGGAATCCATGGGTGGTGAGGTGCTCGATGTCGAAGTTTCGGCGAAGAACCACACCAACCTCGACAAGCTGCTTGAGGCGATCCTGCTGCAGGCCGAAATTCTCGATCTGAAGGCCAATCCGAACCGGACGGCCGAAGGTACGGTGATCGAAGCCCAGCTCGACCGCGGCCGCGGCTCCGTCGCAACGGTCCTCGTCCAGAAGGGTACTCTGAGACCCGGCCAGATCATCGTGGCCGGCGACCAGTGGGGTCGTGTCCGGGCGCTCGTCACCGACAAGGGCGAACACGTCAAGGAAGCCGGTCCTGCCATGCCTGTCGAAGTGCTTGGTCTTTCCGGCACGCCGGCGGCAGGCGACAAGTTCGCCGTCGTGGAGAACGAAGGCCGCGCCCGCGAGATTTCGGAATACCGCCAGCGTCTCGCCCGCGACAAGGCCGCGGCACGCCAGTCCGGCTCGCGCGGATCGCTCGAGCAGATGATGACGCAGCTGCAGGCCTCTGGCCTGAAGGAATTCCCGCTGGTCATCAAGGGCGACGTGCAGGGCTCTATCGAAGCGATCATTGGTGCGCTCGACAAGCTCGGCACGGACGAAGTCCGCGCCCGTGTCGTTCACTCGGGTGCAGGCGGGATCACCGAGTCGGATATCTCGCTTGCCGAGGCATCCAATGCGGCGATCATCGGCTTCAACGTCCGTGCCAACGCACAGGCGCGCGCCTTCGCCGAGCGTTCGGGCATCGAAATCCGCTACTACAACATCATCTATGATCTGGTGGATGACGTGAAGGCAGCGATGTCGGGCCTGCTGTCTCCGGAGCGTCGCGAGACCTTCCTCGGCAATGCCGAAATACTGGAGGTGTTCAACATCACCAAGGTCGGCAAGGTCGCTGGTTGCCGCGTCACCGAAGGCAAGGTCGAGCGCGGTGCGGGCGTCCGCCTCGTGCGCGACAACGTGGTCATTCACGAAGGCAAGCTCAAGACCCTCAAGCGCTTCAAGGACGAAGTGTCGGAAGTGCCGGTCGGTCAGGAGTGCGGTATGGCCTTCGAAAACTACGAAGACATTCGCGCCGGCGACGTCATCGAGTGCTTCCGCGTCGAGCACGTCACGCGCACCCTGTGACACTTGGCTACGAGCCTCAGCAACTTCAGGAGCCGTCCGTGATCTTCACGGGCGGCTTCTGGTATTTTGAGGATTCGGTACCGCATGAGGAACTGGGCGCGCAGGGCCGAGCTGCCGGCCTGACTTATAGAGAGCAGACGAAGGCAGGCCCACCACCGAGTCTTCTGCCGCAGCGACCTCTCCCTATGATGAGACTACAGATCGATACAGGCTGTTTACGGGGCCTGATACGCCGCCGCTGGATCAATCCTTTCAGAGATGCCAGTTCGAGCCCTTGACGGCACCGGCTGATGCTGTGGCAAAAATTTTCAGCTTCTATCGGAGCGCTCGTAACGGTAAGCAGGCCGTATCTGCATTTTCTGGCCTTTGAGGAGGACAACATGGCTGTTTCATTCGATCTGAGCGGCAAGACGGCAATCGTCACCGGCGCCAATACGGGGCTCGGACAGGCGATAGCCGTAGCGCTTGCTGGCGCAGGAGCGGACGTGGCGCTGGTGGGGCGGTCCTCGATGTCGGAGACTGAAGCGGCCATCGCCGCTGCCGGTGGCGGAAAAAGCTGCACCATCAAGGCGGACCTTTCGACGATCGAACCGGTTCAGGACGTGATCGACCAGACGATTGCCTGGACCGGCCGCGCCGATATTCTCATCAACAATGCCGGTATCATCCGACGGGCCGACGCAATCGATTTCAGCGAGGCCGACTGGGATGCGGTGATGGATGTGAATCTCAAAACCGTCTTCTTCCTCTCCCAGGCTTTCGCGCGTCGCCTGATCCGTGAAGGCAAGAGCGGCAAGATCATCAATATCGCTTCGCTACTCTCATTTCAGGGCGGCATTCGTATTCCCTCCTATACGGCCTCCAAGAGCGGCCTGGCCGGGCTGACGCGCCTGCTCGCCTGCGAATGGGCTGGCAAGGGCATCAACGTGAATGCGATCGCGCCTGGTTATTTCTCCACCAACAATACCGAAGCGCTTCGCAACGATCCCGATCGCAATTCGGCCATCCTCGGCCGCATCCCAGCAGGCCACTGGGGCCAGCCCGAAGAACTTGGCGGTGCGGCCGTTTTTCTGGCGTCGCCGGCTGCGGACTACGTCCATGGCGTGGTTCTGCCGGTCGATGGCGGCTGGCTGGCACGTTAAGGCATCCGCGCGGCCGCCGGGAGCAACCGGCGGACCAATAATCTCCCACTTAACGCCACCTACCCCGATGGGACAGCGGCCCACAGCGATTGCTGTCTCATCGGTCGCTGACGGCAATTGTGCCTCAGATGAATTTGATCGATTTTCTCAAGATTTATTAGTTGCCATTTCTAGTCATGTTTATTATCGGATAGCAGCATAATCGCGAAGTCAGGCGGCGGTGGTCGCCCGCTTCCGGTGTGCCATTTGTGGCGACGCCGATTCGCCCTCCGCCGATCGCGTTGTCGAACAGTCCGGAGTACCGCCTGCCATGCCTGTTACCCTGAAGCTCGCTTTTCACACGCGCCAGCCGAACAGGAGCCGGCTTCCCCTAACGCTGGCGATGCTGGTGCTGGCAGCTTCGACCGGCATGGCGCAAACTCCTGCCCCTGAGCCCCAGGCGCAGCCGGCACCTTCGCAGGCAACCACGACAGCGCCGCCGGTCCCCCAGGCGCCCGCGGATCCGGCAGCCGCAAGCCAGACCCCTCCAGTTCCCGCCATGCCGGCTTCCGAGGCCGGCGTGCCCGCCTCGCCTGCTAGTCAGGCACCCACCTCCGCCGGGACTGCGCCCGCCGCACCTGCTTCACAACAGCCGGTCGATATGCTCACCCAGCTCCTGGAGCCCGAACGCCGCCCGGACCTGCCTCATGACCTTTCTCCCTGGGGCATGTTCATGGCAGCTGACTGGGTGGTCAAAGGTGTGATGCTCGGCCTTGCCTTCGCCTCGCTGGTGACCTGGACCGTGTGGCTCGCCAAGACGCTGGAGCTTGCCGGAGCGCGTGCCCGTGCAGCCAGGACGCTGAAGACCATCCGCTCATCCCGCACGCTTTCTGAGGCGGTCAACGCAGCCGGGAGCCGTGGCGGCCCGGCCGCCCTCATGCTGCGTGCGGCAGCCGAGGAGATGGAGCTTTCCGAAGCCGCGCTGGACCACGTCCATGGCGAGGGCGTGAAGGAACGCGTGGGATCGGCACTGTCGCGCATCGAAGCCTATGCGGGCCGCCGCATGTCGCGCGGTACGGGCGTACTCGCGACGATCGGCTCCACTGCGCCGTTCGTCGGCCTCTTCGGCACCGTCTGGGGCATCATGAACTCCTTCATCGGCATTTCCCAGTCGAACACGACCAATCTCGCGGTCGTCGCACCGGGCATTGCCGAGGCCCTGCTCGCGACCGCGATCGGCCTCGTCGCCGCCATTCCGGCCGTGGTCATCTATAACGTCTTCGCCCGGTCCATCACGGGTTACCGTCAGCTTCTGGCGGATGCGGCGGCCGGCGTCGAACGGCTGGTCAGCCGCGATCTCGACTTTCGAAAAATCCCTCCGGGAGGCCGCAAGGTTCCCGTGTCGCTGGTGGCTGGAGGCTGATCGATCATGGCCGGCGGCATCCGCGAACATCACGGCGACGAGCTTTCCGAAAATCACGAGATCAACGTGACGCCGTTTATCGACGTCATGCTGGTTCTGCTGATCATCTTCATGGTGGCCGCCCCGCTCGCGACGGTCGACGTCAACGTCGATCTCCCGGCCTCCACAGCCAAGCCTGCCGAGCGCCCGGACGAACCGCTTTATCTGACGGTCAAGGAAGACCTTAGCCTCAACATCGGCAACGATGCGGTGGCACGCGAGCAGCTTGCTGCATCACTCGACCGGATGACGGAAGGCAACAAGGACACGCGCATCTTTCTGCGCGCCGACAAGGCGGTCGACTACGGCCAATTCATGGAGGTCATGAACCTGCTTCGCGATGCCGGCTATCTTAAGATCGCGCTGGTCGGTCTCGAAACCCTGCCGGCGCCACAAGCTCCGGCGGCTTCTCCGACCGGCGACGGGCAAGCGCCGGTCGCAGTTCCACAGGCGCAGCCCACCGCTCCCGCAGCGGGAGGCAATCCATGAGCCTCGTCGTCTCGCAGACAGGTCCTGGCGGACGCGTCGGCGAGCTGGCGCTCTGGGCTCTCGCCGGGCTGATCATGCTCACCGTGCATGTCGGCAGCGCAGCCTATCTGCTCAAGGAAGAGCCGGATGCGGCGGCCGACAACGCGCCGCCTGCTGCGATCATGATCGAGCTGGCGCCAGAGCCGGAAGCCGTCAAAACCGAAGAAGAACAGATTTCGCCGGATACTCGGGATCAAGAGATAGTCGAGAGCGAGCAGGTGGAGCCGGTCGAGGAACCTCAGCCCGAGCCCGAGCCAACGCCGGAACCAACCGTGGAACAGGCTCCGGAACCGGTCGAGCCTCCGCCGCAGGAGATTGCGGAGCCGGTTGAACCCGCGCCCCCCGAACCTGTGATCGAGGAACCTCTGCCGGAGCCACAGCCTACGCCCGAGGTTACCGAAACCATTCCCGAGCCGATCCCGGAGCCGGTCGAGGAGATCGACCCCATCGAGCAGCAGATGACCGCGGCGCTGGAAAATGTCGAAGTGCCTTTGCCAATGATGCGGCCCGAACCGCCTCCGGCCGAAAAACCGGAGGAGGCAAAGAAGCCTGAGCCGAAGAAAGAGCCAGTCAAGAAGGTTGAGAAGCCGAAGCGGCAGCAACAGCAGGCGCGTCAGGAGATGGCCGAGGCAAAGATTCAGGCCAAGGAGTCCGACCGGACGGCCGCGAGCCAAACCTCTACCGGCTCCATAGCGCCGTCAGTTTCTCCGGCGAAGTGGAAATCGCGCGTGCAGGCCAAGATCGCCAGAAATGCACGCAAGTGCCCGGGCAACAGCACGGGCAGCACCACCGTGCGTTTCAATTTCGATGGCGGCGGAGCTGTCACCAATGTCTCGGTATTGCGGTCATCTGGCGACGCGGCGATCGACAATTACATCGTTTCGGCCGTGCGGCGCGCTTCTCCGATCCCTGCTCCGCCGACCGGAGTGGCAAGTTATCTCGATCAGCCGCTGACCTGCGAATAACGATCGGCTATATGCGGAATATCCTTCGCTGATCTGATCCCGGATATTCCATAAATGCATATGCCTCTCAAAGACGCCCAAACGCTGGTTCAAACCGCCTTCGAAACCAATGGCGTTCTGCCCGAAACCGCGCGATCCGTCGCGCATGCGCTGGTGCAGGCGGAAGCGGCAGGGCAATATGGGCACGGGCTGCGCCGCGTACCCGCCTATATCGGTCAGGTCCGCAGCGGCAAGGTGGACGGCGGGGCACGATATGTCGCTTCCCGTCCCCGGCCAGCAGTGCTCACCGTCGATGCCGCGCTCGGTTATGCCTATCCGGCCTTCGACCTCGCCGTGGAGCGGCTCCCGGAGATAGCCAGAGAGCAAGGGATTGCCCTTGGCCTCATCCATCGCTCGCATCATGCCGGCGTGATGGCGCTGACGGTGGAACGTTTTGCCCTGCAAGGCCTCACAGCGCTGATGTTTGCCAATGCCCCCGCTTCCATGGCCGCCTGGGGCGGAAAGAAGCGGCTCTTCGGCACCAATCCGATCGCATTCGCGACGCCCGTCGCAAATGACGATCCGCTGGTCATCGATCTGGCGCTTTCCACCGTTGCGGCAGGCAAGATCATGGCTGCGCGGCAGAAAGGCGAGGCCATTCCCGAAGGCTGGGCTTTTGACGCCAAGGGCATTCCCACCACGGACCCGACTGAAGCATTAAAAGGCTTCATCGCACCGTCCGGAGGCGCCAAGGGAGCAGCGTTGGCACTGATGGTGGAAATCCTGGCTGCCGGGCTGACCGGATCGAGCTTTTCCTTCGAGGCGAGCTCGTTCATGGAAGAGAAGGGCTCACCGCCTTCTGTCGGCCAGATGCTTGTTGTCATCGACCCGGCCGCCGGAAGCGCATCGGCCGGAGAAAGGATCGCTGAACTGGCGAGAGAAATGGTCTCGGAAGAGGGCGTTCGCCTGCCAGGCCGTCGGGGCCAGAACGCCCGCCGCGAGGCGATTGAACACGGCCTTCATATCGATGATGAAGTCCTCGCCTCGATCACGTCGCTACTTTAGGCGCGAAAACGGCAAGCCGGAAGAGATCGAAGGAAGCGGGAGGCTGAAAATGAAAAAGCCTGGCGCGGGAGGAGGTGCGCCAGGCTTTAAACTTGATCGACAACTGGGAGGAGGAGGATGTTGTCGATCCGTACCAAGCGACACTGGGAGGAGGAGTGCGTCGCTCGATGACCAAAGATATAGGCTAATCGTTTAAGCGCGCCAAGTCATCTTGTTGCAATGCAGCAATGCGCATAGCGCAGAGCTGAGCATTTGCTCTTGTTCCAGATGGTCGCTCATGAACCCTGAAAGAAACCACTGCATTCCAAGCCTCTAGACATCGTAGCGCCGCTCTCGAAAACATGATGTATAGCGAATCGACGAAACGGAAAGGCGTACGGAGGCAGCAATGGCGGAAATTCGATATCACGAGGGAGATATTTCCCCGGCAGACGCGGCCCGTTATACGGGATCAATCGCTATCGACACGGAAACGCTGGGCCTCGTACCCCGCCGCGACCGCCTCTGCGTCGTACAACTCTCTCCCGGGGACGGTTCGGCAGACGTGATCCGCATAGCGGCCGGCCAGACGGAGGCGCCCCACCTCGTCGCCCTGCTCGCAGATCCGGTTCGCCAGAAGATCTTCCACTACGGCCGGTTCGATATCGCCGTTCTCTTCCAGACGTTCGGCGTCACGACAACACCCGTCTTCTGCACCAAGATCGCCTCCAGGCTGACGCGCACCTATACCGACCGGCATGGCTTGAAGGACAATCTCAAGGAACTGCTCGATATCGACGTTTCCAAGGCGCAGCAGCAATCCGACTGGGCCGCTGAGATATTGTCCGTGGCTCAACTCGAATATGCCGCATCCGACGTGCTGCATCTGCACGCACTGCGCGACAAGCTGAACGAGCGGCTCATCCGCGACAACCGAAGTGAACTGGCCAAAGCCTGCTTCGAATTCCTGCCGACGCGGGCCAAGCTGGATCTGCTGGGCTGGGAAGAAACGGATATCTTCGCGCATAGCTGATGGAGCAGCACGTTCCAGAACGCCGGCCGCAGCACGAGACCGGTCCTTATCTCGAGCCGCTGCGGCTGGCCATCCGCCGGGCGTTGGCCCCTCTTCCGTGGTGGCTTTCGGAATTCATACTGTTCGGGCTGAAACAGGCATGGGCGTGCCTCTTCGCCGCGATCATGCTTGGCCTGATCCTGTTGACGAAGCTCGCGTGGCAGCCCGAATGGCCGCTTCATCGTTACGACTTCCTCTTTCTTTCGGCCCTGGTAATCCAGGTTCTCTTCCTGCGCCTCAAGATGGAAAGCCTGGATGAGGCCAAGGTCATCCTGGTCTATCACCTCACCGGCACCGTCATGGAAATATTCAAGGTGCAGATGGGATCGTGGGCCTATCCGGAACCGTCGATCATCCAGATCGCCGGCGTGCCGCTGTTCTCCGGCTTCATGTACGCTTCGGTAGGCTCGTTCATGGCCAGGACGATCCGCGTATTCGACATGCGGTTCACGCGCTACCCGCCCATGTGGCAGACATATCTGCTCGCACTTGCGATCTACATCAACTTCTTCAGCCATCACTATCTGCCCGACATTCGGTACGTGCTTTTCGCAATGACGGTGATCGTCTTCCGACGGGTGAACATCCACTTCACGACCGACCGGACGACACTCCATATGCCGCTGGTCGCTGCCGCGTTCTTCTCATCGATCTTCCTGTGGTTGGCGGAAAATATCGGAACGATCACCGGCACATGGATCTACCCGACGCAGAAGGCCTGGCATGTGGTCTCGTTCGGAAAGCTCGGATCCTGGTATCTGCTTCTCTTCGTCAGCTTCGTTCTGGTAACCCTTGTCGTGAAGCCGCGGCCACCAGCAGAGCTGGAACAAACACCGGATCGGTAGCTTCTCGTTAACCCTCGGCAGCTATTTTTACCAACGGTGTATCTTCCAACGAGACCGGCCAATGTTGCTTCCCACCCAGCAGACCTATGGGCTTGCCGCGACCAACGTGATGCAGTCGATGCTCGAAAGCGTCGAGGAGCAGCGTAGGAAAGAGGAAGCGGAGCGCACGGGCAAGGAGCGGGACCCGATCGCCGAGGCGCGCATCAGCGCCAGCGAAGACGCCAAGCGCGCTAATGAAAAGATAGCTTCCGCCCTTTTCGGCGCCAGTCGGACAGATCCGAACGAACTGAAGATCGAACTTGTCGACCGCCTGGCTGCTAAGCTCGGTATCGACACCGAGGAGGCGCGCTCCTCCTACCGGCTCGGCAAGGCGCTGGAAGACGCGCTCAAATCCATGATGCCGGACGAGGTCAGCGAGCTTGCGGACTACCTGGGTCTCGACGACCTGGGTATCACCATGGATACTCTGCTCGCCGCGATCAAGAATCCCTATGGGGACGCCAACGCGCGATTGGTGGAAGGCCTGACACGAAAGGCCAATGGCGGCAAACTGGGCACAGAGGTCGAGAGGGTTGTTCAGCGTCTTGAGGATGTGGCGGACCCGAAGACGCTTGAAGAGCTGAAGCTCGGCCCCCAGGGTTACGATCCCACGCGGGTGGAGGACCAGGAAACCCGGGCAGAACGAGCGGAATACATCGAGGCAGCAGAGGCCGGCAAGAAGCTCGAGGACGTTCAGAAGGTCCAGGACCTCATCGAAGAGAAGAACGACAAGACTGCCGAAGAGCTCGATAGCGATGGCTCCCAGCCTGCTACGGGAACGGACGACACCACCCTGCTCGCCGTTTTTGCCGCCGCGGCGGAGCAGATCGCAAATTCCGATGTGGAAGATGCAGGGGAAAATTCCGCCGACGCGGAGAGCACCTCCACCACCGAAGCTCTGAAGGACGAGGCTCCCGCGAGTGAAATTGCGGCCGATGCGTCCCTCGAGGCTATCAGCGAGAAGACCCTCGAGACCTCCGCCGACATCCTGTCCATCCATATCGACGATATCGGCATTTACGAACTGTTGAAAAAGAAGTTGGCTGCGTGACCTTCAACTAATCCGTATTCCCCTCAATTGCATCAGTTAGGGTCATTTCATTCAGCACGCATGAATGAAATCGTCGAGTCGTTAGCAAAACGTTAACCCTTTAGCTCCAAACTGTCTTCCATATATCGGCATTGGAAACGCCATGAGGCGTTACGGTCGCAGCGCCGCTACGTTGCGAAAACACGAGAACCGCTTCGCCGAGCTGCCCTGTCGTCGCAATCAGACATGGAGGGGACGATGCTGCCTCCGGTTCGTGCCGCGTTAAGCTCATCCGTCGACTATCACGCGCCATCGCAACAGCCGTTGCAGCGCCAGCGGATCGACGTTGCCAACAGTTCCCCAAATATCGATCCGCCCGTCTCGGCACCTTTGTCCGGTGGCCGCCTGGACATCCTGTCGCTCTCGGCTCAACTTCAGCTCGCTCAGGGCTTTTCCGTCTTCGCCGAAACCATCGGCAAATTGATCAAGCTGCCCCGCCGCGAAGGGGAAGCTCTTCTCGATTATGCGCAACGCCTTTCCGAAGCCGTCAGGGCCATGAATCCCGCCGAGAGAGCGGCCCTGGAACGTATCCTTAATCAGCTCGTCAAAGGCGTCACGCTTCGCTTGCTGGCGGAAATTCTCAACAATCCTGCCGGACCGGACGCAGCGCGTTTCGCCATGCGGATGGAGGCTGCGCAGCTGCTCGACCGCGACCTCGCTGCCAGGGCGGTGGTGAGTTCCTATCGGCAGAACGCCGGTGTCGAACAGCCGCCAGGCCTGCTCCCGCAACAAACAGCTTCGGCACAGGTGCCTGCCGAACCTCCAGCATCCACATCAACGGCAGCGGAGGAACCACGGACAGCGCAGGATGACGCAAACGGCACCCTAGGCGCTGCCGAGGTTGCAGAGGCGGACATTTTACAAAGTTCGGAGGCGGACAGGCCGGAGGGACCCGCGCAGATCGCAGGGGAGCCCGACGCCGATGCGGCCGAAGTCCATGAGGGACTGGCTGCGCTTGCTTCCGAGACAGAGGAACTCCGGCAGCCCCCTGCGGACGGCGATAGCCTCGCCATCCATACGGACACCGGGATTGAACAGGAAATCCCGCTGGAGCCCGCCGAAGGCGATACGCCTGATCTTGCGACACCCTTTCCGGAAGAAGAAGCCGCAGTGTCGAGTGGCAGCCGGCGACCCGAAAGCCCTCAATCAAGCGCGCGGCCCGAAACCCTGGCGGACAGGCGGGGATCCGCGCCTGTCTTCTATGACGGCCCGGCGCTTGCCCGACTTTCCCAAAGAGATCCGAGGCAGCCAGTGCCCGCGGATACGCCTCGTAGCGACAGGACATCAACCGCAGTCGTGACAGGGTGGCTTGCCGAGGTCTTTGCTGAAGGCAATACCGATCTCCTGGAGCTTCTACCGCTTGCTGCCGAACCTTCTCCCGAACAACAGGCATTGGAGGAGCTGCTCGACAGCGAAATCCCAGGACAGTCTGCAGCCGAGGCGGACGAGACGGCCAGCGGGTTCCTGGCCGGACGGACAAACCGGACTTCCGATGTCCGGGAAGACGCTGCTCCTGCCGGCAGGCCGGCAGCCGCAGCTTCGAACGCCAGCACTCAAGCTGCCGATACGGCGGCAGATATCGCCGACCAAATGTCACTTCCATTGGTACAGCCACAGGTTTTCCGTGACGGCGTGCCGCTTCCCTACGTCCCTTATCCGCCGGAGGAACGCGAGCGGGATCCCGAAGAGCGAAAGACCCGAGCCGTATCGGCAACGGACGAGGATGCCGAGCAGCAGCATTCGCCGGGCGAACAGGCTTTCGAGGAAGATCATGCGACGGAAGATTCCGGCGAAGACGCTGAAGACAGTCCTCCCGGGGACGATGCCGAGGACGAAGGGCGAGCGAACGACTTTTACTGGCGTATGGCCGGTTGGGCCTGATCCTCGGATTCGTCCCAGGACGAGATGACAATTAATGGGCATAAAAAAGCCGCCGGACTTTCGATCCGGCGGCTTCTTATGTTCTAAGAGGCGTCGATTACTCGTTGTTGCCGCGGTTCTTCAGAGCCGCGCCGAGAATATCGCCAAGCGAAGCGCCGCTATCGGACGAACCGAACTGAGCAACGGCTTCCTTCTCTTCTGCGATCTCGAGAGCCTTGATCGACAGCATCACCTTGCGGTCCTTCTTGGACCAGTTGACGACGCGGGCGTCGAAAACCTGGCCGACCGAGAAACGCTCCGGACGCTGATCGTCGCGATCGCGTGCCAGGTCGTTGCGGCGGATGAAGGAGGTGATGTCTTCGTGGTTGACGAGCTTCACTTCGACGCCACCGTCGTTGACGGCGATGACTTCGCACGAAACGACAGCGTTCTTACGCAGTTCGCCGGAAGCGGCAGCTTCGCCGACCGCATCACGGCCGAGCTGCTTGATGCCGAGCGAGATGCGCTCCTTGTCCACGTCCACATCAAGAACGACAGCCTTGACGACGTCGCCCTTGTTGTACTCCTCGATAACCTGTTCGCCCGGACGGTTCCAGTCGAGGTCGGAGAGGTGAACCATGCCGTCGACATCGCCTTCGAGGCCGATGAACAGGCCGAATTCGGTCTTGTTCTTGACTTCGCCTTCAACTTCAGTGCCGGCCGGATGGCTGTAGGCGAATGCCTGCCACGGGTTTTCCAGCGTCTGCTTGAGGCCGAGCGAGATACGGCGCTTGGACGGATCGACTTCGAGAACGACAACGTCGACTTCCTGGCTTGTGGACAGGATCTTGCCGGGATGTACGTTCTTCTTGGTCCAGGACATTTCGGAAATGTGGATCAGGCCTTCGATGCCCGGCTCCAGCTCGACGAATGCACCGTAGTCGGTGATGTTCGTGACGGTGCCGGAAATCTTCTTGCCGACCGGGTACTTGGCCGAGATGCCATCCCACGGATCCGACTCGAGCTGCTTCATGCCGAGCGAGATACGGTGGGTTTCCTGGTTGATGCGGATGATCTGAACCTTGACCTGCTGGCCGATGTTCAGGATTTCCGACGGATGGTTGACGCGGCGCCATGCCATGTCGGTGACGTGCAGCAGGCCGTCGATGCCGCCGAGGTCAACGAACGCACCGTAATCGGTGATGTTCTTGACGACGCCGTCAACAACCTGGCCTTCTTCGAGGTTCTGAACGATTTCAGAACGCTGCTCGGCACGCGACTCTTCGAGAACCGTGCGGCGCGAAACAACGATGTTGCCGCGGCGCTTGTCCATCTTGAGGATTTCGAAGGGCTGCGGGTTGTGCATCAGCGGGGTGACGTCGCGGATCGGACGGATGTCGACCTGCGAACGCGGCAGGAAGGCAACGGCGCCGTCGAGATCGACGGTGAAGCCACCCTTGACCTGGTTGAAGATGACGCCTTCGACACGTTCGCCAGCTTCGAACTTGGCTTCGAGCTTGACCCAGCTTTCTTCGCGGCGAGCCTTCTCACGGGAAAGAACCGCTTCGCCGAGAGCGTTTTCGATGCGCTCGACATAAACTTCGACTTCGTCGCCGACCTTCAGCGAACCGTCTTTGCCCTTGGCGCCAAATTCCTTCAGCGCGATGCGGCCTTCGACCTTGAGGCCGACGTCAACGACCGCAACATCCTTCTCGATCGCCGTCACAATGCCCTTGGCAACATAGCCTTCGGCCAGATCGGTCTTGGAAAAGGATTCTTCGAGGAGGGCTGCGAAGTCCTCCCGCGTGGGGTTAGATACTGCCATGAAATCTCCTAGAGTGCCTTGTTCTCAAGGCACATAAGCGCCGGGGGTTGGTGTTGTTCATGCCTGGGCATCAGGTCCGCCTCTCTGTTTCAAGAGGCAAATCCGGCGCGGGGACCGATCTCCAGACTTTCCGGTCTTTCAGGGACGAAGCCGGCCAAAGCCGGCTTGCATCGTCAATTCCTCTTCAGTGCGGCGTCGATGATGACCTTCGCTGCCTGAAACGCGGCCTCTATACTCATTTCCGAGGTATCAAGCAAGTGCGCATCCTCGGCAGGCCTCAGGGGGCTGTCAGCCCGGCCCATGTCGCGCTCGTCGCGTTTCTTTACGTCGACGAAGATTTCCGCGTAGTCGGCAGACTGGCCCCTGCCGACGATCTCGTCGTAACGGCGCCTGGCGCGCACTTCCGGGGAGGCTGTGACGTAAAACTTCACGGGCGCCTCGGGGCAGACGACGGTGCCGATATCGCGACCGTCGAGCACGGTTCCGGGATCCCGTCGCGAAAAAGCGCGCTGCGCCTCGACCAATGCCCGGCGGACAGCCGGCATCACGGCGATCTTCGACGCCGCCTCACCGATCGCATGGACAGACAATACATCGCGATCGAGACCGGCAAGTTCCACCTCGCGCGCCATCTTCTCCGCAATTTTCTCGTCGTCGAGCGGCAGGCCTGCATCGAGAAGCGCCTTGGCCGCGGCGCGGTAGGTCAGACCGGTGTCGAGGTGATGGAAGCCATAGGCGTCCGCAATCCGGCGGGACAGCGTCCCTTTTCCAGCGGCCGCGGGGCCGTCAATGGCGATGATCATTCCTGGCGTCAATTATTCCCACTCGTCTCTTGGCTTCAGGCGTTCCGCATGGCGCCGTACTGGCGAACCAGTTCCGCCATATCGCCCTGTCCGGGAATTTCATCAAGCCCCGCCGCCACGCCCTCGCGATCGGCGACGGGCCGGTTCTGGCTCACCTTCCACTTGCCTTCGATCTCGGCGATCTCTATCTCGACACCGACGATACCCTTGAGCTGAGCGCGGACGAAATCATCCGGCGCGTCGCTTACGGACCAAGGCAGCGCGCGGTTGCCTTCGTGCTGGCTGGTGATGGCGTTGATCTGGGAGAGCAGCCAGTCGGCGTCCTCGACGATGCGGGCGGATCCCCTCGCCTGTACGATCGCATAGTTCCAGGTGGGCACGACCTTTCCAGTCTCGCGCTTGGTCTGGTACCAGGACGGGGTCACGTAGGAATTGGCGCCCTGGAAGACGGTGAGCACGGAGGCACCGTCGCGGATATCCTTCCACTGGCCGTTGGCGCGGGCCAGATGCAGGCGGAGCGTACCCTTCTTCGACGCTGCCGCATCGAGATGGAACGGGACGGGATTGGCGAGCAGGCCGGACGCGCCGGCGGTAACCAGCAGACCCAGCGGATGGGCGCGGATCAGGGCATGCTGGGTCGCGAGATCCTCTTCCCTGAAATGCGGCGGCTGGTACATCGGACGGCTCCTTCAATGGCAGGCGTGTCCATATCACAAACCATCCCGGCGATCACCTGCGGCGCATTGATGGGACGCATGAAAGTTTGTCTTTGACATCAAAGGGGACAAGCCTTATGGGGACCGGCTTAGATTTTTCACCCAATAGAAGCCGCGCAGGCGGCGAGCCGATCTATTCGGCCATCCTCATGAGGCTCTGACTGTGGCAAAAGCGGAACTCGGAACCAAGCGCACCGACCCCGATACCGGCAAGAAATTCTACGACCTGAACCGCGATCCGGTCGTTTCCCCCTATACCGGCAAGTCCTGGCCGCTGTCCTTCTTCGAAGAAAACAGCGTGGCCAAGAAGATGGAACAGGCCGAGGAAGAGGACGTTCAGGAAGTCGATACCGAAAATCCGGAAGTCGAACTCGTCTCTCTCGAAGAGGGCGACGAAGCCGCCGGCGGCGACGATCTGCCCGACATCGGCGATGACGACGTGGATCTCGGCGATGACGACGACGACACCTTCCTGGAAGCCGACGAAGACGATGAAGACGACGATATGTCCGGCATCATCGGCGTGACCGGCGACGACGACGAAGTCTGATCGTCAACCATGATAAAGCCCGGCAAATCCATAAAAATTGCCGGGCTCGAAATTTTCGGCTTGCACTCTCCGTAAACGGGAAGTAATAAGCCGCCACCCCGATAGGCCCAACCGCCTCGGAGTTCCCAGGACCGGAAAATACCGGACCACCCTGATGGGGCTATAGCTCAGCTGGGAGAGCGCTTGCATGGCATGCAAGAGGTCAGCGGTTCGATCCCGCTTAGCTCCACCAAACCTAATCCCTACATATAGTTGTTGATCGACCGGGCCACGACGCTTGCTCGGCGCCGCGCTACCTCGTTATCAAACTGGTGCGCGGGTGACGGGCCAGCCGGTTATGGACGCGCTTGCGGGAGATCATTGTTGGACGGCTGGGATGTGCCTTCTGACGCTCGGCCCTTTGCTCCAACTCCGCCAGGCTCGTGCAGGCCGAGCTGTCGGCGGCGACCTCGTCCAGATATTGCCGGCGACGCGCGCCGGCCATCTGCCGGATGATGGTTGCGAATATGCCGGCCAGAACCGCAACGACTGCCAAAACGGACATTAGAGCGACCATGAACGCCTCCTGTCACCGCAATAACGCGCGCAGATGGAGAAAGTTCGGCAATTATAGTCCGACGTCGTTCACATCGCATCACATCCCTTTGCTCAGGGGGCACTTGCTTAAGGATGTCTCCAGGGGCGGCCGTGACGCCGGTCGAGCCAAGAAGTCCCTTGGAGCGCCGCCAGGATGATGATCACGCCGATCACCACCCTCACCTCCGGCACCTCACCGAAGAAGACATAACCCGTGACGGTGACGAAGACGATCGAGAGGTAACTGACGGGCGCAAGCACGCTCGCATCGGCGATCCGATAGGCTCGCAGGAAACAATATTGTCCAAGCTGGGCAAGGAAGCCGATGCCAAGCAGTGGGATCCAGTCCAAGGGCAAAACCGGCTGCCAGGTGAAGACCGCCGGAACGGCCGTGATGACCGTAAGGCCGACCGTGTAGAAGACCATCATGACCGTGGTGTTCTCGTCCTTGAGCGTGCGGGTTTGAATAATCGCCAGCGAGCCGAAGACGACCGAGACCAGTACGACCAGCACTTCGACATCGAAACTCGACGTGCCGGGCGCCATGACGATGAGCACGCCGACGAAAGCAAGGCCGGCGCCGAGCCAGCGGATGCGGCTCACCGTTTCGCCGAGCATGGCGACGGCCATGGCCATGGTGATCAGCGGTCGGGAGAAGCCGACGGCATTGACCATGGCGAGCGGCAGCATGGTGATGGCGAAGAAATTGCTGGTCAGCGCCACCGCATTGCAGGAGATACGAAAAATGTTGCGCCACGGGTGCTTGACGCGGCGCATTTCGGCGAGGTGCCGCCAGATCAGCGGCAGGATGAACAACAGCCCGATCATCGCCCGGATGAAAACGAGCTGGAAGGCGGGATAGGTCGCTCCTTGCGCCTTTACCAGCGCCGTCATGCCGCCGGAGACCAGCGTCATGTCGAGAAGCAGCCAGCCGATGCCGATGCGGGCGTTCGAGGCCTGCTCGCTTTCCGTTTCCGGCGCGTGTTCCGCCGTCACGCCGGCTGCACGAGGTTCGCCATCAGCCGGAAGGCGCCTGGCACGAGCTTTTCGAGCTGGTGATGCAGCACCAGGCTTGTATGGGTATGGCGGCCCTCGCCGATGGCGCCGGAGATCAGCGCACCCTTCAGCGGCTGTTCGTGGACATCGTGCATGGCCAGAAGCGGTTCGTAGGCATCATCCCAGCGGGAGACGAAATAGAGGCCGCGCTCCTTGTCCCACCCCTGCCAGTCCTGCTGGCCGATTATGTTCGGTCCCTTGAGCAGCAGATGGTCGGGTGCAAGCACGGTGACTTCCGCCTTTGGATCGGTGACGCGCCAGCGCAGCGACGGCGAGCCGATTTCGATGCGGCGGACCGGCGTCTCGTTCGGGTCCCAGCCGTCCATCGGACGGTGATAGAGGGTGACGAGGTGGCCGCCTTCTTCGACGAAGCGGTGCAGGCGTTGGGTCGCGGCTGCAAGGTCCTTGCGGAGGCCGAAGGCGAAGATGCCGACGACGATTGTGGTGAAGCGCGACAGATCACTGCTTAGCGCCCGAGCGTCGAGTTCGGCTACGTCGAGGCCCATGCGGGCGAGCCACAGACCGACGCGATCGGCACCGCCGCCGACATAACCGATGCGGGCGCCTTGGGGCAGCTTCAGATCGAGCGACAGGATCTTCAGGGTGGCGGGGGCACGAAAACTGGTGCGGCCGATATGCCGGTAGGCGATCGGCGTGACCTGGAAGGCCGGGTGGCCATCGACCTGCGGTTCGACCTCGACGAGGCCGGGCTTCACCGCATCGGTCGGGGAGGCGATCCAGCCGCCATCGGTCTTTTCCATCACCCAGCCGGCGGGCGTCCTGAACGAGACGGGGGCGTTGACGCCGGAGATATCGGCCTTGATCGGCCACTCCGCCTGTTTCGTGCCGAGGGGAACAAGGAGCGCATCTGGCTGCAGGGTCAACGACTGGGCGGGCGTTATCGAGAACGGCTCTTCGAGATCGAAGGTCCCGGTGACCGTGCGCCCGCCGATTTCGGCCGAGGCTTTCACGTGCGCATGGCCATTGCCTCCGAGTGCCGACCAAGCAGGCAGATAGAGGCGGGAGAGCGGCGCGTCCAATGCTGCCGTCAGCGCGAACACTTGCTCGTTGGCGAGCGACCGGACGGAGGACGAGACGCCGGGCGGGAGAGCGGGGACGATATCGACCTTGTGGCTGGAAGCGCCTTCGCCAAGCTCCACGGTGAGCGCCGCAGCGCCGCCGGGGGAAATGGCTGAGGGATCGGCATAAGCGCGTTCGAAGATCGCCGCTGCATCGAGGATCGCGGCATCAACTTCGGCCTGCTTGCGCGCGATGCGATGACCATGCAGGGCCATAAACTCCTCTGATGCCGTGGACGCAACGAGCTCCAGCCAACCGGCGGCCTCGGTCAGCGCCGCAATGATCGCATCACGATCCGGGAACGCCGCCATAACCACCGCGGTAGCCTGATCGGCTGAGCGCAACGCATCCTTCGCATTTGCCGCAAGATCCGGAAAATCCGAAAGCACGGTCAGCGAGGCCGGCAGACCCTGAAGGACCGACTGCTCCGCCTTCGCTCCCCCGACGGAGAGTTTCAGATGCAGGGGCCACTCCCTTTCCGCCTGTTTCGGCCAATGCCCCATCCCTTGGGAGGCGTGGTAATAACGCGACCATTCGCCGATCCGGTCGTATTCCACGCCAGTCGCCGGATCGCGACCCTCCGCAAGAACCGTCACCGTCGTATCCGGCGGCGGTACCTCGTCGTCATAGGTATTACCCCCACCGGACCAGCCAGGTAGATAATATTTCGCGACCCTCCATGGTTTCAAGCCTTCCGCGATATGCTCAGGATAAGCATTCGGGTCCGCGGTTAGCGCAATCGCCGTCTCGGCGGCGCGGGTCATGGCGCGGTGGTGGCCGTGCTGGCCGGGGACATCGAGGAAGGTCGGGATGACGATATCAGGGCGTTCCATGCGGTAGGCGCGCACCAGGCGCTCGACGATGCGGGCTTCGCCCCAGCGCGTGAAGGTCGCGTCCCCATCCTTGGAAAAACCGAAATCGTGCACCGGGTCGCAGGGGCCGTGGCCGAGCCAGGATATATCGGCGTCAATGACCCGGGCCGCCTCTTCCAATTCGCGGGAACGCAACACGCCAAGCGGGCCGAGGCGTTCCGGTCCCAGCGCATTTTGCCCACCCTCCCCACGCGTCGAGCAGGCGATGATGACCCGCATGCCAAGGCCAAAACGGAACCAGGCGAGCATCCCGTTCTGCTCGTCGTCCGGATGGGCACCGGTATTCATTACCGTGACCGTCGATTTCAGACGCGAAAGCCTCCGATGAAGCCGCACGAGCGAGGGGTCGGCCATTTGCCGTTCGATGCGTTCGCGAGCGGTCAGCATGAAAGTTCTCCAAAAATATCAGGTAGGAATATCGGCAAGCACGGCATGTGAGGTTTCGAGCTTGGGCGTCACCACATCGAAGAGCGGAAGTGCTGCCGCGCCGAGTGCGGCGGTCAGTTGTCCGGTCTGGCCGCGCAAGACACGCGGCAGGTCTCGCTGGCGCCGACTAGCGACCGAGGTGGGGAGATTGCCCATGCGGCCGATGATATCGCCGATGACGGCGTCCGGCAGCGCCCCCCCGAGGATCACGGTCTGCGGATCAAGGATGTTTTCGAGCATTGCAACCATCGGACCGAGATAGGTGGCTGCCTCGTCAACCCATTCCTCGATGAGGGGATGCCGTTCGGCATGCAATTTCTCGATGTCGGAAAAGCCGCAATCCGGAAGGCCGGCACAGCTGAGCTTTTCCTTCAGCACATAGACGGAAGCATAACCCTCCAGGCACCCGAGCTGGCCGCAGGAAGGGCAAGTCTTGCCTTTCGGCACGACCGTGACGTGGCCAATTTCACCTGCATTGCCGAAGGCACCGCGATAGGGCGCGCCATCCTGGATGATCCCCAAACCAATGCCAACGCCAAAATAGATCATGCCGAAATTGGAGATCGTCAGGCCTGCCCCGAAAAGCCGTTCGCCGACTGCCGCGGCCGTGGCATCGTTTTCTATGAGCACCGTATGGCCGCAAGCCTCGCTCAGTGATTGTGCCGCGTCCAGGCCCGCCCAGCCCGGCAGCGTGGTTGGACCAACCGATGTCATGCCGTCGATCCCGAAAGGACCCGGCATGACAACGCCCGTACCCAGGAGTTTTGCGCCGACCGATCGACTGACTGTGGAAAGCTCGTCCGCAAATGCCGGAAGAATGTGTTCCGGTGTCGCATCCCGAAGCGACACGATGCGCCTTGCCCGGAGTTTTCCGGAGAGGTCGAGCGCCACGGTCACCATATGGTCGGCGGCGATTTCCACGCCGATCGTGGCACCGCCTTCGGGGTTGACGGCGAACTGAACCGGCGGCTGACCCCGGCCGGACCGCAGGCGCCCCATTTCCATCAGCAAGCCCTCGCTCGCCAGCTCATCCACGATATTGGCGACCGCCTGCGGTGTGAGACGGGTGAGCTTTGCGATGTGGGCGCGACCGAGGGAACCATGCCGCCTCACCACATCGAGCACAACGCGCCGGTTGTGATCGCGGCTTCGTTCGGGGTTCTTCCCGATGGCTACCGGATGGGTGCCGATCGTGTGTATGGTCATCTCGCCGGTCCTTGGTTCGAGGGAAATTCATAACGCCGCAAGGCGGCAGGCGGCAATACAATAATTCAAGTAAATTATCTTATTGACAAACGATGCCAGCCGGGAAACCGTAAGGGAGTTGCGGCACCGAGCCGCAGCACTTCGGCGGAAGCATCTTTTCGCAGATCGGCAAGGCGTCCAACGTCAATCGACGGTGGGATGCAGGGAACAACCAGCCCCAAAGACCGGGAGATCCGGCGGGGTAAACGGAGGCTCACATGCGCAAGGCAACTTTGTTCGCCGGTCTCGTCGCCGGATTCAGCACATTTGCATTCAATGCCGCGCAGGCGGTCGAGATCGAATATTGGCAGTATGTCTTCGAGACGCGCGTGAAGGCGATGGACCAGCTCATCGCCGAGTTCCAGAAGGCCAATCCGGGCATCACCGTCAAACAGGTCACCTTCCCTTATGCCGATTATCAGACCCGGGTGATCGCCGCCAACATGGCGGGTCAAGGTCCGGACGTCATGCAGCTCTTCTACGGCTGGCTCGACAAATTCGTATCCGGCCAACTTCTGCAGCCGCTGCCGACCAATATGTTCCCGCACGACAAGATCGAGAGCGAATTCTTCCCGATCGTCAGCGCCATGAAGCGTGGCGAGGATTATTACGGTTTGCCCACCGCAGTGCGCTCGCTTGCACTTTTTTACAACAAAAAGCTCTTCACGGAAGCCGGCCTCGATCCTGCGAACCCGCCGAAGACGCTCGACGAGTTCGTCGCCGCAGCCGAAAAGATCGCCAAGCATGATGCCTCGGGTAACCTTACCGTTGCGGGCTCGACACTCGATATGGGCGGGCAGGACCACCAATGGTGGCGCGAAGTGCTGATCCGCCAGTTTGGCGGCACCCCCTACACGGACAACGACGCGAAAGTTGCCTATGATAGCGAAGCCGGCATCAAGGCGCTGACGTTCTATACCAGTCTTCAACTCGAAAAGAAGATCGGACAGGCCGGCTTCATGGACGAGGGCCAGGCTGCATTTCGCGGCGGCAAGGCCGGCATGACGATCGATGGCACCTTCCGCCTCGGCTCTTTCAAGACGATCAAGGACTTCGAATGGGGCGTAACCGAACTGCCCGCCAATGCAGAAGGCGTTCGATCCAACTACGCTAGTTATTTCGCCAACGGCATCAGCGCCAAGACCAAAGGCGAAGAACTCGAAGCTTCCAAGAAGTTCCTGGCCTACATCTCCTCGCCCGAAGCGATGGAGATCTGGCTAAAGACAGTCGGCGAATTGCCGGCAAGGCGTTCAGCGGCGCTCACCGAAGCCAATCTGAAAGACCCCATCTATGGGCCTTTCCTGAAAGGCCTGGAATACGCTCACACCACGCTGTTCAAGGATGAAGCCGCCCAGCGCCAGAACGCCATCGATATGGCGAACCGCGTCCTGCTCGAAGGCCAATCCGTCAAGGACTCTATCAAGCAGGCGGCAGAAGCCGAACAGGAAATCATCGACGCGGCCAAGCCATAACCGGCGGAGCCAATCATGGCAGCGATCGAACAACGGGGGGCGGCATCCGACCGTCCCGGCGGATCCCTTGGAGACCGCATTTCCATGCGGACGAAGCGGCTGCTCTGGGTCTGGGGATTTCTGGCGCTGCCGATCCTCTTCTACACAGTGATCCGCTTTTATCCGACATTTCAAGCCTTCTACCTGTCGTTTACCAATTGGGACCTGCTCCGCCCCGCGAAGTTCATCGGCGCCGCGAATTACGTGAAGCTGTTCAAGGATCCGCAGTTCTGGAAGGTGTTCAAAAATACCTTCACCTATCTGATCGTCGGCACTCCTATCAGCCTGGTTCTGGCCTTCGTCATCGCCTTTTTTCTCGATCGCGTTCGCCTCCTACACGGCTTCATCCGGGCGCTTTATTTCCTGCCCTACCTTACAACTGCCGCGGCCATGGCCTGGGTCTGGCGCTGGTTCTACCAACCGCCGCCGATCGGCGTGATCAACGACGTCTTCGGCATGCTTGGCATTCCGCAACAGCCCTTTATCCGCTCGGTGGACCAGGCGCTGTTTTCGATCATGGTAACGGCCATATGGGCGGGCCTCGGCTTCCAAATCATCATCTTCATGGCCGGACTACGCGCCATTCCGACTACTTTCTACGAGGCTGCCCGCATCGATGGGCTCGGCGAATGGGCAATCCTGCGCAAGATCACCCTGCCGCTCCTGAAGCCGACCACCGTCTTCCTGGTGGTCTTCTCGTCGATCGGTTTCCTGCGCATCTTCGATCAGGTCTACAACATGACCACCAACGATCCCGGCGGGCCGCTCGGATCGACCAAGCCGCTAGTGCTGATGATCTACCAGACCGCCTTCAACTCCTACGCCATGGGATATGCGGCCGCACAGACCGTTGTTCTGTTCACCATTCTGCTGGTGGTTTCGTTGCTGCAGCTCTTCATCCTGAGGGACAAGAAATGAGCGAAGCGCCAGCCCTTTTCCATTCCAACATCCGACCTGGCCGGATCATCGCCTGGACATTGCTTCTGATCGGCGGCCTCATCATGGTCTCGCCACTTGCCTTCATGTTCTCGACATCCTTCAAGACGGCCGATCAAGTCTACGACCTGCGCCTTGTACCGGCTGCGCCTACACTTACGAATTACATCGCCGTACTGGCCGACGGCCGATTCACGCGCTGGTTCTTCAATTCCACGCTGGTTGCGGTCATAGTCACCCTATCGAACTGCTTCTTCGACAGCCTGGTCGGCTATACGCTCGCGAAATTCCAGTTTCGTGGCCGCTATTTCATCTTTCTCGCAATCCTCTCGACGCTGATGATTCCCACCGAGATGCTGGTCATTCCGTGGTATCTAATGTCGAGCCAGCTCGGCTGGCTGGACAGCTATTGGGGCATCATGTTTCCCGGCATGATGACGGCCTTCGGCACCTTCCTAATGAAGCAATTTTTCGAGACTGTGCCGAACGATTTCATCGAGGCCGCGCGCGTCGACGGGCTCAATGAATTCCAAATCTGGTGGAAAGTGGCGCTACCGCTGGTGACGCCGGCGCTTTCGGCGCTTGCGATCTTCACCTTCCTTGGCAACTGGACGGCGTTCTTCTGGCCGCTGATCGTCACCACCAGCAAGGAACTCTATACGCTGCCGGTTGGACTTTCGAGCTTCGCGGTCGAGCAGTCCATCCAGTGGGAAATGATCATGACAGGTGCGGCAATCGCCACCCTTCCCACGCTTCTCGTCTTCCTCGTCCTGCAGCGCTACATCGTCCGCGGTGTGATGCTGGCAGGCCTGAAAGGATAAAACCATGGCGGATATCAACCCGCGCCTTTCCGACACCAGCAAGTTCCCCGATCCGGTCTACAAGGAAACGGTGCTGCGGCCGCTCTTTGACGGCGCCAAGAGCCATCACGTTGATGGTTTCCGCCGGATCGACCGCGCGCATCTCGTCATGCTGGTCGAAACCGGCATCCTTGAGAAGAGTCTTGCGTCCAAGATCGCTGATGCGCTCGTGGCGATCGATCGGGAAATCGATCCTTCGACCCTCGTTTATACGGGCGAGGTGGAGGATTTCTTTTTCCTCATCGAGAAGGAGCTGAAGGCCCGCATCGGCGTTGATATCGCCGGGCGCCTGCACACGGCCCGTTCGCGCAACGACATCGACCACACGCTCTTCAAGCTCGGCCTCAAGGACAGGATCGATGCGCTGATGGGTAAAGCTCGACGCCTGCTTGCCACGATGATCGATGCCGCCGAGCGGGAGAAGGCGACGTTGATCGTGGCCTATACCCACGGCCAACCGGCCCAGCCGACCACGTTCGGACACTATCTCTCCGCTGCGATCGAGGTACTGATCCGGGATATAGAACGACTTGCCGAAGCCCGCCGGATCGTCGATCTGTCGCCGATGGGCGCTGCGGCGATCACCACGTCCGGCTTCCCGATCGACCGCGCCCGTGTCGCCGAACTGCTCGGCTTCTCGGCGCCGCTCAGAAATTCCTATTCCTGCATCGCCGCCGTCGATTATACGACTTCTACCTATTCGGCGATCGAGTTGATGTTCCTGCATCTCGGTCGACTGATCCAGGATTTCCAGTTCTGGACGAGCTTCGAAGTCGGCCAGATCTACGTGCCGAATGCGCTGGTGCAGATTTCCTCGATCATGCCGCAGAAGCGCAATCCGGTGCCGATCGAGCATCTTCGCCATCTCGCGAGCCAGACGATGGGCCGAGCCCGGACCATGCTCGACGTGATGCACAACACGCCCTTCACCGACATGAACGACAGCGAGGGCGAGACCCAAGGCATGGGCTACGAGGCCTTCGCCTCCGCCTCCCGTGTGCTCGACCTGCTTGCCGCGCTGATCAGCCAGATCAGCGTCGATCCGGAACGGGTGGACCAGAACATCCGCCGGTCCTGCATTACCATCACCGAGCTTGCGGACTCCCTGGTCAGGATCGAAGACCTTTCCTTCCGCGAGGCGCACGAGATTGCCGCCGCGACCGCCAAGAGCGTCGTCGCCGCCAAGGGCAGCCTGAGCGATGACGGATACGAGCCCTTCCTGAAGGCGTTTGAACATCTCACGGGCCGCAAGCCCTCGGTCGATCTCGTCAAGTTCAGGGAGATCGTCTCGCCGGAGCATTTCGTTTCCGTGCGCGCCCGCTTCGGCGGCCCCGCGACCGAGCCGATGAACGCGGCGTTGACCAGCTATCGCGAGACACTTTCCGCTTTCGAGGCGCACGCAAGGAAGGCGGCGGAGTACGAAGCAGCCGCCGCGGCCGAACTCGAGGAAAAATTCACCGCCCTCGTGGGAGCCTGCTGATGGCAACGATCGAACTTGAGAAACTCGTGAAGAGCTACGGCAAGGTCGAGGCGGTCAAGGGCATCGACCTTTCGATCGCCGACGGTGAGTTTATTGTCTTCGTCGGTCCGTCCGGCTGTGGAAAATCGACCACGCTCCGAATGATTGCAGGGCTCGAAGAAATTTCCGGCGGCACGCTGAAGATCGGCGAGGCGGTGGTCAACGAACGCGAACCGAAGCAGCGCAACATTGCCATGGTATTCCAGAACTATGCGATTTATCCGCATATGACGGTGCGCCAGAATATCGGCTTCGGGCTTTATACCTCGAAATTCAGCAAGCCCGAGAAGGACAGAAGAATCGAGGAGGCCGGCCACATCCTCGGCCTCGAGGCCTTACTCGACCGACGCCCTGCGGCGCTTTCCGGCGGCCAACGGCAACGCGTCGCGATCGGCCGCGCCATGGTCCGCGATCCTGCCGCTTTCCTGTTCGACGAACCGCTTTCCAACCTCGACGCCCAGCTTCGCGCCCAGATGCGCATCGAGATCAAGCGCTTGCACCAGCGGCTGAAGACAACCACCGTTTACGTGACGCATGACCAAATCGAGGCCATGACCATGGCCGACCGGATCGTCGTGATGAAGGACGGCAATATCCTTCAGGTCGGAACGCCCTCGGAGCTCTATGAAAGCCCCGTCGACGTGTTCACCGCGCGTTTTATCGGCAGCCCTTCGATGAACCTGGTGCGTGGCAGGAGAACCGGCAGCGGCGTGGAGGCACAGGACGGCGGCGATGTCCTGATCGGCATCCGGCCCCACGACCTGATCGTTGCCGACGATGATAAGGCGTCCCCTGCCGCATTCCGGTTGCGCGGCACCGTGATAGCCGTTGAGCCACTGGGGCCGGAGACGCTCGTACATCTGGATGTGGTCGGAACCTCAATCATTGCGACCGCGCGAAACAAGTTCGTGCCGGCCGTCGGAAGTACTCTCAGCTGCGCCGCCGCTTCCGGTGGCCTCTACCTCTTCGATGCCAGCACAGAGAAATTTCTGGAGCGTTCATAATGACGCATACAGAGACAAGATCCGCGGTGCTCAGCATCGGGCGGATCTATTGCGACCTTATCTTCACAGGCCTCGACCACTTGCCGGTGCTGGGGCGCGAGCTTTTTGCAAGCGGGATGGAGATCGCGGCCGGCGGCGGAGCCTTCATCGCTGCGGCGCATCTCGCCCATGCGGGGCGCAAGGTGGCGCTCGCTGCCCGGCTCGGCACGGACTCTCTGTCGGCGGGCGTCGAAACGCAGATTCGTGAAAGCGGGGTCGACCTTCAGTTCATCGAACATTCGGAAGACGCCGGACCGCAAGTGACCGTGGCGGCCGTGGTCGGGCAGGACCGCGCCTTCTTGACCCGCCGTGCGGGACAAGCCCTTCCGGCAACGCTCGACGCCGCCTTGGACTGGGAAGAGGCGCGCCACCTCCACATCGCCGAATACGCAACGCTGCACGAAATCCCGGATCTCGTTTCCCGCGCTAAGGAAAGAGGCCTCACCGTCTCGCTCGACCCCAGTTGGGACGCGACGCTGATTTACGATCGCGGCCTGCTCCGCGCCTGCGAAGACGTCGATCTGTTCATGCCGAACCTAGAAGAGGCAGAAGCGATCACCGCTTCTGCCGATCCGCAAGCTGCGATCCGCAAACTGTCGCTTGCGTTTTCGACGGTCGTGGTGAAGGGAGGCGCGAAGGGCGCATGGGCAATGTCGAATGACCAGGTGCTGCATGAGCCAGCCGAGACGGTACCGGTTATCGATACGACGGGGGCAGGCGATGCTTTTAATGCGGGCTTCATCAATGCGTGGCTGAACGGGGCCTCTGACGAGGCTTGTTTGCGTGCCGGCATCCGCTTCGGCAGCCTTGCGGTTCAGGCTGCCGGCGGCGCCAGGCTGCTTCCGGCTGCGAATTAGGCAATCGCCCGATCGTTCGTGTCAAACCGATGAAGGCTTGCCTTGTCCGGCGTGGCATAAACCACGTCATCGGGCGCATAACGATGCTCGCCGAACAGTCGAACGGTCAGAAGTCCCGTCACTTCCGTTTCCAGATAAACGATCGTATCGGCGCCGAGGTGCTCCACGTGAATCACCCTGCCTTTCCAGGCGCCGTTTTCGCGGGACAGGGCGATGTGCTCAGGACGGACACCGATCGTTTTCGCGCCGGACTGACCGAGTTTTTCTGCGGGGATAAAATTCATCTGCGGCGAGCCGATGAACCCGGCAACGAAGATGTTGGCCGGCCTGTTGTAAAGCTCCATCGGCGAGCCGATCTGCTCGATCGCGCCGGCATTCAGCACGACGATCTTGTCGGCCAATGTCATAGCCTCGACCTGGTCGTGGGTGACGTAGATCATTGTCGCTTTCAGCCGCCGGTGAAGGCCGGCGATCTCCAGCCGCGTCTGGACGCGTAGTGCCGCGTCGAGGTTCGAGAGCGGTTCGTCGAACAGGAAGAGCTTCGGTTCGCGCACGATGGCGCGGCCGATGGCAACGCGCTGGCGCTGGCCGCCGGACAATTCGGCCGGTCGGCGGGCAAGATAGGGATCAAGCGACAACATGGCCGACGCCTTGGCGACGCGGGTGTCGATCTCCGCTCTTTCGGTGCCCGCCTGCTTGAGGCCAAGACCCATATTGTCCTTGACATTGAGGTGGGGATAAAGCGCGTAGGACTGGAAGACCATGGCAATGCCGCGCTTTGCCGGCGGCGTGTTGACGACTTCTGCGCCGTCGATCCGCACGCTGCCGGAGGTGGCATCCTCAAGCCCGGCAATCACCCGCAGGAGCGTGGATTTGCCGCAACCGGACGGCCCGACGAAGATGACGAACTCGCCGTCCTTGACCTCAAGGTCGATGCCTTTCAGCACCTCGTGCGTGCCGAAGGCCTTGCGGATGGATTTCAGCTCAAGAGAACCCAAGGTACGTTTTCCTTATAAACGGATCGGCTTGCCGGTGCGTACGCTCTCATCCGCCCCGAGGCAGATCCTGAGCGACTGGACGGCATCGTCCATGTGCCGGGTGAGATCGATGTCCCCGCGGATGGCATTCAGAACATAGGCCTGTTCGAGATCGCAGAGTTTCTGGTGATCCGGCTCACCGGACATGGAAAGATCTTCATCCGGCCGAATAAACCGGCCATCCGGGCCGGTCTCGGCGGTGTGGACACGGATGACCGAAGTCTTGGTATGCGTGTCGATGTCGTCGGACTTGGCCTTATGATCGACGAGGATCGACACCGACCCCCTGGGCGACATGACGTCCTTCACGAAGAAGGCCGTCTCCGACATCATCGGACCCCAGCCTGCCTCGTACCAGCCGACGGAACCGTCCTCGAACATCACCTGCAGATGGCCGTAGTTATACATGTCCGGCGCAATCTCTTCGGACATGCGCAGGCCCATGCCGCGCACCTCGACCGGCCTGGCATCGGTGATCTGGCACATGACATCGACGTAATGCACGCCGCAATCGACGATCGGCGAGGTGGTTTGCATCAGCGCCTTGTGGACGTCCCATTTTTCGCCCGACGACTGCTGGTTCAGGTTCATGCGGAAGACGAAAGGCGGACCGAGCTTGCGCGCCTCCTCGATCAGCCGCATCCAGGACGGGTGGTGGCGAAGGATATAACCGATCACCAGCTTGCGGCCATGCTTCTTCGCCGCCGCGACGACGCGCTCGGCATCGGCGACGGTGGTCGCCAGAGGCTTTTCCACGAAGACGTGGCAGCCGGCTTCAAAGGCCATGACCGCATAGTCCGCGTGACTGTCCGAATAGGTGTTGATCGAGCATAAATCAGGCTTCAGTTGATCGAGTGCCTGCCCGAAATCCGAGAAGACCGGATAGGCATCGAGCTCCGTCGGCAAATCCCGTTTCGTACGGTTGACGAGCCCGACGATCTCGAAGCCCGGATTGTTGTGATAGGCGAGCGCATGGCTGCGGCCCATGTTACCGACGCCTGCGACGACAACGCGGACAGGAGGAGTGGATGTGTTCACTTGACGGCTCCCGAGGTGATGCCGCGGATCAATTGCCGCGAGAAGATGACGTAAAGCACCATGACCGGCAGGATCGCCAGCGACAGCGCCGACAGCACTGCATTCCAGTTGGTGACGAACTGGCCGATAAACATCTGGGCGCCGAGCGTGACCGTCTTGGTGGCCTCGCCGGGAGCCAGGATCAACGGGAACCAGAGGTCGTTCCAGATCGGGATCATGGTAAAGACCGCGACCGTCGCCATGGCGGGCCTGACCAGCGGCAGGACAAGGCGGAAGAAGATCGCATATTCCGAAAGCCCATCGATCCGGCCGGCATTCTTCAGATCGTCTGATACGGTGCGCATGAATTCCGAAAGGATGAAGATGGCGAGCGGCAGCCCTTGCGCGGTGTAGACGAGGATCAGCGAGGTCAGCGTGTTGACGAGGCCGGCGGCCACCATGCCCTGCAGAATCGCGACCGTGCCGAGGCGGATCGGGATCATGATGCCGAGCGCCAGATAGAGGCCGAGCAGCGTGTTTCCGCGGAAACGGTATTCAGACAGAGCGAATGCGGCCATCGCGCCAAACAGCAGGACCAGAGCGATGGAGACAACCGTGACGACAAGGCTGTTCTGGAAATATCCGATGAAATCGCCCTGCTGCAGAACCGTCTCATAGCCGACGAGACTGAAGGTCGAGGGCGTCGGCACGGCCATCGGCTCGCGGAAGATGGCGTTGCGGCTCTTGAACGAATTGACCACCGTCAGGAAGACCGGGAAAAGCGCAACCACCGTATAGGCAATCAGCGCGAGGTGGATGAGCGCGGTGCGCAACGGAGCGGCGCGGGCTTTCGACATCTTTGCGCTCCTAGAATTGATAGCGACGCATGCGCCGCTGGATGACGAAGAGGTAAAGGGATACGCCGGCCAGGATGATGAGGAACATCACGGCGGCGATGGTGGCGCCCATGGAGCGGTCGCCCATCTGGTTCTGGAAACCGAAGAAGGTGCGATAGAGCAGCGTGCCCAGGATATCAGTCGAGCCGTTCGGCCCGGCGAGAGCGCCCTGCACCGTATAGATCAGGTCGAAGGCGTTGAAATTGCCGACGAAAGTCAGCACCGAGACGATGCCGATCGAAGGCAGGATAAGCGGCAGCTTGATCTTCCAGAACTGGCTCCAGCCGGTGATGCCGTCGCATTCGGCCGCTTCCAGAACTTCATCGGGAATATTCAGGAGCGAAGCATAGATCAGCATCATCGGGATGCCGACATATTGCCAGACCGAGATGAGGGAGACAGCGAGCAGCGCAGTATCCGGTTTGCCGAGCCAGGGCGCGAAGAAGGATTTGAGGCCGACAAGGTCCATCAGGCCCGGCGCAATACCCCAGATCGGCGAAAGGATGAGTTTCCAGATGAAGCCGACGATAACGAAGGACAGCAGCGTCGGCACGAAGATTGCCGAGCGGTAGAAAGCGGCGAAGCGCAAATTCGGTACCGACAGCATGGCGGCGATCGCGATGCCGACCGGGTTCTGCACCAGCATATGGATGATGAAGAAGACGACGTTGTTGCTCAGTGCGTTCCAAAAGTCGGCGGAAAGCCGCGGATCGCTGAAGAGCACCTTGAAATTGTTGAGACCCACGAAGGCGAGCTGGCCCTCGACCATGTTGAACAGCGACAGGCGCAGGGTCTCGATCAGAGGCAGGATCATTACGGCCGTATAGACGAGAAAGGCCGGCGCCAGAAAAACGGCAATGTGCCAGCGGGTCGACCGTTTGACAGGAGCCGCTTCGATATCGGCAATTTCGGTATCGCTCATGGCTCGGTTCCAAGTGTTCATAAGGGTGTCGGCGGAAAGGTTACGGCAATACTTACATCCAGCTACAGCTACCTTCTCCCCGTCTATTGGAGATAAGGCCGTGTTCTGCGGCAACTTCCTCGACGTCGTGGTCGAGCAGGGTCCATTCCCTCCCCCGGCTTGCAGGGAGAGGGTTGGGATGAAGCGCTTCTTTCGAAGAGGGCGCCTTCAGCTCACTTGGCCGGCTTGTACCAGCTGTCGAGACCCTTCTGGGTTTCGGCGGCGGCCTGTTCCGGCGTCTGGGTGCCGTTGATCACGTTCGCCGAAACACGCCACATCTCCAGATCGAGGTTCGGCTGCCCACGGCCGACGATCGCAGCGCTTGGACGGATGGTCGTCTTGCAGTTCTGGCGCCAGGATACGAATTCCTGAGCCAGACCATCGGTCATCTTGACCGGCTTGGAGTTCAGGCTGAAGAAGCCCGGCAGCGAGTTTGCATAGAGTTCGGCGAACTCTGGCGAGGCCACCCAAGCCAGGAAATTCTTCGCGGCCTCCTGGTTCTTGCCCTTGGCGTTCAGGCCGAGGCCAATGTCGTTATGGTCGGAGATGTAGCAGGTATCGCCGGCCTTCTTCACCGGTGGCGGGAAAGCGCCCATCTCGAAGTCAGCCTGCGCCTTGAACGGCGCGATTTCCCAGGAGCCAGCCGGATAGATCGCAGCACGGCCGAGCGTGAAGAGGTTCTGGCTGTCCGGGTAGGTTTGCGCTTCAAAACCGTCGCCCAGATAAGGCTTCCACTTCGCCAGCGCCTTGTAAGGCTCGACCCATTGCGCATCGGTGAGCTTTTCCTTGCCCGATATCAGCGCCTTGCGGCCTTCCTCGCCCTTCCAGTAGTTGGGGCCGATGTTGTAATAGCCCATCGTCGCCGCTTCCCACTGGTCCTTGGTGCCCATGGCGAGTGGGATGTAGTTGCCGTCCTTCTTGAACTTTTCGAGCACGGCGAAGAACTCGTCCTCCGTCTTGGGGACCTGAACGCCGGCCTCCTCGAATGCCTTCTTGTTGTAGATGAAGCCGTGGATGACGGAAGCCATCGGCACGCAGAAGGTCGTTTTGCCGTCGTCCGTAGTCCAGGCAGACTTCGCCACGTCGGAGAAGTTTTCCATGCCCGGCAGATCGCTCAGCGGAGCAAGCTGGCCCTTCTGGAACATGGCGAGCGAGAGGTCGAACGGGCGGCAGGTGATGAGGTCGCCGGCGGTACCGGCTTCCAGCTTGGCGTTGACCGCGGAATTGTATTCCGTCGGCGCCATCGGTGCGAAGCTCACCTTGATACCGGGGTTCTTCGCCTCGAAAGCCGGAATGATCTTTTCCTGCCAGATCGCCAAGTCGTCGTTCCGCCAGCTTTCGATCGTCAGCTGCGCATCCGCCGCGTGAACCAGGCCAGCAGGCGCGAGCACGGTCGTGGCGAAAAGCATGCCTTTCAATATGCGGGTCATGATGTTCTCCCTCTTTTTTTGCGCCTTCAGGCGCGCTTCATGGAACTCTTATTTGCCTGCAGTTCGCTCAGCGCGACACGCAGCACCTCGCCTGAGCGGGCGAGCAGCGCCTTCGCGACTTCGGTGCCGGGAGCGCCGGCGGCCAGCAGGACCGCGACCTTCACCGAACCCTGGGCAGACCCCATCAAAATGCCCGCCTCGTCCATATCGATGCCGGCGATCTCCGCCACCATACGTGCGGCGCGGGCACGCAGCTTGTCATTATCGGGGCGCAGGTTGACCATATGACCGTCATGAACATGGCCGAGCTTCACCGCAGCGAGCGTCGAGAGCATGTTGAAGGCCATTTTCTGGGCGGTGCCAGCACCCATGCGCGTCGAGCCGGCCACCACTTCCGGCGGCGTCTCCAGCAGGATCGCGACATCGGCTCTTTTGAAAAGCTCAGCGCCCGCGTTGTTGGCCATGGCGACAATCCTGGCTCCGCGCCTGTGGGCAATGTCGGCAACCGCGAGCGCGTAAGGGGTCGAACCGCTCGCCGACACGGCGATGACGCAATCGTCCCGGCCGACAATCGCGGCATCCTTTTTGGCCAGTGCAACGTCGTCTTCCGGCGCGCCTTCCATATCGGTGAGACTCGATATGCCGCCGGCGAGCAGAAGCACGATCTGCTCGCGCGGGATACCATAGGTGCCCGGCAGCTCAAGCGCGTCGGCCATGGCCATCAAGCCGGAACTGCCGGCACCCGCATAAAAAAGCTTGCCTCCGGACCTCAAGGTCGACGCAACAATATCCGCAGCCTGAGCAATGGCGGGAATGGCATCATCGACGGCCTTCGCCGCCTGCTGCTGGCCGGCCGCCAGAAGGCGCAGGATCTCAGCAGGCTCACGCGTATCGAGCCCTTCTGCCTTCCCATGCCTGGCTTCGGTGGCGTTACTGCTCATCCGGTTTCTCCCTCTGCCAAAATGATGCCAAAAAAATACCAATTGTCCAGAAGGAAAATTAACTTTTATGAAGAAAGAGGCTCACCGTTTGAATGAACCCGTAAAAAATAGCTTTATTTCAATAATATGCGGCATCCGCTTCGAAAAATTCCGAAATGGCCTTGGTTAATGGTATTTTTTTGGTATCATCAATTACGGAGGTATCCATGGGCGACTATTTTATCGGAATCGACGGTGGAGGAACGAGCTGCCGTGCGGCATTGGCCAACGGTGCAGGCGAGATCATCGGGCGCGGGAAAAGCGGCGCCTCCAATATTCTGACCGATCCCGATACTGCGCTCAAGCACATCACGGAAGCCGCGCGGTTCGCGTTCGAGAATGCGGGACTTATCCCCGATCTCGCTTCCGTTGCCGCCACCCTCGGCCTTGCCGGCAACAATGTCGGCGACGCGGTTAGCTACGTCCAGGGCCGCCTGCCCTTCAAGAAGGCGGATATCGTTTCCGACGGCGTCATCGCCTTGCAAGGCGCGATTGGAGACGATGACGGCGCGATCGGCATAGTCGGTACAGGCACGGTTTACATCACCCGGCATGAAGGAGTGCTTCGCTCCGTCGCAGGCTGGGGATTTCAGGTCAGCGATCTCGGCAGCGGTGCACGTCTCGGCCAGCTCGCACTGCAGGAGAGCCTGCTCGCCTATGACCGGATTCACCCGATGACAGAGTTCTCGAAGGCGATCCTCGCGGAATTCGGCAACAACCCCGAAAATGTCGTCGACTTCGCGCGTCTCGCCAGGCCCGGCGACTTCGGCCGCTACACGCCGAGGGTATTCGAGTTCGCCGGGCGCGGCGACGAAGCCGCAATACGCATTGTGAAGACGGGAGCCTCGGACATAGACCAGGCGCTCGATGCGGTGAACGCCATTACCAGAGGGAAAGGCCGGCTTTGCCTGCTGGGCGGGCTGGCGCCGCTTTATCCGCAATATCTTGCAGAACGGCACCGGTCGCGACTATCCGAACCACTTGCGGACGCCCTTACGGGCGCTGTCGCACTTGCAGTCAAGACCCATGGCCACGCGGCGGAGGTGCGCGTATGAACGAGACGCTTGCCACGATCCTTCCGCTCGATGGCCTTCAGTCAGCTGGGACAGGGCCGCTCTACATGAAGCTGCGGCAAAGCCTGGAAGATGCGATCCGTACCGGCAGGCTTAGCCATGGAGACGCACTGCCGGCGGAACGCGATCTTGCCGACTATGCCAATGTCAGTCGCGTCACCGTCCGCAAGGCCGTGGACGACCTCGTCAAGGACGGATTGCTTACCCGCAAGCATGGCTCGGGCACGTTCGTGGCCAAACCGTTGTCACGCGTCGAACAACCGCTAACCCGACTGACATCGTTCACGGAGGATATGGCCCGACGCGGCCTGGTGACGAGGTCGGAATGGCTGGAGCGCGGGCTTTTCCACCCCTCTCCGGAAGAAATGATGATGCTGGGGCTGGCACCAGGAACCAAGGTCGCCCGTCTCGGCCGTCTTCGCATTGCGGACGACATGCCGCTTGCCATTGAGCGGGCCAGTATTTCCGTCGAGTTCCTCCCGGACCCTTCGGTCGTCACCAACTCTCTTTATGCGGAGCTGGAAAAGAAGAACGCCCGCCCCGTGCGCGCCATCCAGCGAATATCAGCCTGCAATATGAAAGACCCGGATGCGGGGCTTTTGGCGGTGCCGATCGGAGCGGCCGGCCTGTCCATCGAGCGCGTATCCTATCTGGCGTCCGGCCGTGTCGTCGAGCTGACGCGGTCCCTATATCGGGGCGATGCCTATGATTTCGTGGCCGAGCTTTCGCTCGGCGAAAAATAACGTTCGAGGACAAGATGATGCAGACTCACATGCGGCAGGAGATTGATGAGATACCGGAGGCCGTTCAGCGCCTGCTCGACGGGTCGAAATCCGAGCTTGCCGCCGCAGGTCGTGCGCTTCGCGACAAAGATCCGGCTTTCCTGATTACGATCGCCCGCGGCTCCTCCGATCATGCCGCAACCTTCATCAAATATGCGGTCGAACTCACCAGCGGCAGACCCGTCGCTTCGCTCGGCCCCTCGCTTGCATCCATCTATGGCGCAAGGCTCGAACTCGGCGCCGGAGCCGCGATCGCCATTTCCCAATCGGGCAAGAGCCCCGATATCGTGGCGATGGCGGAGGCGGCAACCAAGTCCGGTGCGGTAACGATTGCGCTTACCAACACGCTGCCTTCGCCGATCGCCGGCGCCTCGGCCCACGCCGTGAATATCAATGCCGGACCGGAACTTGCGGTCGCGGCGACCAAATCTTTCGTCAATTCCATTGTCGCGGGTCTCGTTTTGCTTTCGGAATGGGTAGGCGACCAAGGACTTAAGGCGGCGATCGGCAATCTGCCGTCACATTTCGAAACCGCAGTTAAACTCGATTGGAGCGAGCTCGCACAGGAACTCGGCGAAGCGGACTCCCTCTACATGCTTGGGCGTGGCCCAGCGCTTGCGATTGCGAGCGAAGCGGCACTGAAGTTCAAGGAGACATCCAATATGCATGCGGAAGCCTATTCCGCGGCGGAGGTCCTGCATGGTCCGGTTGCGTTGGTCGAAAAGCGGTTTCCCGTCGTAACCTTTGCTGCACGGGATGCCGCTGAAGCCTCTGTGGCCGAGATCGCCGACAGCTTGGCGAACAAGGGCGCGCTTGCTTTTGCCACTTCGGACAAGGTGAAGAAAGCCAGGCAGTTGCCGTTTGTCCCGACCGGCCATCCCCTGACCGATGCGCTCGCCCTGATCCTGCCTTTCTATGGTTTCGTCGAGGCATGGTCGCGCGCCAAGGGCTTCAATCCGGATGCGCCGGTAGCACTCAAGAAAGTGACAGAGACATTATGACGACACGCAAGGCCATCACCGGTGCCCGCATTTTCGACGGCACCATCTGGCATGACGGTGCCGCACTCATCATCGCAGACAGCAAGATCGGGTCCGTGGAGCGGGCAACGCACCTGCCATCGGACGCGGAAACGATTGATGCCGAGGGCGCGCTGATCGTGCCGGGGTTCATCGATCTTCAGGTCAATGGCGGCGGCGGGGTGTTGCTGAACGAGGAGCCGACAGCGGAAGGCCTGAGACAGATCTGCGCAGCGCATGCGAAATTCGGCACCACCGCGCTGTTGCCGACGCTGATCACCGATACGCCGGAAATCACGGCCAAAACGGTGGCGGCCGGCAAGCAAGCAAAAGAGCAGGGATTACCCGGTTTTCTCGGCCTGCATCTGGAGGGGCCGCATCTATCGGTCGCGCGCAAGGGAGCTCATGACCCGACCCTGATCCGGCCGATGGAAGAGAAGGATATCGAACTCATCCTGACCTGCCGGGGGGAGTTCGAGGCGATGATGATCACCATCGCGCCGGAAAACGTGACGGTCGACCAGGCAGGGCGTCTGGCGCAAGCCGGTTTCACCGTCAGCCTCGGCCATACCGAAACAAGCTACGAAACGGCGAGAACCTATGCAGCGGCAGGGGCGCGGACGGTGACGCATCTCTTCAACGCGATGAGCCCGCTTGGCCACCGCGAGCCGGGTCTCGTCGGAGCCGCGCTGGACACCGGCTCGCTCTATGCAGGGCTGATTGCCGACGGCATTCACGTGCACCCTGCTTCGATGCAGGTCGCCCTCCACGCCAAGACAGGGCCTGGCAAGATCTTCATTGTGACGGATGCCATGTCCACCATCGGAACCGATTTGAAGAGCTTCACCCTGAACGGCCGGGAGATCCTGCGTCGGTACGGCCGCCTGACGCTCGCCGACGGGACGCTCGCCGGCGCCGATATCGACATGATATCTTCCGTGCGTTTCGTACACCGGACCCTTGGACTGCCGCTCGAGGAGGCACTCAGGATGGCCTCGGCCTATCCTGCGGAAGCGGTCCATATTTCGGATCGAAAAGGATCACTGAAGGCAGGGTACGACGCGGACTTCGTAATCCTCACACGTGACCTCGGCATGAAGAGCACCTGGATTGGCGGCAACAAGGTCTATCAAAACCACTAACCGGCTATCGGAATGGCGACCTGTACTTTTAGGCCCCTCCCTTCGCGGCCTTGCGCGAGGGACAATGCCGCGCCGTGGAGGCGGGCGATCTCTTCCACGATCGGCAGCCCGAGGCCTGTGCCGGATTTTTCCGTCATCCCTCCGCGTTCGAAGCGCTTCAGCACCTGCGTCTGCTTGTCCGGGGGAATACCGGGGCCATTGTCCTCCACCTCAAGTACGGCCATGTCGCCCTTCTGGTTGACCCGGACCGTTACCTCTGCACCGGCGCCCGCATAGAGCAGCGCGTTGCCGATCAGGTTTTTCAGGAGTTCGCCGATCAGCAGGGGCTCGGCGAAGACCGTGGAATCCCCCTCGCCCTCAAAACCGAGATCGATGTCAGCTTCCGCGGCGAAGGGCACGTGCTCGGCCGTGACCCCTTGCGCCAAGGCCCTCAGGTCGATCTTCTGCATCGACGTCGACCGCTTCGTCGCATCGATCCTCGCCATCAGCAGGAGCTGTGCGAGGATGCGTTCCGCATCGGCAACGGCTTCGTCGGCCTTGCGGGTGGCTTCCCTTGCCACTCCAATATCCGTGGCACGGCCAGCAAGCGCCAGCTGCGTGCGGATGATGGCGAGCGGCGTACGCAGCTGATGGCTCGCATTGCCGGTGAAATGCCTGAGCGCCTCCAGCGCTCCCTCGAGCCGCACCATGAAGGAATTCACGGTATCGACAAGCCCCTGCACCTCATTGGGTACCCGCTCGCTGATCGGATGCAGATCGTCGGGACTGCGTTCGGCGATTGCCTCGCTGAAACGGTAGAGCGGACGCAGCGACAGCGTCACCGCCACCCAGACGATCACGGCAGCACCGGCGATCATGAAGAGCAGTCGCAAAGCCGATCGGATGAGGATCGTCCGCGTCAGATGCTGGCGGGCGATGGTTGTTTCGGCAACGGTAACGATGAAAGGTACCGAATTGATGCCGGTTGAGGCCGACCGGGCGAGCGCCGCGACACGGATCGGCTCGCCGCGGAAGGTGGCATTCTCGAATGCGGCGGCCTGTCCCTCGCGACGCGGTATCGACGGGAGGTTCTGATAGCCGGTGATGAACGTTCCCGGCGGCCCGTCGACGCGGTAGAAAACCCGGTCCTGCGCGGCTGAAGTCAGCATTTCGAGCGCGACATAGGGAATGTCGACCTCGAGAGATCCGTCCTCGGCAACGATCACCCGTTCCGCGATGGCGAGCGCCGAACCGGCAAGAACCCGATCGGAAACCTCATTGGCCGTATCGACCGCCTCGTCCCAAGTATCGATCATGGCAGCCGTGCCGATGACGGCAGTGGCAAGCAGGAGCCAGGCGAGCAGCCGGCGCCGAAGCGAATAGGCAGCGGAGGGCGTCATGAGCCAGGTGCCAGGGTTTCAAGATAATACCCGATGCCTCGGGCGGTCTTGACCGTCAGCCCGTACGGCGCCAGGCGGCGGCGCAAGCGGCTTACATATTGCTCGATCGCATTGGCCGACAGATCGTCGTCAAAGCCGCTCAAAGAACCGATGATGGCATCCTTGGAGACGACTTTGCCCGCCCGCAGGAACAGGAGCTCCAGGAGTGCGACCTCCCGAGCCGGGATATCGAGCGGTACGCCCTGGCTGGAAAAGGTTCGGGACGTGAGGTCGAGGGTAATGCCGCCGTAATTGACAATCGAGCTCCTCAAGCCCGCTTGCCGGCGCAAGAGCACCCGGATGCGGGCTTCGAATTCGGAAATATCGAAGGGCTTGATCATGTAGTCGTCGGCACCAAGGTCGAGGCCCCTTACCCGCTCCTCCGGCGTACCGCGCGCGGTCAGGATCATCACGGCAGCCTTGTTCGCTCGTGCGCGCATGGCGCGAAGAACGTCCAACCCATCCATTTCCGGAAGGTTCAGGTCGAGGATCACCAGATCATAAGTCTCCGCCGCCGCAACAGCCTCGGCGGACGCACCATCGGCCACCGCGTCGACCGCATAACCGCTGCTTCGCAGGATGGCCGACAGCCCCTCGGCCAGTGCCTGATTGTCCTCGACCAGAAGAATGCGCACGAACTCCCCCAACTTCAGGACGCGATTATAAACGCGCGGAAGCGGGGATGTCACGGAGGCGCTTGAAGGATGGTTACTGCGACCGGCCGATATAATCCATCTTGCCGATGGGAACGCCCTTGTGGCGTAGAATCGCGTAAGCGGTCGTTACATGGAAGTAGAAATTTGGAATGGCGAAGCCCAAAACATAACTTCTTGCGGTGAAGGTCGTGGAGCCCGTGCGGGTCTTCAGTACCACCTCGGCCTCATCGCGGCCTTCCATGCTGGCCGGGTCGACGCTCTTCAGAAAAGTCACCGTTTTTTCAATGCGCGCATGCAGATCGGCGAAGGTCACTTCGTCATCGGTCATCGGTACGTTTTCCAGCTGGGCCACGCGCACGGGCACGAACTTGGCCGTGTCGCTTGCCCGCTGGACCTGGGCGGGAAGCGGATACATGTCTTCGATCAGCCGAGCCTCCAGCAATTCCTTGTGCGCCATGCCTTTTTCATCTGCAAATCTCTCCGCTTTCCTGAGGATTTCACTGAGATTGCCGAAGGCGCGAATGAAGACAGGTACCGAAATATCATAGAGCGAAAGCGACATGGATCTGACCTTGCTGACGAGTGGCGCCCGAAGGCGAAAAGACCGAACGAACGTAAGGACGCCGGATTATAAAACAAGCAGATGCAGGCTGCATTCGCGTGACCGTGACGGGAATGCCACGCGCCTGCCGCCGCCTTGTCCCCGCGCCATCGGTGAGGCATTGTTGACGGATGAAAGGTCCGCTCGTCTCCTTGCTCTGTCTTGCTCTTTCCTCCGGTCTTGCAGCCGCAGGCACGACTACGTTTCCGGCTCTTTCCGGTCGCGAGGACGCGCCGGTTCTGCATGTTTACTCCTCGCTCGATGAACCGCTCGCAAAACCTATGATCGCCGGCTTCCAGCAGGCCAACCCGGACGTGACGGTTCGTTACGAGGATATGCTGACGGGCGAGATCTACGACCGGATCGTGCGGGAGACCGATTTAGGCAAGAAGACCGCGGACTTCGCCTTTTCCTCCGCCATGGATCTGCAGGTGAAGCTCGCCAACGACGGTTATGCCCAACGCAGCGACCTGCCCATGAGCGGCCAGTGGCCGGCATGGGCCAACTGGCGCAACACCGCCTATGCATTAACCTTTGAGCCTGCCGTATTCGTCTACCACAAACCCAGCTTTAAGGATTTTCCTCCACCTTCGACACGGGCGGAATTCGTGGACTTCCTGCAAAAGCAGGGGGATGCGATCTACGGGAGGATCGGTACCTATGACATTGAGCGGTCCGGCGTGGGTTTCCTGTTCATGGCCCGCGACCAGGAACAATTCGGCGACATCTGGTCGGTGATCCAGGCGATGGGCGCCGCGGGCGTCAAGCTATATTCGACCAGCGAGGCCATTCTGGAACGCGTGGCTGACGGGCGTTTCGCGCTCGGCTATAACATTCTGGGCTCCTATGCGGCCGACTGGGCGTCCCGGTATCCCGATGTCGGAATTGTGCTGCCGAAGGACTACACGGTCGTCATGTCGCGCATCGGCCTGGTGCCGCAGGCTGCCAACATGCCGGAATTAGGCAAAAGATACCTGCAATTCTTTATGTCCAAGGAAGGCCAGACGATCATGGCGCGTGAACTGCAGATCCCGGCCGTCAGTCCGGAAGTTGCCGGCAACAATACCGCCACGACGATGCGGGAGATGCTCGGCGGTCAATTGAAGCCGGTGCCGGTCAGCCTCGGACTGATGGTTTATCTCGATCAGGTAAAACGGGCGCGGTTGATAGCCCGATGGAACGAGGTCCTCAGGCTGCAATAACCACAAAAATTCCGACCGAATGCCCGTTAACCTCTTGCCAAAAGTCAAGATGGCGAAATCTGTCAGGTAGATGTCAGCTTGATATGTTGGCTTATGTCTAATCGGCCCCGTGGAGGCGGGACCCGATCAACGACGGGAGGAGTTCAGGTTGGCGGTTTCCGCACACCCTTTCCATCCCTTCGTTTCGCCTGAGAACAATTCGCGTCAGATCAGGACGCCAACGGAGGATTTACCCTTGAAACACTTCTTTCTCGCTTCCATTCTTGCTGGAGCACTTGCACTGCCAGCCTATGCCGCGGATTACACCATCATGGCGCCGGCAGCGCCGGGCGGCGGCTGGGACCAGACCGCCCGTTCGCTGCAGACCGCCATGCAGCAGGAGAAGATCTCCGGCAATGTGCAGGTCATGAACGTGCCGGGCGCTGGCGGCACCATCGGCATTGCCCAATTCGCCAGCCAGCAGAAGGGCAAGCCTAATGCGCTGATGGTCGGCGGTTATGTCATGGTCGGCGCTATCCTCACCAACAAATCGCCCGTCACCCTGAAGGACGTCACCCCGATCGCCCGCCTGACCGGCGAATATGAGGCGATCGTCGTCCCGGCTTCGTCGGACATCAAGACGATCGGCGATCTCGTTGCCAAGCTGAAGGCAAATCCAGGCGCCGTTTCCTGGGGCGGCGGTTCGGCCGGCGGCACCGACCATATCCTCGTCGGCCTGCTTGCCAAGTCCGCTGGCGTGGATCCCACCAAGATCAACTACATCGCCTTCTCCGGCGGCGGCGAAGCACTCGCGGCTATTCTGGGCAGCCAGGTGACCGCGGGCGTCTCGTCCTACGGCGAATTCGAATCCCAGATCAAGGCCGGGACGCTGCGCCTGCTGGCTGTGTCCGCCGACAAGAAGATCGAGGGCGTCGACGCTCCGACGCTGAAGGAATCCGGCTTCGACGTCGTGCTGCAGAACTGGCGCATGGTTGCAGCCGCTCCGGGCCTTTCGGCCGAGCAGAAGAAGGCCGTTCAGGCGGATGTCGAAAAGGTCGTCAAGTCGAAGACCTGGCAGGAGACGCTGAAGACCAAGGGCTGGGCTGATACCTATCTGTCCGGCGAGGCTTTCGACGCCCAGCTCGCCAAGGATATTACTGCGACCGAAGCGGTCCTGAAGGACATCGGACTCGTCAAATGAGCCTGGACAACAAAACAAGCACCGGACAGCGCCGCCCCGACAGGGCGGCGCTTGCTATCGCCGCCGTTCTTGCCGCAATTGCCGCAGTCATCTTCGTAGACGTTTCTCGTCTCAAAGAGATGGCCGGCTATTCGCAGGTCGGTCCGGCCACGGTTCCGAACTGGATCGCCTTCGCCCTGATCGGCCTGGCCATCTGGACCGTCGTCGAAGCCTTCCGGGGAGATTTTCCCGAACGCGAAAAGCAGCAATTCGGCCCGGTCGCCTGGATCGTTGCGGGTCTTGCAGCCCAGATGCTGCTTTTGACGACCGTGGGCTTTTCCATTGCAACGGGTATCCTGTTCGCGCTTACGGCGGCCGGTTTCGGAAAGCGCAAGCTTTGGATCACGATTCCCGTTGGCATCGTCCTCTGTCTCGTCATCTGGCTGATATTTGCCGGACTGCTGCAGCTCTCGCTTCCGGCAGGCCCGCTGGAACACCTCTTCCTGTGATCGGCGCCGGAGAAAAAGACCATGGCTACATTTGAATTCCTTCTGCAGGGGCTTCTCGCCGCCACACAGCCGCTCAATCTCCTTTACGCGCTGATCGGCGTTACCCTCGGCACGGCCGTAGGGGTGCTGCCAGGCATCGGCCCTGCACTCACGGTGGCACTCCTGCTGCCGGTCACCTATCGGCTCGATCCCACGGGATCACTCATCATGTTCGCGGGCATCTACTATGGCGGCATGTATGGCGGATCGACGACATCGATCCTGCTCAATACCCCTGGCGAAAGCGCCTCCATCGTCACCGCCCTCGAGGGCAACAAGATGGCGCGCGCCGGACGCGGCGGGCCGGCGCTGGCAACCGCGGCGATCGGCTCCTTCGTCGCCGGCCTCATCGCCACCCTGCTGCTGGCCTTCATCGCCCCCTACATCGTCAAGCTGGCGCTGGTCTTTGGTCCTCGCGAATATTTTGCGCTGATGGTGCTTGCCTTCGTCACCGTCTCGTCGGCCTTCGGTGACTCGACGCTGCGCGGCCTGACCTCGCTGTTTATCGGCCTCGCTTTCTCCGTCGTGGGCATCGACCAGCTGACCGGCCAGAACCGGTTATCCTTCGGAATTCCGGACCTGCTGGACGGGATCGAGGTCACGACCATGGCTGTCGCCATGTTCGCGATCGGCGAAACCCTCTTCATCGCCGCCCAAGGCGACAAGGGACCGGACAAGGTCGAAGCCGTGCGCGGATCCATCTGGATGAGTGCGCAGGATTGGGCGCGCTCCTGGAAAGCATGGCTGCGCGGGACGCTGATCGGTTTCCCGATCGGGGCCATGCCGGCCGGCGGGGCCGAGATCGGCACCTTCCTCTCCTATGCGACCGAAAAGCGCCTTACCAAGCATCCGGAAGAATTCGGCAACGGCGCGATCGAAGGTGTGGCAGGTCCGGAAGCCGCCAACAATGCCTCTGCGGCCGGCACCCTGGTGCCGCTCTTGACACTCGGCCTGCCGACGACGGCAACCGCCGCGATCATGCTCGCCGGCTTCCAGCAATACGGTTTGCAGCCCGGTCCGCTGCTCTTTGCGACCAACCCCCAGCTCGTCTGGGGCCTGATCGCGTCGCTGCTCATCGCCAACCTGATGTTGCTGGTCCTGAACCTGCCGCTGGTCGGCCTCTGGGTCAAACTGCTGACCATTCCGAAGCCTTGGCTTTACGCAGGCATCCTGCTGTTTGCGACCCTCGGCACGATCGGCGCCAATCCGTCCGTGTTCGAACTTGGCATGCTGCTGACCTTCGGCTTGCTCGGCTATGCCATGCGGATCTTCGGTTATCCGATTGCGCCGGTGGTCGTCGGCCTGATCCTCGGTCCGCTTGCCGAACAGCAGCTCCGTCGGTCGCTGGCCATCAGCCAGGGCGACGTCACGACGCTCGTGCAATCGCCGATCGCAGCCGGGCTGCTCCTTCTCGCAGCCCTGGCGTTGATAATTCCGCTGATCCTCAGGGCACGCGGCCGCGGCGAAGTGCTCTCGCAGATGGCAGCCAGCGAGGATTGATCACAACGCTGCCACCTACTTCAAGCCCGGCTTCGGCCGGGTTTTTTTATGGATTTAATGACCGAAGACGGACCAACCGGTCCTGGTTGCCAGCATTTCGAGCGCCAAGGAGCCCAGAAGAGAATTTCCGTTGTGGTTCAATCCTGGCGACCATACCGCAACCGAGGCCCGGCCCGGGGCAACGGCCAGGATGCCACCGCCGACACCGCTTTTGCCGGGCAAGCCTACGCGGTAGGCGAAATCGCCCGAGCCATCGTAGTGGCCGCAAGTCAGCATCAGCGCGTTGATGCGGCGTGCCCGCTGCTTGGAGACAACCGTATGTCCGGTCAGCGGATTGCGGCCTGATGCCGCGAGAAAAAGGCCCGACTTGGCCAACTGCATGCATGTCATAGCCAATGCGCAGTGATGAAAATAGACGCCGAGTACATGCTCTACCGGATGATCCAGCTTGCCGAAGGAGCGCATGAAATTCGCCAGCGCGAAGTTGCGATAGCCGGTCGCCTGTTCCGACTTCGCCACATCCGGATCGATGGCGATTGATTCATCGTCGGCGAGATAACGCACAAAGCGGACGATCTCGCCGATTGCCTCCCGCGGCGTATGCCCGGCCAGCACCAGGTCACTCACGGCTATTGCACCGGCATTGATGAAAGGATTTCGCGGCTTTCCTTCCTCATGCTCCAGCTGAATGATGGAATTGAAAGCGGAACCTGAAGGTTCGCGGCCCACACGGTTCCAAGTCGTTTCGCCGTGCTTGCCGAGAGCCAGGGTCAATGTGAAGACCTTGGAAATACTCTGAATCGAAAAGGGAAGATCGGCATCGCCAACCTTGACCACCTCGCCGTCAACCGTGACGATCGCCATGCCGAATTTCTTGGGATCCACGTGCGCGAGCTGGGGGATATAATCGGCGACCTTGCCTTCGCCCAGCCGCGGCGTCAGTTTTTCATGGATCTCATCAACGATCGCCTGCAGGTCTGCCATCTCTCACCCGAAATATTTTGCGCAGACGATCCTTACTATTCGAAGGCCGCGCCGGAAAGATGGTTGCTGGCGGAGGCCTTTACCGCCCCTATCTCCGACCATAACGATGCGATCGTGTCCGGATTGACATCCCCCATGATATCGCGAAGCCAGCCTTCATGGGCTGCCGCCATGGCGACAAAGAGTTCGGTCCCGGCGGGGGTCAGCTTGGCGACGGTGACGCGCCGGTCCCCGTCCGGCGTGACACGCTGCACCAGGCCGTCCACTTCCAGCCGCTCGACTAGACCGGTGACATTGCCATTGGTGACCATGGTGCGCTTGGAAAGCTCGCCGAGACGCAGGCCATCCTTCTCGCGGTAAAGCTGGGCCATGAGGTCGAACTGCGGCAGCGTCGCGCCAAACTCGGCACGAAGCCGGCGGCGGATTTCGTTGGTGATCAATTTCGTCGTGGAGAGCATACGCAACCAAAGCCGCGTTTCCGGCTTGCTGCGCCCATGCGGTCCATGAGCGATCAGTTCCAGATCGGCACTCGTTGCTTCACCACTCATCGTTCACACCCCGAGATATCGGTCTTGCAGCTCCATCGTCAGATCGGCGGGCTTGCCGCTCCAGGCGCTTCGTCCGTTTTCCAGGATGACGCCACGGTCCGCAACCGGCAAAAGCTCGGAAAGCGTCTTATCCACCACCAGGATCGACAGACCTTCGGCCTTCAGCCGGCGTATAGCCTTCCAGATATCCTGGCGGATGACCGGGGCAAGTCCCTCGGTCGCCTCGTCGAGGATCAGAAGCCGCGGATTGGTCATCAACGCACGTCCGATCGCCAGCATCTGCTGCTCTCCCCCGGAAAGCGAACGCGCCATCTGGGTCTGCCGTTCCTTCAGCCGCGGAAAGAATTCGTTGACGCGGTCGAGGGTCCACTGGCCCGGCCGCGCGGCGGCCACCAGGTTTTCATATACGGTGAGATTGGGGAAGCAGCGCCGTCCTTCAGGCACCAGCCCTATGCCGAGCCTTGCCACATGATGCGGACGCCTGCCCTTGAGATCCGCGCCGCCAAGCCTGACCGCTCCCGCACGCGGAGGGTTGAGGTTGCAGATGGCGCGGATGGTCGTTGTCTTGCCCATGCCATTGCGGCCCATCAGCGCCACGACCTCGCCTTCCGCCACGGAAAGATCGACTCCGAACAGTGCCTGGCTCGCGCCGTAGAACGCTTCGATCTTCGATACCTCGAGCAACATCAGGCGTGATCTCCGAGATAAGCGGTACGCACGGCCGGATCGCTGCGGATTTCTTCTACGGTGCCTGTGGCGATGATGCGGCCGTAGACAAGAACCGAAATGCGATCGGCGAGCGCGAAAACAGCGTCCATGTCATGCTCGACTAGCAGAATCGGTGCTTCATGGCGCAGGGTATCAAGGAACCGCGTGAGCGACTTCGAGCCCTCCGGCCCCATGCCCGCCATGGGCTCGTCGAGCAGAAACGCCTTGGACTGCAGCGCCAGCGCCATTGCGATTTCGAGCTGCCGGCGTTCGCCATGCGAAAGTTCAGCAGCGGGGACACGGGCTCGCGCGGCCAGCCCGACGCGCTCCAGGATGGTTATGGCCGCGTCGATCAAGCCCTTGTCCCGCATGACCGGTTTGAAGAAACGGAAGCTCGATCCCTGCTTGGCCTGGACCGCCAGCATCACATTGCGAAGCGCGGAAAAATCCGGTGCCAGCGACGAGACCTGGAATGTCCGCCCGAGCCCCAACCGCGCACGTTGGGCGACACCGAGACCACCAATGTCCTGGCCGGCAAAACGGATCATACCGCTGTCCTGCCTGAGCGTGCCGCATATCTGGTGGATAAGGGTTGATTTTCCAGCGCCGTTCGGGCCGATCAACGCATGGATTTCTCCTGGACGCAGATCGAGCGTCACGCCGTCGGTCGCGCGCAACGCTCCAAAATTCTTTGCCAGATTGGAGATTTCCAGAACTGCATCAGCCATGGCGCGCCCTCCCGGCCAGAAGTCCGAGCAATCCGCCACGCGCAAATAGCACCACGAGAAGCAGGATGAGACCGAGGAAGAATTGCCAGCGCTCGGTAATCCCGCCGAGTGCATATTCGAAAGCAACATAGAGCGCCGCGCCTGCCAGCGGCCCGAACAGGCGCCCTGTACCCCCGAGGATGATCAGCACGATCAGCTCGCCGGACATATGCCAGGACAGCATGGATGGGCTGACGAAACGGTTGAGATCGGCAAACAGCGCTCCGGCCAGTCCGGTCATCATCGCCGAGATCACGAAGGCAGTCAGCCGGATGCGGTAAGGTTGGATGCCTACCGTCGAGACCCGCACCTCGTTCTGCCGCGCCGCCTGCAGCGCCGAACCGAAACGCGAAGCACGGATCACCGCGAAAAGGCCGATGCCTGTAAGCAGGATCACGTAGCAGATCAGGAAGAAGCTCATCGGCCGCATCGTCATCACGCCGGGGAACTGGTTGCGGACGAGAATGGAGAGCCCGTCCTCGCCGCCATAGGCCGGCCAGGAAACCGCGAAATAATAGACCATCTGCGCGAAGGCGAGCGTGATCATGATGAAATAGACACCTGATGTCCTCAAGCTGATGGCGCCGATGGCCAATCCGAGGAGACCAGCGGACAACACGGCCAGAATCCAGATAACCCACATCTGGTTCGTGCCGGAAAGGCCGAAAAGGATTGGCTCGCCGGAGAACGCATGCGTCGCGAGGATGCCGGCGACGTAGCCACCGATTCCGAAAAAGGCCGCATGGCCGAAAGAAACGAGACCGCCGAGGCCGAGTGCCAGATTGAGACCGGTCGCGGCGAGAGCCAGGATGGCCACGCGCGTCGCCAGCGTGATGTAGAAAGGCTGGCCGAGTACATTCGCCGCGACGGGTACGGCAAGCAGGAGCACGGCCAGAATAAGGTTGATAAGGTTCTCGCGGGTCACGATCCTGGCCTCACGCATGCGCTGCCGGGAAAAGGCCGCGCGGCTTCACCGCCAGGATGAGCGCCATGACGATATAGATAAGCATGGAGGCCACCGCGCCGCCGATCATGCCCGCCTGAGCCGGCGGCACGAAGAGCGCCAGGATTTTCGGCAGAAGGAAACGGCCCATCGTATCGGTGACGCCCACCAGAAGAGCACCGAGAAGCGCCCCCTTGATCGAGCCGATGCCGCCTATCACGATCACCACGAACGCGAGGATCAGAACGGGTTCCCCCATGCCGACCTGCACCGACTGCAGGGCACCGACCAGCGCCCCAGCAAGGCCAGCCAGCGCCGCACCAAGTGCAAAAACCACCGTATATAGAGTGCGAATATCTACCCCAAGCGCGCCGATCATCTCGCGATCGCTTTCGCCGGCACGGATACGCATGCCGAGCCGCGTCCTGGTAATCAGCATGTAAAGGCCGAAGGCGACAGCCGCCCCCGCAACGATAATCGCCAGACGATAAACCGGATATTCCGTGCCGCCGGGCAGCGGCACCGCCCCCTGAAGCAGCGGCGGGATATCGAGATAAAGAGGAAAGGAGCCGAAAAGCCAACGCGTGCCCTCGGAAAACATCAGGATCAGCGCGAAAGTTGCCAGCACCTGGTCGAGGTGATCGCGGTCATAAAGTCTGCGGATCACCAGCAGTTCCACGATCGCGCCTGCCGCCGCCGCGCAAGCGAGGCTGGCGACAAGCCCGATCCAGAATGAGCCGGTCCAGGCCGCCACGGTGGCGCATGCGAAAGCACCCACCATGTAGAGCGAACCGTGAGCGAGGTTGATCAGGCCCATGACGCCGAAAATCAGCGTCAGCCCGGCAGCCATGAGAAACAACATGACGCCGAGCTGCAGGCCGTTCAGCAACTGCTCGAGAGCAAGTGCGAGGGTCACGATATAGCCTTAGATCTTGCAGTCTTTGGCGTAGGCGTCCTTGTGATCGGTGAAAATCTTTTCCACCGTCTTGTTGGTCAGGACGCCGTTCTGCTTCACCACTTCGGTCAGGTAGATGTCCTGGATCGGATGCTGGTTGGTATTGAACTTGAATTTTCCGCGCGGAGACTTGATGTCGGCCTTGCGGAGTTCCGCACCGAAGGCATCGGCATCCTTGACGCTTGCCTTCCCCACCGCCGAGAGGATCAGCTGGGCCGCGTCATAGGCCTGGACGGCATAGATGGACGGCAGCCGGCCGTATTCCTTCTGGAAATCCGCGAGAAACTTCTTGCTGGCCTCGTTGTCGAAATCCGGAGCCCACTGGCCGGAAGCCTTGGCGCCGAGCGCCGCATCGCCGATCGCCGGCAGGACGTCCTGGCTGAAGGAGAAACCCGGGCCCATGACCGGGATTTTTACGCCCGACTGAGCGAACTGCTTCATGAAGGCGATGCCCATGCCACCCGGCAGGAAGACGAAAATGCCGTCGGCGCCGGAGGCGCGCATCTGGGCGATTTCGGCAGCATAGTCGGTCTGGCCGACCTGCGTGTACACTTCCGAGGCCAGCTCGCCCTTGTAATAGCGCTTGAAGCCGGTCAGCGAATCCTTGCCGGCCGGATAATTCGGGGCGAGGATGAACATCTTCTTGTAGCTCTTGTTGGCATATTCGCCCATAGCCTCATGAAGATTGTCGTTCTGGTAGGCGGCATTGAAATAGAGCTTGTTGCAGTTGGCGCCGGCAAGCGCCGCCGGAGCAGCATTGGTGGAGACGTAGAACTTGCCTTGCGCGACTGCGCTCGGGGCAACCGCCATCAGGAGGTTCGACCAAACGATGCCGGTCAGGATATCGACCTGATCGCTCTGGATCATCTTATCTGCGATCTGGACAGCCAGTTCCGGCTTCTGTGCATCGTCCTCGGTGACGACCGTGACGTCCTTGTTGCCGGAATTCTTGATCGCCAGCATAAAGCCATCGCGGGTATCGATACCGAGGCCGGCGCCGCCACCGGAAAGCGTGGTGATCATGCCGATCTTCAGCGGCTCGGCAAAGGCCAGTCCCGAGGTGCTGACGCTGAGCGCCACAGTGGCCGCAGCAAGCAGTTTCTTCATGTGACGAACTCCCGTTTGTTGTTGTGTCGTTCCCAGTTTTATTACGTCGGCGGAAAGCAACCCGCCAAGCATTTTCAGTACCTTCCACATTTGCGCGGAAACTTCCACTCTACATTCGTGCCGGAAGCGACGAGCATGAGCGGGGGTTACGCCAATAGCCTCTGCCTTAGGCGGAATCGCTGGATTTTTCCGGATTCGGTCTTCGGTAGGGCGTCGGCGAAGACGATGGAGCGGGGGTATTTGTAAGGAGCGATGACGCTTTTCACATGCTCCTGAAGGAGCCTGACCATAGCCTCGCAGGCCTCGGAACCCGGAACAAGGACGACATGGGCCTCCACGATCATTCCACGCGCTTCATCCGGCACGCCGATGACGGCGCACTCCAGTACCGAATCATGCTTCAGCAGAGCCGCTTCGACCTCCGGACCGGCAATGTTGTAGCCCGCCGAGATGATCATGTCGTCGGAACGGGCTGTGAAATGGAAATAGCCTTGATCGTCTTCGACGAATGAATCGCCCGTGATATTCCATCCGTTCCTGACGTAATCTCTCTGGCGTTCGTCCGCCAGGTAACGGCAACCGATGGGCCCCTTGACGGCAAGCCGGCCGACCGTCCCTCGCGGCACTTCGTTCATATCCTCATCGACGACCATGGCCTCGTAACCCGCCAGCGGTTTACCGGTGCAGGCCGGCTTGGCATCACCCAGATGGTTGGAAATGAAGATGTGCAGCATCTCCGTCGCGCCGATCCCGTCGAGGATCGGTTTGCCGGTCATCTTCACCCATTCCTCGAAGACGGGTGCCGGCAAAGTTTCACCCGCGGATACCGCGATGCGAAGCGAGGAGAGATCGGCACCGTTGTCCATCGCCGCCAACATGGCGCGATAGGCGGTCGGCGCGGTAAAGCTGATGGTCGCCTTATAGGTCTCGATGATTTCGATCATCTTCGGCGGCGTGGCCTGCTCCAGAAGTGTGGCGGCAGCGCCGAAGCGCAAGGGGAAAATGGCGAGCCCCCCGAGACCGAAGGTAAAGGCAAGCGGCGGCGAGCCCACGAACACGTCGTCCGGTGTCACGGCCAGCACTTCCTTCGCATAGGCATCGGCGATGATCAGGATATCGCGATGAAAATGCATCGTCGCCTTCGGGACGCCGGTCGATCCGGATGTGAAGCCCAGCAACGCCACATCGTCACGGCCGGTCTTCACCGCTTCATAACGCACCGGTTTGTCGAGCGCCGCCCGATCGAGTTCGGCATCATGGTTTGCCGTGCCGTCGAAGCCGATCACCTGTTTGAGGAATCTGCTTTCCTTGGCGCAGGCGACCAGTTCATCCATCAGCCGGGTGTCGCAGAGCGCTATGGAGACTTCGGCCTTGTCGACGATCTTGGCGAGTTCGCCGGCACGCAGCATCGGCATGGTGTTGACGACAACGGCTCCCGCCTTTGTCGCCGCCAGCCAGCAGGCGACCATGGCGGGATTGTTGGCTGAGCGGATCAGCACCCGATTGCCCGGCTTTAGGCCGTAGTCTTCCGTGAGCGCCAGAGCGATCCGGTTCGTCCAGTCGGAGAGTTCCTTGTAGGTGCGGCGGCGGCCGTTGCCGATCAGGGCCGTGTGATCCCCGAAACCCTTCTCCACCATGCGATCGGTCAGCTCTACCGCCGCATTCAACCATTCCGGATACTCGAAGGCCCCGAGCTTGATATCCGGCCACTGATCGAACGGCGGAAGATTGTCACGGGCAAACGTATCCCGATGGCCTGACGGTCCCAGCATTTTTCAGTTCCCAGATATTCTTGTCGATGCGGCTTTTTGCCTTTTGTTCAGAAAAGCACCGCTTTCGGTCCGTGGCAAGAGAGAAACTTTAAGTTTATAATAATTTTTGCCATCCTCCCGCTGAGGGCTTCCAACGGAACGGCTGCGGTGCCAGTATCACGCCGCTTCAACAGCGACTGCGGAGAAATGATGATGCGCCACCGGATCAGCGATTGGGACAATGCCTATGCCAACGGCATCAACATTCCCCAAGGTGATCGCTGGCCGACCGCGTGGGTCGAGCCGGCGCGGCTCTATCGCGAAGCTCTTTCTGCTTTGGAACGCACGAGGCTTGGCCTTCCCTATGGGGAACGTCCGCGCAACAGGTTCGATCTCTTTCTGCCGCAAAACAAGCCCGCCGGCCTCGTTGTCTTTGTCCATGGCGGTTTCTGGATCGGGCTCGATAACAGCTATTGGTCGCATTTCGCCCGGGGCGCCGTAGAACGGGGCTACGCCGTCGCCATGCCGATGTACACGCTCGCCCCGGAAAACCGGATCGCAGACATCACGCTTGAGATCGGCAAGGCGATCGAGGCCGCGGCCAAAGAGGTGGATGGGCCGATCCGGCTGATTGGTCATTCCGCCGGTGGACATCTGGTGACGCGAATGATCTCCTCGACCTCGCCGCTGCCGGAAGCGGTACGCGACCGTATCGTCAACGTCGTCTCGCTATCGGGCGTCCACGATCTGCGACCCCTCATGCAGACGAAGATGAACGAGAAGCAGCGGATAGACCGGGAAGAAGCCTACCGGGAAAGTCCGGCGCTTCTCGAGCCGATGTCGGGGGCTCGAGTGACCTGCTGGGTGGGAGCGGGCGAACGATCCGAATTCATCCGCCAGAACGCGCTGCTTGCCAACATCTGGAAAGGGCTCGGCGCCGAGACTGCGGTCGTCGAAGAACCAGACAAACATCATTTCAACGTCCTGGACGGGCTAGAAGACCCCAACCATCCCCTGGTGGACGCGCTGTTTTCTTAAAGGGATGCAGCAGCGCGAGCTGCCTGATCATAGTGGCCGGAAAGCGCCCGCAGCCGCGCCGCCACCTCCGAAAGGGATTCGGCGGAGACTTCCGTCGCAAGGACCGAGCGCACCAAAAGGCTCTCGCGCATAGCCTTATACCGGGCGCAGGCATCGGCACCGGCTTCGGTCACCATGACCAGCTTTTCCTTGCCGCGCCTTCCCGATTTTATGAGTTTCATGCGCTCGAGCTTCTTCAGCGCATAGGTCACCACGTGCGTGTCCTCGATGTTCAGAACGAGGGCAATATCGGCGAGCGTCTTCGGCTTGTTGCGGCTGTTGATATTGTGCAGCACCAGGATGTCGACCGGGGAGAGGTCCGGCACGCCGGCGGCAGCCATGCAGCGTATCATCCAGCGATTGAAGGCGTGGTTCAGCATGATCATGCCGAATTCGATTTCGGAGAGAGCCGGCAAGGCGCCGGTCGCCAGATGCCCGGAGGAAACGATCGGGCCGAAACTATCCTTTTCCGATGACATGGCTTCTCTTCCCGGGAATGAGGGCGCCGGCGGCAGAATGCCGACGGCGCCTCTCAAATCACATCTTCTTGTAGGCGTCCAGAATAGCAGCGCCATCGGCTCCGGCTTTCTTCAACCAGTCTTCCGTCAGCTTTGCGCCAACCTCGCCGAGCCCTTTCTTCAGATCGGCGCTGGGTTCGACGACCTGCATGCCATTCTTCTTGAGCGTCTCCATGTAGGCCGCTGTCTTCTCAGCCCCGAGTCCCCAGCCCCGGGTTTCCGCGGCAGCCGCTGCATCGGTCACGGCCTTCTGGACGGCAGGGTCCAAAGCCGCGAAGGCCGCCTTGTTGACGAAGACGACGTTCTTCGGGATCCAGGCCTGAGTGTCGTAATAGTGGGTCAGCGATTCCCAGATCTTGGAATCGACCCCGGTGGCGCTCGATGTCATCAGGCCGTTGACGACGCCTGTCGCCAGAGCCTGGGGCAGTTCGGCCGCTTGGACCGTGACCGGCTGAGCGCCGACGATCTCGGCGATACGGGATGTGCCGACATTATAGGCACGCCATTTCAAGCCCTTGAGATCCGCAACGCCGTTGACGTCCTTCTTGGTGAAGATGCCCTGCGGCGGCCACGGCGTTGTGTAGAGCAGCTTCAATCCCTGTGCATCCAGCGCCTTTTCGATTGCCGGCCTGGAAGCCGCCCACAGCTTCTTCGATTGGTCGAAGCTGGTTGCTAGGAACGGCACCACGTCGATCCCGAAAACCGGGTTTTCATTCTCATGCAGCGAGATCAGCACCTCGCCCGCCTGCGCCTGGCCAGTCTGCACGGCACGCTTGATGTCCGGCGCCTTGAAGAGCGAGGCGTTCGGATGAATGTTGATCTTCAAAGCGCCTTTAGTCGCGGCATCCACGTCGGATGCGAACTGGCTGAGGTTCTGGACGTGGTAGTTTGCGGGCGGATAGGCCGACGGCAGAACCCATGCGGTCTGTGCGAGTGCCGAGCCTGCGGCGGCAATCAGCGCCGCACCCGCAAGACCCGAAAAAATGAGGTTCGAAAGCAAGCGTTTCATGTCAGTTCCCTTCCTTTTTCTATGAAGCTAATCTTTTTCGCCAAAGCTAACCCGGGAAAGCCATTTTCGGCAGGACCATCACGATATCCGGGAAAACCGTGATGATGGCGACGGTCGCCACGAGCAGGAAGAAGAAGGGCAGCGAAGCTTTCGCCACCGTCAAACTGTCTCGGCCGCTCATCGTCTGCAGCACGAAGAGGTTGAAGCCGACGGGCGGGGAAACTTCGGCCATTTCGACGATCAGCACAAGGAAGATGCCGAACCACACGAGGTCGAACCCCGCCTGTTGAATCATCGGCAGAACGACGACGGTGGTCAGAACGATCATCGACAGACCATCGAGAGCCGCGCCGAGCAGGATATACATGATGGTCAGAACCGCAATCAGCGCATAGGGGCTCAGATTGAAGCTGTCGACCCAGTTCGCGAGCGCGTTCGGGATGCCTGTATAACCCATGGCAATCGACATGAAACCGGCGCCTGTCAGGATCAACATGATCATGCAGGTGAGCCGGGTGGCACCCATGACGCTTTCCCAGAAGGATTTTCTCGTCAGGGAACCGGACCATGCGGCGATTGCGAGCGACCCGAGCACACCCCAGGCCGCGCACTCGGTCGCAGTCGCCCAGCCGAGAAGTAGGGTCGCGAAGACGAGCACGATCAGGAGCGTCACCGGAATGAGGTTCGCCGATTCCCTGAGCTTCTCTTTAAAACTCATTTTCGGAGGCGCCGGCGGGGTCTTGTCCGGATTGAGGAGAGACCAGACGATGATGTAGCCGGAATAGAGCGCCATGACGATGAGGGCCGGCAGAAAGCCTGCAAGGAAGATCTGGATGATCGAGACGTTTGCCGCGACCGCATAGACCACCATGGTGATCGATGGCGGTATGAGGATGCCGAGCGTGCCGGCGCCTGCAAGCGAGCCGAGGCTTACCATCTCGTCGTAGCCACGCTTCTTGAGTTCCGGCAGGGCGATCTTGGCGATCATCGCCGTCGTTGCGGCCGAGGAGCCGGAGATCGAGCCAAAAAGGCCGCAGCCAAGGATATTCACGTGCATCAGGCGGCCGGGGAGCCAGCCGAGCCAGGGCGACAAGCCGCGGAACATCTCTTCCGACAGCCGGGTCCGGAACAGGATCTCTCCCATCCAGACGAAGAGCGGCAGGGCTGCAAGCGACCAGGAGGCGCCGCCGCTCCAGGAATTTGTGGCAAGGACCGCGCCAATCGGGATGCCCGGCACGAACAGCATGGCGATGAAGCCGCAGATCAATAACGAGACCCCGATCCACACTCCGCCGGCGAGCAGTGCCAACAGCACAAGAAGAACCACCCCGGCTATTTCAACGAGTTCGATTGTCCCCATCAGCTCAGGCCCCGCTCTGCATGGCGCGTTCTATGACTTCCTCAGCAGTGACCGGCTCCGGTTTCTCGTAGCGCGGCGATCCGCCGAACAGGACGTGCAGGAGCTCGTCGACGAATGCGATCGCCAGGATGATCAACCCGCCGCAGAAACCAAGCTGCGGGATCCACAGCGGCACGGCGATGACACCCTGCGACAGATCGTTGAACTGGAAGGAGGTACGCGTCATATCGAAGGCAAACCAGGCAAAATAGGTCGCGGCAACCGTGCCGATCGCCAATGCCGTCGCCTCCAACGCCCGTCTTGCCGGACCGCTGATCCGCTCGATCAACAGGCCGACGCGGATCATCTCGCCGGAACGAAACGTGTGAGCGAGCCCCAGGAAGGCGCTAGCAGCCATGCACCAGGAAGCGAAGTCGTCGCCGGAAGGTACGTCGATGTCGAGCGGCCGGCCGGCGGAGAGCGCAAGCATGAGGAGGAAGATGGCGACGAGGAACAGGCCGGCCAACCAGCCGGAAATCAGATAGAGACCATCAAGAATTTTGCGCAGCCAATCCGGCAGCACGCTATGGCGCAGTTCAGCGGAGGACATGGGGTATCCTCCTGCAAACAGGATAAAAGATCATGATCGGCTCCCCTCGGTTGCCGTTATGAGGCGGAGCTCTTTGCGGCTCTTTGCCCTTTATGGAGGCATGATGCTTCAAGAGGCAATTTGTTGTCAACTAATCATTGACGTTTTATCGATGAAATGTTTTCGTTAATGCAAAGCAACGAGCGACAGGGGCGGAACATGACGAAGGGCAAATGGGATTTCTGGATCGATCGCGGCGGCACCTTTACCGACATCGTCGGCAGGAAGCCGGATGGGACGCTCATTGCGCATAAAGTTCTTTCCGAAAATCCTGAAGCCTACCGCGATGCCGCAGTGCAGGGAATTCGCGAGCTGCTGGACGTTCCCGCCGGCCAAGCGATTCCTCCCGAACGGATCGGCGCCGTAAAGATGGGTACGACGGTGGCCACGAACGCCCTGCTCGAACGGAAGGGCGAGCAGACGCTTCTCGTCACCACGCGCGGTTTCCGCGACGCTTTGGCGATCGGCTACCAGGCTCGCGCCGATATCTTTGCGAAGAAGATCGTCAAACCGGAATTGCTGTATCAGGCGGTTGTCGAAGTCGACGAGCGCGTCCTTGCCGACGGGACCGTCGAGGCCACGCCGGACGAAACCGCGATCCGATTGGCTCTCCAGAAGCACTTCGAGAACGGCTTCCGCGCCGTCGCCATCGTCTTCATGCACGCCTATCGTTACCCGGCTCATGAACAACTTGCGGCAAAGGTCGCGAGAGAGATCGGATTTAGTCAGATTTCCGTCAGCCACGAAGTTTCGCCGCTTATCAAATTGGTTGGCCGCGGCGACACGACGGTGGTCGATGCCTATCTCTCGCCGATCCTGCGCCGTTATGTGGATCAGGTTGCCGCCGAATTGGGCGCTGACGGCGAAGGCGGCCCGCAGCTGATGTTCATGCAGTCTTCGGGCGGCCTCACCGCTGCCCGGCTCTTCCAGGGCAAGGACGCGATCCTCTCCGGGCCCGCCGGCGGGGTGGTCGGCGCAGTCGAAACATCGCGCCTGGCAGGCTTCGAACGGATGGTCGGCTTCGACATGGGCGGTACGTCCACGGACGTCTCCCACTACGACGGCGAGTTAGAACGTTCCTTCGAGACCGAGGTGGCCGGGGTGCGGATGCGCGCACCGATGATGTCGATCCATACGGTCGCCGCCGGCGGTGGTTCGATCCTGCATTTCGAAAATGGACGGTTCCGGGTGGGCCCGGACTCAGCCGGTGCAAATCCCGGCCCGAAAGCCTACCGGCGCGGCGGACCGCTGACAGTTACCGACGCCAACGTGATGCTTGGAAAGCTGTCGCCGGAGCTGTTCCCCAGGATCTTCGGCCCCAACCGCGACCAGCCGCTCGACGCAGGTGCCGTGCGTACCGCTTTCGAGGAGATGGCGAAGGTCATCGGCGACGGGCGCTCTCCTGAAGAAGTGGCTGACGGCTTTGTCGCGATCGCGGTCGAGAATATGGCCAATGCGGTCAAGAAGATCAGCGTCCAGCGCGGCTACGATGTAACCCATTACGTGCTGACCTGCTTCGGCGGTGCCGGCGGCCAGCATGCCTGCCTGACGGCTGATGCGCTCGGCATCTCGACGGTGCTGATCCACCCATTCTCCGGGATTCTCTCCGCCTATGGCATGGGTCTGGCGGATATCCGCGCCACCCGCCAACGCACGGTTTCCGAAGAGCTTGCGGTGGCACTCGAAGCGCTCGACACCATCCGTGACGAGCTCACGGCAAGCGTGATCGAGGAAATGGCAAGCCAGGGGGTTTCCGGAGCCGGGGTAGCCGTGCTGCACCGAGCTCACCTGCGCTATCAGGGCACCGATACGACCTTGCCCGTAGTCCTCGGCGGCGTTGCCGACATGACCTCGGCATTCGAGACAGCCCACAGGAAACAATTCGGCTTCATCTTCGAGAACCGTGAGATCATATTCGAAGCCTACGAAGTCGAGGCGATCGGCGGCGGCGCGGAATCCACCGAACCGGAATTCTCGCTGGATAGTGCCGCTCCGACCGCGACGGAACAAACGAAATTCTTCTCCGGCGGCGCATGGCGCGAGGCGCCGGTCTATGTCCGAGAGGACATCAAGCCGGGTGCTCATGCAAAGGGGCCATGCCTGATCGTCGAACCGCACCAGACGATCGTCGTGGAAGACGGCTGGGCTTTCGAGATCACCAGGCTGAACCACGTCGTCCTGAAACGCGTCGCCCAACTTTCCCGCGCGAAACCGATCGGCACCCAGGCGGATCCGGTTCTGCTCGAAGTGTTCAATAATCTCTTCATGTCGATTGCCGAACAGATGGGCGTGACGCTGCAGAACACCGCCTCCTCGGTCAACATCAAGGAGCGGCTTGATTTTTCCTGCGCGGTTTTTGACGAGAACGGCGCACTGGTCGCAAATGCACCGCATATGCCGGTGCACCTTGGCTCCATGGACCGCTCAGTCGAAACCGTGATTGCCGCCAACAGGGGCAAGATCCGCCCCGGCGACGTTTTTGCGCTGAATGCCCCCTATAACGGCGGCACGCATCTGCCGGACATCACCGTCGTGACGCCGGTCTTCGATCAAAAAGGCGAAAAGATCCTGTTCTACGTCGCTTCGCGCGGACATCATGCGGATGTCGGCGGAACCGCGCCGGGCTCAATGACGCCGCTTGCGACGACCGTCGATGAGGAAGGCGTGCTGTTCGACAACGTGCTGCTCGTCGACCGTGGCCGGTTCGACGAAACAGGCATCACAAGACTTCTTTCCGATCACCCCTACCCGGCCCGCAACGTGGCGCAGAACGTAGCCGACCTTCGCGCCCAGATCGCCGCCAACGAAAAGGGCGTGCACGAGATGCGCAAGATGATCGCGCAGTTCGGGCTGGACGTCGTGCAGGCCTATATGGGCCATGTGCAGGACAATGCGGAAGAAAGCGTCCGGCGCGTCATCGAGAAGCTGAACGACGCGGAGTTTTCCTATCCCACCGATCAGGGCAGCGTCATCAAAGTCAAAATCACGGTCGACAAGGAAAAGCGGGAAGCGACTGTCGATTTCACAGGAACGAGCCCCCAGAAAAAGAACAACTTCAATGCGCCGGAACCGGTGACGCGCGCAGCCGTGCTCTATGTGTTCCGCGTCATGGTGGAAAGCTCCATCCCGATGAATGCCGGCTGCCTGAGGCCGATCCGCATCGTCGTGCCCGAAGGGTCGATGCTGAAACCTCAATATCCGGCCGCCGTCGTCGCCGGCAACGTGGAAACCAGCCAGCATGTCACCAATGCGCTGTTTGGCGCACTCGGTGCCATGGCAGCCAGTCAGGGGACGATGAACAATCTGACTTTCGGCAATGCCATCTACCAGTACTACGAAACGCTGTGCTCCGGGTCGCCGGCCGGCCGCTTCAATGACGGCACGGGTTTTTCCGGCACGGATGCCGTCCACGTGCATATGACCAATTCGCGCCTCACGGATCCCGAAATTCTGGAGACGCGTTATCCCGTTCTGCTGGAAGACTTCCACATCCGCGAGAATTCCGGCGGCAGGGGCAAATGGTCGGCGGGCAACGGCACCAGACGCACCATCCGTTTTCTCGAAAAGATGGACTGCGCCATCCTCTCCTCGCATCGGACGATCCGTCCGCATGGCCTCGCCGGCGGCGAGGAAGGCGAACTCGGGCATATGATCGTCCGCCGGCTGGACGGCATGCTGGAAGAGCTTGGTGGCTGCGCCCAGACCGTCGTCAACGCGGGCGAAGCCGTCACCGTCGTGACGCCAACGGCAGGCGGCTATGGAAAAGCGTGATGATCTGCCGTAACCGGAGGTCATGACAAAACAGATCGCGATCATCGGCGGCGGGCCGGCAGGACTGATGGCGGCGGAGGTCCTCTCTGCCGCCGGCTACTCCGTTACGCTTTACGAAGCCATGCCGACCTTTGGCCGCAAGTTCCTGCTGGCCGGCAAGTCCGGTCTCAACATCACCCATTCGGAGGAATATCAGCGATTCGCAGGACGATTTGGCGCGGCCTCCGCTCGCCTGCTGCCCGCACTCGATGCTTTCACGCCGGAAGATGTCCGGCGCTGGGCCGAGGGCCTTGGGATTGAAACCTTCGTCGGCACCTCCGGTCGCGTCTTTCCGACTGCAATGAAGGCTTCACCACTCCTGCGGTCCTGGCTGCGAAGGCTTGAGGTCCAAGGCGTAAAGCTCCGCACGCGGCATCGATGGGTCGGCTTCGCCGATGGCGGCTATCGGTTCGAGACACCGGATGGCGGAATTACACTTCACCCTGACGCAACGCTGCTTACGCTCGGAGGGGCAAGCTGGCCACGGCTCGGCTCCGACGCTGCCTGGGTGCCCTGGCTGCAAGAGATGGGGATTACCATCAATGAATTTCAGCCGGCGAATTGCGGTTTCGACGTCGACTGGAGCGATACGTTTCGTCAGCGCTTTGAAGGAGCGCCCGTCAAATCCGTATCGGCCACATCAGCCGCGGGCACGCTCCAGGGTGAATTCGTGATTTCCAAACATGGGATCGAAGGGAGCTTGGTCTATGCGCATTCGGCCGCATTGCGAGACAGGCTGAAACGCCACGGACATGCAAACCTGGCCGTCGATCTTGCTCCGGGCCGATCGGTCGAACGCCTTGAGCGGGACCTCGCTCGGCAGGATGCCAAAGCCAGCTTTGCCAATCGGCTTCGCAAGGGTGCCGGCCTGGAAGGCGTAAAGGCAGCTCTCATTCGCGAACTCGTTCCCCAGGCAAATCAGCTTCCTCCCCAGGAGCTGGCAATCCTTATGAAAGGCCTGCCGATCCCACTTCTTCGCCCGAGGCCTATCACCGAAGCCATATCGTCTGCAGGCGGGCTCGATTGGAGCGAGCTCGACGAGAACTATATGCTGAAGGCGGTACCGGGGCTTTTTGCGGCTGGAGAAATGCTGGATTGGGAGGCGCCGACCGGCGGCTACCTGCTCACAGCGTGCTTTTCGACAGGGCGGGCTGCGGCTAAGGGTATCGAGAACTGGCTACGGACGAAATAGGACTGGCCTCCGGCCACTATTTCCGATTTCTTTCCAACTGATCCGGCATCGTTCCGGAAGAACGCATCCGCAACTCGATTCGCACAAAACAAGGGGAGGAAGGGGCCTCCATGAGCAGGGCAAGACGCCGCTATATCATCAAAAGAAGACGCACAGTTACCGGTCTGGCGCTCGTCGCAGCGATTTCCTTCGTCGCCGGAATGACCGACGCGGTCGGCCTCCTTCTTTCCGGTGATTTCGTTTCATTCATGACCGGCAACACCACCCGCGCTGCCTTGTCCTTCGCAAACAGCGACTATTCCCATGCGCTGATCCTTTATTTCGCCCTATGGGTTTTCGTCATCGGCAACGCGCTCGGCATCGTGCTTGCCCACACGCTTTCGGTGCTGCGAACCTTCGTCGTCCTCACAGGCGTCGCCGTGACACTTGCCGTAGCGGCGTTCCTTCCCGAGGCGGAATATCCGCGGATACAGTTTTACCTCGTCATTCTGGCCATGGGCATGATCAACGCAACCGTCGAACATATCGAAGGGTTGCCGATCGGGCTCACCTATATTACCGGTGCGCTGTCGCGCTTCGGGCGCGGGATCGGCCGCTGGATCGTGGGGGATCGCAATCCGACAGGGTGGGTCATTCAGACGGTGCCCTGGACAGGCATGGCGTGTGGCGCCGTGTCCGGGGCGTTCGTTACAAAATATCTCGGCAACAATGCCCTTTGGGTCGTCGTGCTGGCTGTGGTTTTTCTGGCCTTCGCCACCATTCTTCTGCCACGGTCCTTGCATCTGCATTTCCACCAGCAGCCGATGGGGGCCGCAAGGCGCCGCGCATAGACACTTCCGAAGGGCCATATGTTCCTGCTTTCAAAGCTTTTTTGGGTGTTCGCCCAGCCGCTGTCGGTCGCATTTCTGTTGAGCGCCCTGGCGGCACTGCTTGCCTTTGCCGGACGGCGCGGGCTCAGCGGCCTTTCCGCGCTGCTCGCCGCTCTCGTTCTGCTCGTTACACTCTTCACGACGACAGGCACCGTGGCGCTGCAGATACTGGAAGCGCGCTTTGCGAGGCAGGCCTCAGATCCAGTGGATGTTGCCTGCATGATCGTACTCGGCGGGGCCTTCGACAACGAGATCAACACGGCGCGCGGCGGCATCGAGCTCAACCAGGCGGCCGACCGTTTTGTCGAAGCGCTGCGGCTCGCGCGAAATCATCCGCAGGCACGGCTCCTGATTTCAGGTGGAGACGGATCGATCAGCGGCGGCTACGAAGGCGAAGCCCAAACCGCCGAACGCTTCTTTGCCGCTTTCGGCGTGGCGACAGACCGGCTGGTCAAGGAGAATGCCTCGCGGACGACCTATGAGAATGCCCTCAAGACAGCCGAGCTCCTGAAAAGCGAGGGGCTCGAAAATTGCCTGCTGATCACCTCGGCCTATCATATGCCGCGATCGGTCGGTCTTTTCCGTAAAGCGGGAATCGCGTTCACGCCCTGGCCGGTGGACTACCGCACGAGCGGCGTCGTCTCTTGGTCGGTGGATTTTACGCAACCGTCTCTCAACGCCCAACTTGCCACCACCGCCGCACGGGAATGGATGAGCCTTGTCGCCTATTATCTGACGGGGCGAATCGGGACGACTTTTCCGCAGTGACTATTTCTTCGAGATCGTCAGGAAGCGCCCGCCCTTTACACGCACGCGCATCTCACATGGTTCGGCGTCGGTGCGGTCGCAATAGCGCGGGTGCATCTTCAACAGGAAGACCATATTGCCGAAATACTTGACGAAATCGTAGCCGTAGAGCTGCGCGGTAGCGATCATGAAATAGCCACCCTCCTTGGCCTGGAGATAGAAGTTATAGGGGCAGCCGTCATTGCTGCAGGCCGGGCCGCGTTTCCCGTCGCAGACGAGTTTGCCGTGATTCGACACGAGGTCGATAATCCCGTCGTTGTTGATATCGAACCGTTCGATGAAGCCCGGATCGAACTGGGCGATCTTGCACTCGCTGCGGAAATGATCCTTTTCATAGATTTCCGGATCGCTGACGAGCTGCTGCTGCCCGTGGGCAAGAGCAGGAGCCAGGATCAGCGCCACGACCTGGGCGAGAACGATCAGGAGCCTCTTCACGGCTTTCCTCCGCAAATTCATCTGTTTACGGCGCGCAACCACCGATGGCGGGCGCGACTATCCGCGGTTATGGTAGGTTCTGCCACTTGCGCGACGCTGGAGTTTGCATGTCACTGCTGATGATGCTCGATTATGCCGGTGTCGCTCTGTTTGCGGCAACAGGTGCCCTTGCCGCCTCGCGAAAGGAGCTCGACCTCGTTGGCTTCCTCTTCTTTGCCGCCGTCACCGGGCTCGGCGGCGGCACGTTGAGAGACATCATTCTGGGGCGAACGCCGGTCTTCTGGGTTCTGGATCCCACCTATATCCTGATCTGCGTGACAACCGGCGCCTTCGTTTTCTGCACGGCGCATCGCGTGGAGTGGCGTTATCGGATGCTGATCTGGCTCGATGCGGTAGGGATTGCCGCCTACAGCGTACTTGGAGCGGCCAAAGGTCTTGATGTCTCCGGGTCGCCGACCATTGCCATCGTCACCGGTGCACTGACCGCAGCATTCGGAGGTATTCTCCGCGATCTTCTCGCCAACGAGCCGTCCGTCCTTCTCCGCCCTGAAATCTATATTACCGCAACTCTTGCCGGGGCTGGCACCTTTACCGCAGCGAACGCCCTCGATCTGCCGCTCTCCGTCAGCTCCGGCCTGGGGGCGGCAGCCGCGTTCCTGCTGCGCGGCGGCGCAATCCATTACGGCTGGACTTTGCCGCGATACAGGCCACGGCCGGGCAGGCCCGCAGCCGAGGCCATCAAGGGGAAAAGAGGGGAGTAAGCCTTTATCAGGCCTTCTTCTCGCGCAGGCGGATGATCACATCCACATGAGCTATTTCCATGCCCTCCGGAGCTTCCGGCAGGTTGCCGATCTCCAGGTTGCTCACGGGAATATCCATGACTTCGTTTCGGCCTTCAACGAAGAAGTGATGATGGTCCGAAATATTCGTGTCGAAGTAGGTTTTGGCGCTCTCGACCGCAAGGACCCGGATCATGCCGGCCTCGGTAAACTGATGAAGCGTATTATATACCGTGGCAAGCGACACCGGAACGCCTGCTGCCGTCGCCTCTTCGTGCAGTTCCTCGACAGTCAGATGACGGTCGCCCTTGGCGAACAGCAGGTCGGCGAGTGCCACACGCTGCCGGGTCGGACGCAGGCCAGAATGGCGCAATCTCGTCTCGATGTCAGTAATGGCTTCAGCCATAGTACCTGTCAGCTCCCACCGTGCATGTGAATATAAGGTATCTTGACTTTGCGATATAACTTTTACAGGCACCACTTTCAATACTTTCCGGAGGATACCCCTCTTAACGTGCCGAAAATCGCGTTATTTCCTCCACAAGCCTCTGGTTTGCGCCCGTAGCTTCCTATATGCGAACCTGAACAGACGGATGTTCCCGCATCTGGCCGCCATCCCCGGGCGGAATGTGGGGCGCTGTCGGCACGCTTTAAATCCGACCATTCATGCAATAATGGTCACACAACAAAAGGTCGAAGGCTTCAACGGGGGGAACGGAATTTTATGGCAAGCAGACAGTCCAGCTTCTCTTATGAAGAACTTATTGCCTGTGCACACGGCGAGCTATTCGGGCCTGGCAACGCACAGTTGCCCCTGCCGCCCATGTTGATGGTTCACCGCATCACGGATATCTCCGAAACGGGCGGCGCTTTCGACAAGGGCTACCTTCGGGCAGAATACGATGTGCGCCCCGACGACTGGTATTTTCCCTGCCACTTCGAAGGCAATCCGATCATGCCTGGTTGCCTGGGTCTCGATGGGATGTGGCAGCTGACCGGTTTCTTCCTGGGCTGGCTCGGCGAGCCGGGTCGTGGCATGGCGCTCTCCACCGGCGAAGTGAAGTTCAAGGGCATGATCCGCCCGGACACCAAGCTTCTGGAATACGGCATCGACTTCAAGCGCGTCATGCGCGGCCGACTGGTGCTCGGCACCGCCGATGGCTGGCTGAAGGCGGATGGAGAAACCATTTATCAGGCGACCGACCTCCGTGTAGGCCTGTCGAAGGAAAAGGCAGCCTGACGGCGGCTCGTGCCGAAACAGGACAGTAAGAAAAGGTTTTGATGAGATGAGACGGGTAGTTGTCACGGGTCTCGGTATCGTATCCTCGATCGGAAGCGATGCCGCCGAAGTCACCGAATCCTTGCGTCAGGCAAAGTCCGGCATTTCATTCTCACCAGATTTTGCCGAACACGGCTTCAAATGCCAAGTGTGGGGCAGACCGTCGCTTGACCCGACCGATCTCGTGGACCGCCGCGCCATGCGCTTCCTGTCCCAAGGCGGCGCCTGGAACCATGTTGCAATGAAGCAGGCGATTGCGGATTCGGGACTGGAGGAAAAGGACTACAGCGAGAACGAGCGTACCGGCATCATCATGGGCTCTGGCGGCCCCTCGACGCGGACGCTGATCGAAGCGGCAGAGATCACCATCAAGAACAACAGCCCGAAGCGGATCGGTCCGTTCGCCGTGCCGAAGGCCATGTCTTCGACGGCTTCCGCAACGCTTGCAACCTGGTTCAAGATCCACGGCGTGAACTATTCCATCTCGTCGGCCTGCTCGACCTCCGCCCATTGCATCGGCAACGCGGCGGAGATGATCCAGTGGGGCAAGCAGGACGTCATGTTTGCCGGCGGCCACGAAGATCTCGACTGGACGATGTCGAACCTTTTCGACGCCATGGGTGCCATGTCGACCAAATATAACAATGATCCCGACAGGGCATCGCGCGCCTATGACGTCGACCGCGACGGGTTCGTAATCGCCGGCGGAGCGGGCGTCCTGGTTCTGGAAGAACTGGAGCATGCAAAGGCCCGCGGCGCAAAAATCTACGCCGAACTCGTCGGCTACGGCGCCACTTCGGACGGGTACGACATGGTCGCTCCCTCCGGCGAGGGCGCCGTGCGCTGCATGCGTCAGGCGCTTGCAACCGTAAAAGGCGACGTGGACTACATCAATACTCACGGCACCTCCACACCGGTCGGGGATTCCAAGGAGATCGGCGCCATCCGCGAAGTGTTTGGCGCAAAGATACCTCACATCCAGTCGACAAAGTCACTGACCGGCCATTCGTTGGGCGGTGCCGGCGTGCAGGAATCCATCTACAGCCTCCTGATGATGCAGGAAGGTTTCATCGGCGAGAGCGCCCATATCGAGAACCTCGATCCGGAATTCGAAGGCGTGCCGATCGTTCGCAGCCGCATCGACAATGCCAAGATCGATATTGCTCTTTCCAATTCCTTCGGGTTTGGCGGCACCAATGCCACGCTCGTCTTCCAGCGCTACAACGGATAATTCCATGACGGGAATCATGCAGGGGAAACGCGGCCTGATCATGGGGGTCGCCAACAACCATTCTATCGCCTGGGGGATTGCCAAGGCAGTCGCTGCCCAAGGGGCCGAGCTTGCCTTCACCTTTCAGGGCGACGCACTGGGGAAACGCGTGAAGCCGCTTGCGGCGGAACTCGGTTCCGATTTCGTCGTGTCTTGTGACGTCGAGGATATCGCTTCGGTCGATGCGACTTTCGCGGCCATCAAGGAACGCTGGGGTACCCTGGACTTCCTCGTCCACGCCATCGGCTTTTCCGACAAGAACGAGCTGAAAGGCCTTTACGCGGACACGACGCGGGAAAACTTCAGCCGGACGATGGTCATTTCGTGCTTCTCATTCACCGAAATCGCCAAGCGCTCCGCCGAGCTGATGCCGAATGGCGGCTCAATGCTGACGCTGACTTACAACGGCTCCCAGCGAGTGATTCCCAACTACAATGTCATGGGCGTTGCCAAGGCGGCTCTGGAGGCGTCGGTTCGCTATCTCGCAGCCGATTACGGCCCGCGCGATATCCGCGTCAATACGATCTCGGCCGGTCCGGTGCGCACGCTGGCGGGCGCCGGTATTTCCGATGCCCGCGCCATCTATTCATGGAACCAGCAGAACGCCCCGTTGCGCCGCACGCCGACCATCGAGGATATCGGCGGATCAGCGCTCTATCTTCTGTCGGATCTTTCCCGCGGCGTTACAGGGGAAGTTCATTACGTCGACGCCGGCTACAGCATCACGTCGCTGCCGACGCTCGAAAAGCTCCGCAAAGCCGACGTGGAATAATCCCGAAGCCTCAGGAACAATAAGAAAAGACCCTGCCGATGATGTCGGCAGGGTCTTTTTTCTATGACTTATTTTTTTGCCCAGAGAACCTTGAACCGAGCGTTGCGGCAGGTCTCACCGTGCTCCCGGAAATCAGATGCCAGAACCGGCTCGTAGGGCAGGCCGCGATTGGCGACCAGCATCAATCGGCCACCGTTCTTAAGTGCAGCCGCCGCTGTCCGTATCATCGTCCTGCCGAGTTCCGGATCGGCGGCCTGAGCTTCATGAAACGGCGGGTTCATGATCACCAGGTCGTATTTTTCCTTCGGCGGCTCGGCGCCCAGATCCTGCCAGTAGAAGCGGGCGTTAAGGTTCGGGCAGTTGCGGGCAAGATTCTTATTGGCGAATTCCAGCGCTTGATAATCTGCTTCGAAAAGATCGATGCGATTTACCCGCGGCGACTTTTCCGCCAGCATCACGGACAGATAGCCCCAACCGGCACCGAAATCGGCGGCATTGCCATCGAAATCCGTCGGCAGGCGACCGGCCAGGAGTTCCGAACCCGGATCGATGCGGTCGTGGGAAAACATGCCGGGCGCGGCTTCGAACCGGCCTTCAAATGTCACGGGCTGCTTCTTCAATGCCTTGATCGCCGCATCGGCGTTTTCCGGCCGCGCGAACCACACCGCCACACCGTGGTATTTCGGTGTGTAGTCCAGCTCGATCCCGAGCTTCAGAAGCGTGTTTCTGAGCGGTTGGATGCCGTCTTCCTTGCCGCCCGCAATAACGATCATGCCTCCTGCCCGGACCCGCTCCAGAGCCTCCGCCGTGCGGTTTTCGTTCTCGCCGCGATGCTTGCCGCAGAGAACCAACCCCACGTCATAGCCGTCGCCTTCGGCTTCGGGAAACGCACCTTCCCGCAGAGTGCGGAAAAGCGGCCGGAAGGGTTGCACGGCTGTTATCTCACCCGCGAAGCCCTCAGGCAGGATACTGCCGCCTTCTGCGCCCAGGAAGATCACGCGTTCACCGTCGCGGGGCATGGGAACCGCGTCTGTGAAGAAGGGATGAAGCAGGGTTTTCAAAGCGTCGCGGCTCATTGTCGTTCTCTGGGCAGGTGTCTGTTTCAGCTAAAGAAAAGGCGCGGAAGAGCTTCCGCGCCTCAATTTTCTCCCTGGGAGGAAGGAAGCTTACTCGGCGGCTTCGCCGTCGGCCTTCTTCTTCTCCTGCGGGATCTCCTGGCCGGTGGCCTGGTCGACAACCTTCATCGACAGACGAACCTTGCCACGCTCGTCGAAGCCCATCAGCTTGACCCAGACCTTGTCGCCTTCCTTGACGACGTCCTGGGTCTTGGCAACCCGCTCGGAGGCGAGCTGCGAAATATGCACGAGGCCGTCACGGGCGCCAAAGAAGTTCACGAAGGCGCCGAAATCGGCGGTCTTGACGACCGTGCCTTCGTAGATCTGGCCGACTTCCGGTTCGGCGACGATCGAGTGGATCCACTTGCGGGCCGCTTCGATTTCCTTGGCGGACGAAGAGGCAATCTTGACGGTGCCGTCGTCTTCGATGTTGATCTTGGCGCCGGTCTTCTCGACGATTTCGCGGATGACCTTGCCGCCCGAACCGATGACTTCGCGGATCTTGTCGACCGGAATGTTCATCACTTCGATGCGCGGCGCGAATTCGCCGAGCTGGTCGCGGCTTTCGGTGATGGCATTCGCCATCTCGCCGAGGATGTGCTTGCGGCCGCCCTGGGCCTGGCTGAGAGCGACCCTCATGATCTCTTCGGTGATGCCCGCGATCTTGATGTCCATCTGTAGCGAGGTGATGCCGTCGGAGGTACCGGCAACCTTGAAGTCCATGTCGCCGAGATGATCTTCGTCGCCGAGGATATCGGAGAGAACCGCAAACCGATCGCCTTCAAGGATCAGGCCCATGGCGATACCGGCAACCGGCTTTGCAAGCGGAACGCCGGCATCCATCAGAGCGAGCGAGGTGCCGCAGACGGTTGCCATCGAGGACGAGCCGTTGGACTCGGTGATTTCCGAGACGACGCGCAGCGTGTAGGGGAACTGCTCGGCGGACGGCAGCATCGGGCGAATGGCGCGCCATGCAAGCTTGCCATGGCCGATTTCGCGGCGGCCCGGGGAGCCCATGCGGCCGGTTTCACCCACGGAATAGGGCGGGAAGTTGTAATGGAGCAGGAAGCGCTCCTTGTACATGCCGGTCAAGCTGTCGACATACTGCTCGTCTTCACCGGTGCCGAGCGTGGCAACGACGATCGCCTGCGTTTCACCACGGGTGAAGAGTGCCGAACCGTGGGTGCGCGGCAGAATGCCGACTTCCGAGACGATCGCACGAACGGTTTCCAGATCGCGGCCGTCGATGCGGCTCTTGGTGTCGAGAATGTTCCAGCGAACGATCTTTGCCTGCAGGTGCTTGAAGATGGCACCGACTTCTTCAGCCGTGTACTTTGCTTCACCCTCTTCCGGCAGGAAGTGAGCCTTGACCTTCGCCTTGACGGCGTCGACAGCGGCGTAACGCTCAGCCTTCTGGGTGTTTTTATAAGCTTCGCGGAGTTCGGCCTCGAAATGCTGGAGCATTTCGGCCTCGAGCGCGGAATAATCTTCCGGCTGGAAATCGCGCGGCTCCTTGGCGGCCACTTCGGCAAGCTTGATGATTGCGTCGATCACCGGCTGGAAACCGCGATGGCCGAACATGACGGCGCCAAGCATGATGTCTTCCGGAAGCTCCTTGGCTTCGGATTCGACCATCAGAACGGCATCCTGCGTACCGGCGACGACGAGGTCGAGGCTCGATTCATCCATCTCGTCGAGATGCGGGTTCAGGACGTATTCGCCGTTGATATAGCCAACGCGCGCGCCGCCGACCGGACCCATGAAAGGAACGCCGGAAAGCGTCAGTGCGGCCGAGGTCGCAACCATCGACAGGATGTCCGGGTTGTTTTCAAGGTCGTGCTGAACAACGGTGACGACAACCTGCGTGTCGTTCTTGTAGCCTTCCGGGAAAAGCGGGCGGATCGGGCGATCGATCAGGCGGGAAACGAGGGTCTCGTTTTCGCTCGGACGGCCTTCGCGCTTGAAATAGCCGCCCGGGATCTTGCCGGCGGCATAGGTCTTTTCCTGGTAGTTGACGGTCAGCGGGAAGAAATCCTGGCCCGGCTTAGGCGCCTTGGCAGACACCACGGTGGCAAGAACGACTGTCTCGCCATAGGTTGCGAGCACGGCCCCGTCAGCCTGGCGGGCGATCTTGCCCGTTTCCAGCTTCAGCGGGCGGCCTGCCCATTCGATCTCTACGGAGTGGGTATTGAACATGTCTTGTCCTTCAATGCGGAAGCACACGCACCGCCTGTTCCGGCGCAACGCATGATCGACCGCAATCAATGTGACGCATCATGGGCAAGACAGCAGGAGGCTTCTGGCGGTGGTCTCTTGTTAAGAAAACCTGGCCAAAGCACTCGAGCTTTGGCCGAAAGCATCCGGCAATCCTGCCCCATGACAGGTCAGTGGTTGCTGGCGAAACCGGCCCATCCGGGTTCGCCGTAGGTTCCTGCCGTACTATTTAGCGCACAGCGAGATATTGTCATCGGGCAAGGCCCGAAAAGCAAACGGCGGGCACCGTTTCCAGGCCCGCCGGAAGAGTTCTTAGCGGCGGATACCCAGGCTGCCGATCAGCTTGGTGTAGCGCCCTTCGTCCTTCTTCTTGAGATAATCAAGAAGCGAGCGGCGGCTGGAAACCAGCGTCAGGAGACCACGACGGGAGTGGTTGTCCTTCTTGTGGTCCTTGAAGTGTTCGGTCAGGTTGTTGATGCGTTCCGTGAGGATCGCGACCTGTACTTCCGGGGAACCCGTATCACCTTCGGTGGTAGCGTATTCCTTGATGAGGGCGGCTTTGCGCTCTGCAGTGATCGACATCGTACGATCCTTTCTATGGAGAGGAATAAGGGACGCCAAAAGCCGGGATGTCGTCCAGCCTTGGCCGTGAAACCGCAAAAAGGAGCCCCAAAGGCTACCTTTATGCTGGCGCTGCCTATAAACCATTCACCGGCGGATTGGAAGAGCCGATATTCGGGGCTTAGGAGCGGTTAGCCGAAGACCCGTTTCGGGCGGAATTCGCCCTGTCCGATCTCGCCGATTGCGACCAGTTTGCCCCGCACCGTCGCATAAGCCTCCGCTTCCGCCAGCGGAGCATCGCGGCCGCGCAGGATTACAGGATTGCCCATCTTCAGGCGATGCGCCTGATCGTCGGTCACCGGCAGATGCGGCAGGTTCGAAAGCGCCTCCGCCGTATCGATCAGGAATTCATCGAGCGCGGCCAGACGTTCGTCGCGGTCCTCGATCGTTTCCAGCGCTACGAGATCCGCAAGCGGCACCATCTTGTCCTCCCCGAACGGGGCGACGAATGTGCGGCGCAGTTCGGAGATATGCCCGTAGCAGCCGAGATCACGGCCGAAATCACGAGCCAAAGCGCGAACGTAGGTTCCCTTGCCGCATTCAACCTCGAAATGCGCCTTGTCGGTGCTCGTGCCGAGCAGCGTCAGGCGGAAAATCTCCACCTCACGGGACGGAATTTCAACCGTCTCACCGTCGCGGGCGAGGTCATAGGCACGCTCGCCGGCGATCTTGATTGCCGAGAACTGCGGCGGGATCTGGCTGATCGCGCCGGTGTATTTTGGCAGGAGATCGCGGATCGACTGTTCGTCGGGTCGCGCGTCTGACGCGGCCGTAACTTCACCTTCGAGGTCGTCAGTCGAGCGCTCCTCGCCCCAGCTGACGGCGAATTCATAGATCTTGCGACCATCCATGACGTAAGGCACAGTCTTCGTCGCATCGCCGAGCGCGATCGGCAACATGCCGGAGGCAAGCGGATCGAGCGTGCCGGCGTGCCCCGCCTTCTGGGCGTTGAAAAGCCACTTGATCTTGGAAACGGCTTCGGTCGAGCCGAAATCGATCGGCTTGTCGAGGATCAGCCAGCCGGAAACCGGCCGGCCTTTGGGTTTGCGTGGTTTGGACATACGTTCTCTGGTTATTCCTGGTCTTCACTATCGCTGTCGAGGTCCCGCTGGACTTCCGGCGAACGCAAGAGCTCGTCGATTTTCTTGTAGTTGTCGAAACTGGTATCGTCGCGGAAACGGACTTCCGGCATGTATTTCATCTGCCGAAGCTGGCCGGCGAGCCGACCGCGGATGAATTTGGCGTTGCGGTTGAGCGCATCGATGACGGCCTTGTGGTCCGGAAGCCCAAGCGGAGTGACGTAAGCCGTCGCAATCTTCAGGTCCGGCGACATACGCACTTCGGATACCGAGATCACGGTTTTTTCGATCAGATCGTCGCGCACGTCGCCGCGCTGCAGGACCTGGGTTATGGCGGCGCGGACCTGTTCGCCAACGCGAAGCATGCGCTGAGACGGCGCCGAGGATGTAGCCTTGGTCATTTTGTTTTCTCTTCCAAAGCGCCGACGGGGCTCGTCCCATATCCGGCGCTACATCACGTAAAGGCGGTCCAAATGACGGAGACGCGGTCAAAGGTCAAGGCTTTAGGTGCAGCTATCTCGATGCGGAGCACAATTCCGCAACCTCAATCGAGCTTTTCCAGATAGGGCACATCGTGCGGGCTGACCTGCCGCGTGACCAGTGTGATCCGGTTGATCGCCCGTTCCTGCGAGACTTGAAGATGGCGCTTGAGCGACTGCGCAGCCTCCTCGACCCTCCCAGCCTGCAGACGCTCGACGATTTCCAGATGTTCGGCGAGGAACGGCTCGGTGCCAAAAAGCCGCGGCATCCATTGATAGAGGAACCGATGTGTCACAAGGAGCGCCTGCGGCAAGCTGATTGCCTGCATCAGTGTCCGGTTTTCGCAGTTTCCGAGCAAGGTGATATGCAGCTCTTCCTCCAGGCGATCGAGATCCGGTCCGGCAAGTTCGCCCGCCTTCTCGACCGCCGCTTCGAGATTGGCACGCATTCCGGCGATAAACTGCGGCGAAGTCTTTGCCGCAGCCTTTTCCAGCGCCACCGGCTCCAGAAGCCACCGAAGCTCGTAGAGTTCGCCCACGTAATCAGGCGTCATAGCCGGCGCGATCCATCGCGAACGCTCGTCCTTGCGGACGATGCCGCGCTGCTGCAATCGACCAACGACATCACGAGCCACGGTGCGGCTGACGTCGTAAAATCGGGCCAGCTCCGTCTCGTTGACGCGCCAGCCGGCGAAGGAACACCGGGCTGCGATCTCGCTTTCGACCTCGCCATAAATCTTCTCCCAGCTAGAGAATTGTGTAAGGGGGAGGTCCTCAATCGGCCGGATGCGAGCAGCGGCCTCCATGCCGCCAAAGGTGTTGGAGCGGACGGCGTAACCACGACCGGCCGATTTTTCGAGAAGGCCACGCCGTTCCAGCTCGACCAGGGCCTGCCGGGCAGGAGCACGACTGATCTTGAACTGTTCGGCCACGGAGGATTCGTTGAGACGCACACCGGCCGCCAGGCTCCCCTCAGCGATGCGGGTCGCCAGAATTTCGAGGACCTGCTGGTAGAGACGAGGGGCAGCGCCCGCCGCCGGCCTCTGCCGCTGCCGTTCCACGCTGCTCATGCGCGCCGCCTCCTGTCCGCGATCATCTTGAGAACGCGATATCTGTTTTCGGAAATTTTACCAGCTGACTCGCCATCGTTCAATTCATGCGTCCCGGCGCCGCCGCCAAACAATAGGTACAAAGTTCTTGCTACAAGCTTTATGATGTCTAGTGTACACATGGTACATTAATTCGCGGAAATGCTCGAACAGGACGATCCTATGAACACAAAACCGGCTGCCGAAGAGGTCGTTATGCGCGTCTCCGTCGAGGAAGCTGATCGGTTCTGCCGGGCGATACTGCTTGCTGTCGGAGCCGATGAAGCCACGGCCGGTGCCGCCACGCGCGCCATGATGCATGGTTCCCGGCTGGGCGTTGACAGCCACGGGATCAGGCTTCTCGATCACTATGTAGCCGTCATGACAGAAGGACGGGTCGACCCGCGGCCCGACATACGCATCACCCAGACCGGCGCAGCGGCTGCCTGGCTCGATGCGGGCCATGGCCATGGAGCGCTCGCCGCCTATCGCGCCATGGAAAAGGCTATCGAGCTTGCCGAAACTGCCGGCATCGGTGCGGTCTCCATCCGCAACAGTTCACATTTCGGGCCGGCCGGCGCCTATGCGCTGGAGGCGGCGGCGAAAGGCTATGTCGGCGGCGCTTTCTGCAACTCGGACAGCTTCGTTCGTCTCCACGATGGTGCAATGCGCTTTCACGGCACCAACCCGATTTCCTTTGCCGTGCCCGTTCAAGGTCAAAACCCATGGCTCCTGGATATGGCAACGAGCGCTATACCCTACAACCGCGTGAAACTTTACCGCAGCCTCGGACGAGAACTTCCCTCCGCCGTCGCTTCGAATATCGAAGGTAAAGACACACAGGATCCGTCGCTTGTGGAAATGCTGGCGCCACTCGGCGCGGAATTCGGTTTCAAGGGCGCGGGGCTGGCGGGCCTTGTGGAAATCCTGAGCGCCGTTCTTTCCGGTATGGGGTTGAGTTTCGACCTGTTGCCGATGAACGGGCCGGATTTTTCCACGCCCCGCGCCCTTGGCGCCTTTATTGTGGCGATAAGACCCGGCGCCTTCGTTTCCGAAGAGATCTTCCAGGCCGGCATGCACCGTTACCTCGAGGCATTGCGCAGCTCGCCCGCAAGAGACGGTATGCGGGTCATGGCTCCGGGAGACCGGGAGTGGGCGGTCGCGGAGGAACGCCGCCAGCGCGGCATCCCGCTCGATCCCGCAACCCGCGAGTCTTTCGCCAAACTCGCCGAGCAATACGGATTGGAAGCGCCCCTCATGGCGCCATGAAGATACCGGTTGGGGCCGTTGTCTTATATAACTGCAGGAGAATTTCGCGTTTCCGGCGGTGACGTCAGAAGAGCGCATCGTCGATGTCCTCGTCGGACATAACCGTTGCGACAGCGGCGACCTCCACCGGGGGGGCCGTACCCAACACCTCGGCGTGCAGTTCACGTTCCGCAACCATGGTGTAGAGACGAGCAATGCGGGCGCCGAGATCGGCGAGCGGTTCCTCAATGCCGGGCGCTTCAGACACGGGACCGTCAAGCTCAAGTTCCCTGGCACAGGAGCGCAGCACTTCCCCAAGCTCGGCATTGAAGTTGAGGCGCGCCAGCGACGCATCCATCTCACCCACAGCCGTCTTGCTCTGGTCACCGAGTGCTGCCATCTGGGCATCCATCCGGTCACCCACCACGCGGATATTTTCGAGCGCCGCAGCCAGGCGCAGATCGAGAGATTCCTCTTCGCTTTCACCCTGAACGCCATTCAGCTTGCTGGAAGCGGCCTCCAAAGTGTGGAGTTCCGCGAGAATCTTCTCGGCCGTCTCGTCAAGCAAGGCCGCGAAATTCCGGAGCTCGGCGGTGACGACGTTGATTGCTCTGCCCTCTTCGCCGATCTTGCCGCAACGCAAGTTTGTGTTAAGCGCCATGTAGTGAATGTCGGTGCGCACAGCCCGGACGATGCCGATACCGTCGAGCAATTGCTGCACCGTCTTGCCAGTCGATCGGCTAAGTTCGCTTGCCTGGCTGGCAACGCCCTCCACGTTCCGTACGGCACTGCGGGCATCCGCCACGCTGTTTTCCAGCTCACGGATCGCGCTCTCGCCTCCACCGGAGCCGTTCTCGGCTGTCGCGGCACGCAGCGCCTCGATCTCCGACAGGTCAGAGCGAAAACTTGCAACGGTGGCGACGATTTTCGTCGTGTCCCGATCGAAATCCAAGATCGACTGATTGAGCTGCTGGGATACCAGCATGCGAATGATCAGCGACAGGCTCTCGCGCTGCTCCTCGCTCAATCCGGCGGCAGCGGGTGATCGCAGGTATTCCGACAAGATCCGGAGGCTCGACTGGCAATGCTCGATGCGCTGGCGGGTAATGTCGCCGACTTGCATTGCCGAAAGCGTCGTAGCCAACTTCGTCTGGATGGCACCGGCCACGGCGCGCACTCTGACAGCGCGCTCGACAAGCGATTTGCGATGCTTGCCGATCTCCGCTGCGCCCTCCGTGAGCCCTTCCACAATGCGCGGCACCGTCTTGTCATAACTTGCCAAAGTCGCCTTGCCCTTGACCATGACGGGACCCAGGCCTTGGCCAAGTGTGCTGAGCTTGCCGGCAAAGTCATTGACCTGCCGCGTGCCCTCCTGGATTCTTTCCAGAATTTCCTCGGCGAAACCGGCAAAGTCCGAAATACCGGCCCCGGTGATCTTTGCGGTCACGGCAAAGGTTCGCAGGTAGCGCAGCGTCTCCTGCATCTCCTCGATCTGCGGCTGAAGCTTGCGTTCCGTTAGTGCGATTTCCTGAAATCCCACTTGGCGGACAGCTTCCAGTTCCGTCAGGTGCGATAGCCGGTCCACGGTATTCTTTAATTCCGCCATGGTGGCGTTCGCCGTTCCCTCATCAAGCGAGCCCGTCAACTGATCGAGCGAGCCTATCAGCTTGTTGAGTACGTCGAGAATGGATAGAAGCGCGGCACCGCCCTCAAGGAATCGTTCCTCGATACGCGACCGGGCCGCCTCCATCCGGTCAATAAAGAACAGAATGTCCTCGGAGCTTTCCGCGACCTCAAAAACTGATGCCCTGACAGCCACTTTGCCTCACCCTTTCAGCCCCCCGATGGGGCTTTCTCCTGCCGAAACTCGGGCGATGAACTCGCCTGCATCCTTTTGGAACAGGGCCACACCAGAAAGTCGTGGTGTGAGTTTGCCCTGCGCAGGGACCAATCTTTGGGTGAAGGGGTTAATTCCTACGAAACACGCCGCCGGTTTTGCCGCTTGTAGTTAATTTTTCGCTCCGAAAACGGATGCGAATTACAACTTATTATAATTACGCCGCGAAATTTCGCCACGGACCATTAACACCCCATTAACGATGTAAGGTCAGTGTTTTGCAGGTATTTCAGCTGTTGCGGAATTATATTGAGGTTCGATGTCTATCGCCGATTTTAAAGAAGATTGCTTTCATCTGCCACCGAACCTGACGGTACGCGCAATAGGTGCTATCCGGCAGGAAATGCTCCAGCTGATCGACAAGAACAGGTCCACAACCATTGCGTTTGCGGATGACTGCCAGGCGGACATCAGCTTTGTTCAGCTGATGGAAGCTGCGCGCATCTATGCCGTTTCCACCGGGAAAAACATCGTGCTCGCCGAGCCTGCCAACGGCTCGGTTCTCGATGTCCTGGAACGCAGCGGGTTCCTCGAAGGAATGTCCGCTGACGATGCAACATTCTGGCTCCATCAAGGGGGAATTCAATGAGCGCCAGTATCCTCACGGTCGACGATTCCGCCAGCATCCGACTGACGACCCGCGTTGCCCTCAGCAATGCCGGTTATCAGATTACCGAAGCGGTGGACGGAATGGACGGGATCGCCAAGCTCAATGCCGGCCAGTTCGATCTGATCGTTACCGATCTCAACATGCCGAACATGGATGGCCTGACGATGATCCGCGAGCTGCGCAAGATGCCGGCTCACATGGGGGTCCCGGTGATCTTCCTGACGACGGAATCCGATAACGACATGAAGCAGCAGGCCAAAGCGGCCGGCGCCACCGGATGGCTGACAAAGCCTTTCGACCCGGAGAGCCTCGTGAAAATCGTCCGAAAGGTGCTTGGCAAATGAGCTTTCCCGATCCTATCGCGGTTTTCAGAACGGAAGCGGCCGAGCTTCTGGAACAGATCGAAGCCGGCCTTCTCGACCTGAACGTAAACCTCGGCGACAAGGATCGGATAGACGCGGTATTCCGCGGTCTCCACACGTTGAAGGGCTCGGGAGCCATGTTCGGCTTCGACGCCCTCGCCGCCTTCACCCATCACTGCGAAACTGCCTTCGATCGCGTCCGCAAAGGCGAGGTTCCGGCAACCCAGGCACTGATCACCGCCGTTCTTGAAGCGAAGGACCACATGCGGGCACTGGTGGAAACACCGGCCGCCGATCATGAGGCAACCAGCGAGGCATTGCTCGCAAACCTGAGGGCAGCCGTCGAAGGCGCCGATAATCCCAGCGCGGCTCAGGCCCTAAGTGCACCTGCCCGGACCTTATTCAAGATTCGCTTCAGTCTGCCGCAGAACGCGATGGCGAACGGAACGAATCCTCTTCCGCTGCTTGACGAACTGCGCGAGCTTGGCGAATGCAGGATCGTCGCCGACCGTTCCACAATTCCGTCACTTGATCTTCTCTCCCCCACGGATCTCCACATCTCCTGGAATGTAGAGCTGCTGACGTCCCAGCCCCGCTCGGCAATCGAGGATGTCTTCATCTTCGTCATGGACGACATGCAGCTGGAGATTACCGCCGTCGAGGCCGCCACTTCCGCCGCAAGGTCCCCGGAAAGTCGGGAGACACCGGTCCAGCCAGCCGAGCCAGCCGCAACGGAGCCCGTCACGGCTTCAGCGTCGCGCGTATCGGCCCCTGTGACTGTCGCTCCACTCCCAACCGACGCCAAGGCCAGCAAAACTTCCGAAAATGTCCGCGTACCCGCCGAAAAGCTCGACGAGCTGATGGACCGGGTCGGAGAGCTGGTGATTGCCCAATCCCGCCTCAGCCAGCTTGCGGGCGGCAGCGGCGATCTGCAGTTGCGCGCCGTTTCGGAAGACGTGGAACGCCTCTCCGGCGAGCTTCGGGATACCATGATGGTGCTGCGCATGGTGCCGGTCACCCAGCTCTTCGGCCGGTTCCGCCGACTTGTGCACGATCTTTCCCACGAGACCGGGAAGATGATCGAGCTCGTCACCGAGGGCGAAAGCACCGAAGTCGATAAAAGCGTCATCGAGCGACTTGCAGATCCGCTCGTCCATCTCGTCCGCAATTCCTGCGATCACGGGCTGGAAACACCGGATGAACGCCTTGCCGCCGGCAAGCCTCAGGCGGGGCGGATCATGCTCTCCGCCCGCCAGCAGGCGGGCGAGGTCATCATCACCATCAAGGACGATGGCCGCGGCATCAACCGGGAGCGGGTACGGGCAAAGGCGGAAGCATCGGGCCTCATTCCGCCGAACGCGAACCTCACCGATCAGGAACTCTATCAGCTTATCTTCCAGCCGGGCTTTTCGACGGCGCAGCAGGTCACCAATCTCTCCGGCCGCGGCGTCGGCATGGACGTGGTCAAGCGGACCATCGACGCCCTGCGCGGCACGATCAACGTGGCCAGCCATGCGGGCCAGGGCTCTGAAATCTCGCTGGCGATCCCTCTGACTCTGGCGATCATCGACGGGCTGCTCGTCCGTGTCGGCGCCGGCCGTTACGTTATTCCACTCTCTGCCGTCGAAGAATGCCTGGAACTGTCGATCGAGGAAGACATGCGCTCCCGCGGACGCAGCTTCATCTCGCTGCGCGACAGCCTGGTGCCCTTCCTCCGGCTCCGCGACCTCTTCCGCACCGGCACCAAACCAGATCCTTTCCAGAAAGTGGTGGTCATTTCGACCGGTTCGGAACGCGTGGGGCTGGTGGTCGACCAGATCATCGGCGACCACCAGACCGTCATCAAGGCCATGTCGAAACTGCATCATGACGTCGCGACCTTTTCCGGTGCGACCATCCTCGGCGACGGCGACGTGGCGCTGATTCTCGACGTCGGACATCTGGTGACCGAAGGACAACAACAGGAGGCGCATCTGCGGGCGGCCGGATGAACGAAGCAGTCAGAAAGATTTCGGAAGACCTCTGGAACGGCCGTAACGAGCTGGAAGTCCTCACATTCGACATCGCCGGCGAGATGTTTGCGCTGGAAGCCGTGATCGTACAGGAAATCCTGGATCTCCTGCCCGAGACCGTGGTCCCGGGGGCCAAAGCCTTCGTGGGATGCGTGATCAACTTCCGTGGCAAGGTTATTCCGCTTGCCGATATACGGCTCGCTTTCGGTATGGAAGCGACGAAGCCGACCATCGACAGCCGCATCATCGTCATCGCGATCAACATCGATGGCGAGCCTGTTCTCGCCGGCATCCGCACGGACAAGGTGCACGAGGTGACGACACTCCTTCGGGCTGCGGGCGAGCCGCCGCCGAGCGTCGGCATGCGTTGGCGGCCGGATTTCATCGAATGCCTCGTCAAGCGAGGGACGGAATTCATCATCGTCCCCAATCTCAATGCGATTTTTGCCGCCGAGGCAGATCGCATCAATTCATCCATCTCCCACGGCTCAGCACAAAGGTGAGACCATGAAATTCACGATCAAACTCAAGCTTAGCCTGGCCTTCGCTGTCATGATCGTCCTGTTGCTTGCGACAGCGATCTATGGAGTTACCAGTCTCTCCGAGCTGAATAATGCGATGACGCAGATGTCCAACGGACCTGTCGCTCGCCTGGATCTCGCCCAGAGGGTCAGCGTGGCGCAGTTGCAAAGCATCCGCCAGCAGAAGAACCTGATTGCCGCCACGACTCCCACGGAGATCGATGCGGCGCGCGAGAAGGGCAACGCAGCACGCGTCGAGTTGAAGACTGCGCTCGACAAAGCGCTCAGCATTGCCACAGAGCAAGGCAAGCCTCGCTGGCTGAAGATTCAGGAATTCGCCGCCAAGGCAGATGCCGTCGACGATCGCATTCGCGCAGCCGTTCAGGCGGGAGCGACTGACCAAGCCCAGCGCTTGTCTGTCACCGAAGGGCGCGAGGCCGCCAACGGACTGGACGCAGCCGTCGATGAACTGGTGGCATTGTCGAAACAGCAGCTGGCCGATGCGAACACCGAAACCGATATTCTTTACGAAACCACGCGAAACCTTATGGTCGGCGTCGCTGGCGTTGCAGTCGTCATCGCGTTGTCAGCCGCCATCTGGATTTCGATGACAATCAGCCGGGGCCTTGCTCGAGCAACTGCTGGCGTGCGCAACGTTGCAGAGGGTGACCTTACCCGCACGGTTGAGATCTCTACCAAGGATGAGATCGGCGAACTACTTGGCCACGTCAATGTCATGATTGAACGCCTTCGGGGCGTTGTTGCCGATGCGCTGGCCGCGTCGAGCAATGTCTCGTCGGGCAGCCAGGAGCTTTCGGCAAGTTCGGAAACCCTGTCGCAGGGTGCCACCGAACAGGCATCGTCAGCCGAAGAGGCCTCCGCCTCGATGGAGCAGATGGCAGCGAACATCAAGCAGAACGCTGACAATGCCGCCCAGACCGAAAAGATCGCCCGGCAGTCGTCGCGCGACGCCGAAGCCTCCGGCCAGGCCGTCAACCGCGCTGTCGGTGCCATGCG